>NZ_FUYA01000002.1:0-41531 GCF_900167065.1 Desulfobaculum bizertense DSM 18034
GAGGAGAGCGTAGCTCTCATCACATTTCGGTCCCCTTTTATTTCGGGCGAAAGCGGGATTCCCAAGGGCCTCGTCCTTGGGTGGGGTCAAGGGGCAAAGCCCCTTGCAGGGTTTGGGGCAGCGCCCCAATAAAACAAACAAACAACCCGCCCGCCCCGCGCCCCTTGCAGAGCACGAGACGGAGTCTCGTACCCCAGCCACACCATAAAAAAAGAGGCTATACCCAGAGTGGGTATAGCCTCGAGATTTTCAGTGATGCGGGGCTAGGGTTTGCAGACGAACTGCTCGCTGTCTTTGATGTACTGATCGAGACAGGGGCGATAATATTCGAACGTTTTTTCTAAGCCCTGATCTGTCGTGGTTGTTGGTTTCCAACCCAGTTCGGCGGTGATTTTTGAGCAATCGCCGTAGAAATCACCGATGTCGATTTTTTTCTTTTCTTCGGGCCACGGGACGAGCTTAAAGGAGCCGCTTTTGGCGGTGGCGATCATTTTTTCGCAGATGCTTTTGAGGGAGATAGGTTCATCGCCAGCGAGGTTGTAGACCTGACCGACGGCCTGTTCCTTCTGTCCTGCGACGAGGAGGGCGTCAACGACGTCTTCGACATAGTTCATGTCGCGTCGCTGGAGGCCATCGCCGTAGAGCTGGATTTGCTTATTTTCTGCCACGAGCCGGATAAACCAGCCGAGAAAGCCTTGGCGGTTGTGCTTCAGGAGCTGCCGAGGTCCGTAAGTATTTGTAAGCCTGAGGACGGAGGTCGGAATGCCATACACCTTGTTGTAGAGCAGGTGATACCATTCGCCAGCGATGCAGTTGATACCGTTGACGTCAACGGGGTCGAGTGGGTGCTTTTCATCGACGGGCATGTAGTGTGGCTTGCCGTATATCTGTCGGGTACTGGTAAGGACGATGCGGGCATCGCGGTTACCGTGGCGACAGGCTTCGAGCACGCCGAGCTGAGCTTTTGCATTGATTTCGAGATCCGTAAACGGGTCGTGCATGGAATCAATGTGGCTCACTTGTCCTGCGAGGTTAAAAATAACTTCCTGATTGCGAATGAGGTACTTCATGGAGACCTGATCGCGAACATCGGAGATGTTGAGATGGATGTCATTTTTAACTGGTTCGATGTTGTAGAGGTTTCCGCCATACTCCTCAATCATGGAGTCGACGACGGTCACGTCTGCACCGGCCTGAACCAGCCGAATCGCGAGGTTGGAGCCGATAAAGCCACATCCACCGGTGATGAGAACTTTTTTACCCGAATAAAACTGCATTGTATGCGTCTCCGCCTAGTGCTTGGTGGGGCGAGGCAGTATGAGGTTGAGAACCACACCGATGACGCCGGAAAGACCGATGCCGGAGAGTGTGACTTTGGACAAGCCAAAGCTCATGCCGCCAATGCCGAAAACAAGAATAACTGCGACAATGGCCATATTCCGGGGTTCGAGCAGATCTTCGCCAGCTTTGACCAGAGCATTGATACCGACGACGGCGATGGTACCAAAGAGGAGAACCATGATGCCGCCCATGACGGGGGTCGGGATGCTCTGCAAGACTGCGCCGAGCTTGCCAACAAAGGCAAGGCAAAGTGCTGTGAGAGCGGCCCAAGTCATGATGCCGGGGTTGAAAGATCTGGTCAGAGCGACTGCGCCAGTGACTTCGGAGTAGGTGGTGTTTGGGGGGCCACCGAGGCAGGATGCGAGAGCGGTAGCGAGACCGTCACCGAGCATGGTGCGGTGGATACCGGGTTCTTCGATGTAATCCTTGCCAGTAACCGAAGAGATAGCGAGTACATCGCCAAAGTGCTCAATGGCCGGAGCGATGGCAACCGGGACAATGAACAGGATGGCTTCCCAGTTAAATTCTGGGAAAACGAAGTTCGGCACGGCGAACCACGGGGCGTTTTGCACAGTCGTGAAATCAACCATACCAAAGTAAAGGCTCAGGGCATAACCTACAACGATTCCGCAGACAATGGGAATGAGTCGCAGAATTCCGCGTCCCAGCTGAGAGACCAGAATCGTGGTCGTGAGGGCACACATGGAAACGATAAGCGCTTCGTTGCGTGCGAAAAGCTCAATGGAGCCGTCTCCGCTTTTGCCGATAGCCATAAAGACAGCGGTCTTGGCGAGGAGCAGGCCGATAACCATGATAACAGGTCCCGTTACGATGGGGGGAAGCACTCGATGCAGGATCTGGGTTCCGCGGAATTTAATCATTGCGGAAAGGAAGACATAAAAAAGTCCCGCAGCGGCAAGGCCACTCATAGTTGCGGGGATGCCCCAAGTCTGCACACCGTAAATGATTGGAGCGATGAACGCAAAAGATGATGCAAGGAAAATCGGAACCTTGCGTTTGGTGACGACCTGAAAGAGCAGGGTACCGGCACCAGCTGTGAACATAGCAACGTTTGGGTCGAGTCCCGTCAGCAGGGGGACCAAAACCAGCGCGCCAAATGCCACGAACAGCATTTGGGCTCCCACAAGGGAGTCTCTCAGTCGGAAGGAATAATCCGTTTCGGCCATGAGTTTAATGCCTCCGTATGTTGTTCGTTGACACAAAAAGGATGGAAACCAACATCGACATTATTTTGTGCCGAAAATCTTGTCGCCAGCGTCACCCAGACCAGGCAGGATGTAGCCGTTCTCGTTGAGGCAGTCATCAACACTTGCAGTGTAGACCTCAACGTCGGGGTGCTTTTCTTCGAGCTTTTTCAGGCCCTCAGGAGCAGCCACGAGGAAGATGCCGCGAATGTTTTTGCAGCCAGCTTTTTTGAGCAGGTCAACAGTGGCGATGAGCGTTCCGCCAGTTGCGAGCATGGGATCAAGGATAAGAGCCATGCGGTCCTGAATGTTGTTGGCGAGCTTGACGTAGTATTCGACAGGCTCAAGAGTCTCTTCGTTACGGAAGAGGCCAACGACGCTGACTTTTGCACCGGGCACCATGTCGAGCACGCCGTCGAGCATGCCGATACCCGCGCGGAGAATCGGAACAACAGTAAGGGTTTTGCCCTTGATGTTGTCGATTTCAACATCGCCATTCCAGCCGTCGATAGTCACCTTCTCGGTTTCGAGGTCTTTGGTGGCTTCGTAGCTCAGAAGGCGAGCAACTTCATTGGAAAGAGCACGAAAATCTTTTGTGCTCAGGGATTTTTGGCGCAGCAGACCGAGCTTGTGCTTGACCAGCGGGTGGTCCACAACATGAACAGCCATTGTATCTCCTTGGCAATTTTGGATGTTGAAAATTTGATAGGAAAATGCGTGGTGCAAAATCTTGCTATTTTTACCCGTGGACGCGTTTAAGGTCAATAGCCGCTCCAAAAATGCAGAAGCTCTGCATCAGGGGGAGGGGAAAAGCGACGCAAAGAGGAAAAGCCTTGATTATGAGTGCTCTTTTGAAAAACTGCATATGCAATTTTTTTCATGAAAGGCGCTTTTTACGCTGAAAAAAAGAATATGAGATCTTTTGAGGGGTGATTGAGGGGCTGATGACGCGGGAAAAAAAGAAAAATAAAAAGAAGAGATTTTGATTTGAATGTTGTGAGGGGTGGAAAAACAGAGATCATAAGATGAATTTGTTAACGAAAAAAAATAAAAAAGAAGAAAAGAGAATGTGCACATTGCCTTGAGAGATAAAAATGCAGTTGTGATGGAATTGCAGAGAAAGAAAAGGTGGTGTTGAGAGGTGGGGAATTTTACAGGGGGGAAGAAGGAATTTACAGGCGTGAATTTCTTGACTACATGAATGCTTTTTCTACGAGGAACTGGCGAAAAGCTGTGCCGTGGAGCACGCGAGAGCGTTTGGCACATGCGGAAGCCTTTGTCGTCGTGGGCCCAAGAGTATACCAGCCTGTGGCAGAGTCGGGTTTTGCACGCCGGGCTTTTGCGAGACACGGAACACAGGACACACGAGGAGCATTCATGAATATTTTTGTTTTTGGTTCGCTGGCATTCGATCGTATTATGGCATTCCCCGGCAAGTTCGAGGACCATCTGATTCCTGAAAAACTGCACATGATTAACGTCTGCTTTGTGGGAAGTGACCTGACCGAGCGCTTTGGTGGAACCGCTGGGAATATTGGCTACACTCTGGCCCTGCTGGGCGAAAAGCCTGTGCTGGTTTCCTCTGCTGGTCGTGATGACTTTGGCCGCTATGACGAGCACTTGAAAAAGCTTGGTCTGGATGATGATGGCATCCGCATCGTCACGGAATCCCTGACCGCAAACTGCCACATTACGACAGACCTTGCTGCAAATCAGATCACCTGCTTTAACCCCGGCGCAATGGGCTACCCGTGCGAGTATGACTTTGCTTCGGCTGACCCGGAAAAAGATATCGCCATCGTGGCACCCGGCAACCATGCTGATACTATTGAGCTGCCTCGTAAGTTCCGTGAGATGGGCATGAAGTATATCTTTGACCCGGGCCAGAACATTACGGCTCTGCCGGGTGAGAAGCTGCTGGAGGCCTTGACGGGTTCTTGGATGTTTATCTCCAATGACTATGAGCTTGAAATGGTGATGCGTGCCACAGATATGAATCTGGAACAGCTTTTGGAGCGGACCCAGTACGTTGTCACCACACTCGGAGAAAAGGGCTGTGTGATTCATAGCGCTGAGGGAGAATGCCGTGTTCCTGCGCTGGAAGGCGTGAAGGTCGTGGACCCCACAGGTGCAGGCGACAGCTTCCGTGCAGGCCTGCTCAAGGGCCTTTCTCTGGGCTGTGAGCTGGAAGTGGCCGCCCGCATTGGTGCCTGCTGCGCAAGCTATTGCATTGAGAAGACAGGGACTCAGGAACACGTCTTTACAGAAGAGGCGTTCTGGGAGCATTATACCAAGAATTTTGGACCGGTTTCCTTCCGCTAGCCCGCATAAGGAGATCGGCCCTGTACATGGTGGCCGCCCCTGTGGCGGCCAGCACAACACAGGATGGTCTCTCATGCTTGAACTGACGAATGAGGCTGTGGAAAAATATCTCCAGCAACTGTTTGGTCCTGAGCTTCGGCTTACCGGCGTTGGTGAGCTTGGCTCTCTGGATCAGCAGGAGATGAAAGATTTTGGATACGGCAAGCCACTGGAGCTGTTCTGGGAAAAGAATGGTGAGTCAAAGAGCGCTGTGCTGTCCATGATGAAGGGCGACCGGTACGGGCATCAGGAATACTGGGATCGTGCCCGTATCCTGATGATGCAGCATGACACCGGGCAACGCATGGAGCGGCATGTGAAGCCGCTTGGACTGGGCTATGCGGACCAGGCAGGCAAACTTTTTGCCGTACAGAATCCGCAGGAATTTTTTGTCCTGAGTGAAAAGAGTCAGGGGCGGGATTATTTCCGTGACCTGTATCGGATTCGCGAGGGAGAGCTTCGGGACGAAGACGTGGCGCTTGCGGCTGAATTTGGCCGCTGGCTGGCACGCATCCATTCAGAAAAACATACGGACCCAGACCTTTACGTCCGCCGGGTTCGTAATCTTGTTGGCGATTGTGAGTGCATTTTCGGCATTGATGATGGCTATCCCTATCCTTATGAATTCTTCCCGCCAGAACGCTTTGTTGCTTTGGAGCAAAAGCTGGTAGAATGGCGCTGGAAACTTCGACAGCACACTGACAGACTCTGCGCAGTTCATGGAGATTTTCATCCGTGGAATATTTTGGTGCAGGAAGGAAGCGCCAGCCCGGATTTCCGCGTGCTTGACCGGAGCCGGGGAGAGTGGGGCGAGGCTGCTGACGACGTGGCCTGCATGACCCTCAACTATATGCTTTTTGGACTCTACAAGAAGCCGTACCTTTCTGGCTCCTTCGCAACGCTTTTTTCCACGCTGTGGGAAAGCTACCTCGAGGCCAGCGGAGACACGGAAATCTGCAAGGTCATTGCTCCATTCTATGTTTTTCGGGCAATGGTCGTGGCTTCTCCTGAGTGGTACCCAAACCACCCTATTGAGGTGCGAAAAGGCCTGTTCAGATTCGTCGAAAATATATTACAAGATGATATCTTTGATTGGCAGAATGTGAATCGATACATGGAGAACGCATAATGTCTGAGACTGCATCAGCACAGCGTCAGGGCTGGGCGATTTGGGTTGTGGGCCTTCCGGGGTCTGGCAAAACCAATCTTGCCCGTGGGCTTGCCGCAAAACTGAGCATACAGGGAGACTGCGTGGTGTGGCTCCAGATGGATGCTCGCCGAAAAGCGTATTTCCCGGAACCGACATATTCTGACGAAGAGCGGGAGGAAGCATATCGGCTTTTTGCTGATGAAGCTGCGGCCCTGACTCGAGAAGGGAAAAATGTCGTTATGGATGGTTCCGCATTCCGTGCGGACATGCGCGACTACGCCCGTTCAATGATACCTGATTTTGCCGAAGTTCATGTCCAGTGCTCGCTTGAGGAAGCCATGAAGCGGGAGCACCGCCGTGAAAAAGGTCTGGTTATGGCAGACCTCTATCGCAAGGCTCTTGAGCGAAAAGAAACAGGGAAAGAGTTTCCCGGACTTGGCAAGGTCATTGGCGTCGATGTGGTCTTTGAAGAAAGTCCACAGGCTGAATACACCATAAACAACGAGTTTATCTCCAAGGATGAAACGCTTCGCCGTACACTCCGTTTTGTTCGCGAGTGGCTGCAAGGTGTTGAAGCTCATCATTTTTGCGATGAAGACGAGTCCTGATAGTGTATAATTCATTTCTTTATGGGGGATTTTTTGCACGGAGCACGCACTTCGTGGAGAAATTCCCCCCTTCCAGCATTTGCCTTTAGCGCCGCTTTTCCCTAAACAGAACTGTTTTGGATGCAGGAAAGCTTCTGCATTCCCGTTTCATTATTTCCAACAGCATTCTGGCGCTGATATGCCGGAAAAGAATACAGATATGACCAGCACGAAAACTTTCCATGTTCTGACCTTTGGCTGTCAGATGAATGTTCATGATTCCGAGTGGCTTGCTCGCGCCCTGACTGTGCGCGGATGGACCGAAGTTTCCGAAGACGAAGCAGAGGTATACATTGTGAACACCTGTAGCGTCCGGGATAAGCCGGAGCAGAAGGTGTACAGCCTGCTTGGCCGCCTTCGGGCATACATCGCAGAGCACCCAGACCGTTTTGTGGCTGTTGGTGGCTGTGTCGCCCAGCAGATTGGAAATGATTTTCTGGAGCGCTACCCCTTTGTGCGTCTGGTCTTTGGTACGGACCAGGTTGGGCGCGTGCCGCATGCTCTGGACGAGCTTCTCGAAGATGGCGAACGCCGTATGGCTCTGCTTGATTTTGAGGATGGCTATCCTTCTCAGGACGCTGTTGATCCTGAATCCGCTGCTGTGACCCATCTTCCGGGACAGGCCTTTGTGAACATCATGAAGGGCTGCGACAATTTCTGTGCGTACTGCATTGTTCCCTTTGTCCGCGGACGTCAGCGCTCTCGCCGGGCCGATGACATTGTCCGTGAATGCGAAGTGCTGGTCGAAAGCGGAGTGCGTGAAATTACGCTGCTTGGTCAGAATGTGAACAGCTTTGGACTGGACAAGCAGGGCGACGGCACCAGTTTTGCCGAGCTTCTGGAGCGGGTCGCAGCTATTGATGGCCTGACTCGCCTGCGTTTCACGACATCGCACCCCAAGGACCTGGCTCCCGAAGTCATCGACGCTTTTGGTCGTCTGGATGCACTGTGTCCGTCTCTGCATTTGCCGATGCAGTGCGGTTCAGATAATATACTGAAAGCAATGGGGCGTAAGTATGATATGGAACGCTACATGGGCCTCGTTCGTGGCCTGAAAGAAGTGCGTCCTGATATTGCTCTGACCACGGACCTCATTGTTGGTTTCCCCGGTGAAACAGACGAAGATTTTCGCCAGACCCTCGCTGCTGTCGAAGAAGTGGGCTTTGAGTCCAGTTTCTCCTTTATTTATTCCGATCGCCCCGGCACCCGTGCAGAGAAAATGCCGTTCAAGATTGACCGAAAGGTGCAGGGGGAACGCCTGATTGAATTGCAGACTCTTCAGGAAACACTGACCAGAGCAGCTCTAAAAAGGTGCGAAGGCACTGAGGCGGAAGTCCTCGTAGAGTCTCGAAGCAAGGTGCAGGACGGCGACGACGTCATTTCCTGGCGTGGGCGTGACCGTTACGGTAGAGTGGTAAACTTCCCGTGGCCACAGGCTGCCGGTGATCTCGCTGGAAAGCTCGTGCGTGTTCGCATTGAAATTGCCAAAAAACATTCTCTTTCGGGAAAAGTTGTAGGCGAACTATGGTAAAAATGACTGTGTATGGTCTGGCGCTGGATGAAACAGCGCAGGTTCCGGTGCTTATCCTCAAAGACGTAGAGGAGGATACGACCTTGCCGATTTGGGTGGGGGCAACGGAAGCTATGGCAATTTCCCTTGCACTCAACAAGGTGGCATTGCCGCGGCCCATGACGCATGATTTGATGCTCAATCTTGTTCACCAGCTTGGCGCCGAGGTTTTGCGCGTTGAGCTGGTTCGTGAAGAGCGTGGAACCTATTTTGCCGAGATTGTTTTGCAGGTTGCGGAAGAAGAAATTCGCGTTGACTCTCGCCCGTCAGACGCTATTTCTCTCAGCCTTCGGGCCAAGTGTGACCTGTGGGTCAGCAAGCAGGTGCTCGAGACTGCTCTGGAGCAGCTTGGGGATGCAGAATCCCGCCTGACCCCGAATACAGACCGTGAATCCTGGGAAGCGATTCTCCAGCAGTACAGCGGCGACGACAACAAATACAAAATGTAAGTCCCTATTCACCTGCTCTTGCAAAGGAAGTCCGATGATTGACCTGCATACGCATACGGTTTTCAGCGATGGCGAACTCATTCCCGCAGAACTGGCCCGCCGGGCAAAAGTCGCAGGGTATCGTGCCCTCGCTATGACAGATCATGTTGATGATTCCAATGTCGAAACGGTGCTTGCTGCCGTGCGGCAGGTGACGGAACTGTATTCTCCGTACATGGAGATTGATCTGTTCTGTGGCGTTGAGCTGACACATGTACCGCCCGCGCTGATTTCCCGCGTGGCCGACCGTGCGCGTGAGCATGGTGCCCAGATTGTCGTCGTGCACGGTGAAACCATTGCCGAGCCAGTTGCTCGCGGGACAAACCTTGCTGCGCTCGAAGCTGGGGTCGATATTTTGGCCCATCCGGGACTCATTACGCACGAAGAAGTGCAGCTTGCCGCAGAGAAGGGCGTTGCTCTTGAGATTTCGACCAGAAAAGGACACAGCCTGACAAATGGTCACGTTGCGGCCTTTGCCCGCCGCTATGGTGCAAAACTGGTCATTAATAATGATGCGCATGCGCCGTCAGATCTCGTTGGCGAAGACATGCGAAAAGCTGTGGCCCTTGGGGCTGGACTTTCTTTGGATGAATACCGAGCAGCAGAAGAAAATGCGCGTGGCATTCTCCAGAAGGTGCTGAACCGGGAACGGGCCAGACGGCAGTAAGTGCATGTGCAAGCTTGTGAAATGATTTGTGTGGGAATACAAGTTTGCGTAGGCGGGAAGAGTTTTGAACTTCAAAGGTTTTGAGGCCCCTGCCGACGCGGTCGAAAGATCGTCAGTGATTTTGTATACAGAGAAACGAGCAGGTTCAGAGAGCGTCTTTTTGTTGGCGCAGTGTCTGGGCTACTGAAAGTTTCACAAAGGATATTTTTATGCCCCAAGCTGGTATTTTTGCGATTCTCGGGCACGCGACGTTTACCGTAAAGTGCGTCCTGGCTTTGCTGGTGTGCATGTCTCTTATGAGCTGGAGCGTGATTCTTTTCAAGATTGTGGTCCTGAATCAGGCCCGCATTCGTGCCAGAAAAGACTATGCAAAATTTGTTATGGCGCAGACACTTTCCGAAGCCATGACCGCCCTTGGTCGCGATTACTCTTCGCCGCTGTATGGCGCGGGCACAATGGCAATGGACGAGCTGAAGCGTCTGGAGAAGGTCAAGCTTCTTGATGCAGCTCATAGTCCCATTGTCATTGAGAACCTTGGGCGTGCATTGCGGCAGGGCGTAAGCGCTCAGCTTGGCAAGTTCTCCCGTTCTTTGCCGTTTCTCGCGACCTGCGGTAACTCGGCTCCTTTTATTGGTCTGTTTGGTACGGTTTGGGGCATTATGCATGCGTTCCATTCCATCGGGCAGATGAAGACGGCGGCGCTTGCTGCTGTTGCACCGGGTATTTCTGAGGCTCTGATTGCAACTGCGGTCGGTCTTGCTGTCGCTATTCCCGCGTCCATTGCCTACAACGTGTTTTTGGGGATGCTCCAGACCGTGGAACGCGAGCTGGTGAATTTTACCGGAGCATTTCTGAACACCGTGCAGCGTGAGCTGTCTGGTGAAGAAGCTCCTAAAGCAGAAAACCCCATGCTCAAGGGGATGGACAATGGGCTTTAATTCTGGCGGACAGAACAGCTTTATTGCCGAAATCAACGTGACGCCCTTTGTTGATGTCATGTTGGTTTTGCTGATTATTTTTATGGTCACTGCGCCAATGATGACGCAGGGGCTTGAGGTTGACCTGCCCCAGACCCAGACCGTCCAGACCCTGCCACAGGGCAAAGATCACATGGTTTTGACCATTTCCAAGGATGGAGAGCTGTATCTCGATGAGTACAAGGTGCCACGTGAACAGCTTGCCGGACACCTTGAACGTCTGGTAAAAAAGCCAAATAAATTCCTGTACCTGAGAGCAGACAGAGCCGTACCTTACGGAGTTGTTGTCGAAGTCATGGGACAGGTCAAGTCTGTGGGCATTGATCGGCTCGGTGTTGTGGCAGAGCCGGACACTGACCCGTCCAGAAAGAAGTCTTAGGTACCCCCGCAGTGATACGTTTTTTTAGCTGGATTTTTTCTTTTCTCATCCACGCAACAGTCGTTTGCGCGGCTCTTTTTGTTGCGTCTCCAGAACCAGCAAAGATGAATCTCGACATCCCTGTCTATCATGTGGATCTCGTGAAGCTGGTGCCCAAGAAAGGAACTCCGGCTCCGCGGCGTGCTGCTCCCAAGCCTGCGGCTCGTCCTAAGGCGGCACCTGTTGCGGCTCCCGCACCAGCTCCAAAAGAGGTTCATCCCTCTGCGCAGCAGATCGCCTCGCGGGAGGAAAAGCCTAAGCCAAAGCCGAAAAAGATCGTCAAGAAAGAGGCGCCCAAGAAGCCTGTCAAAAAGAAGGCTCCGCCCAAAAAACTTGAGACCAAGAAGCCAGCCAAGAAAGTGACCAAGGCCAAGCCGAAGAAAAAAGCTGCGCCAAAGAAAAAGGTCGCGCCCAAGAAGAGCCGCCAGCAGTTGCTGAATGAGGCCCTGCAGCAGGCAAAGAAGGATGCCAAGTGGAAAGAGCATCTGGAGAAGAAAAACCGCAAGTCGACAATGGAAAATGAGCTTGCGGCGCTGCGAAGTCTTGTCGCCAAGGAAGATGCCAAGAAAGGCCCGGTTGGGGCCGGTGGTGATTCTGACGATGGCGTAGAGGTCGGGCTGGAACAAATTTATGCTGCTCAGGTCAAAGAGATTATTCAGGAGAATTGGCGCTTCCCCTCAATTCCCGTAGAATCACAGCTGAGCGCGACAGTCGTGCTCAAGGTCAACGCTGCTGGCGCGATTGTCGATTCTCGGCTTATCAGCACCTCTGGCCGTCCAGATTTTGATTCTTCTGTGACCAAGGCGATCAAGGAAACGCGTCAGCTTCCGCCGCCGCCGGGAAAAGTGAGCCAAATCCAGATCAACTTTAATCTTCAGGACATGCTGTAATATGAAACGTTTTCGCATCCTTTGCACTGTCCTTTGTCTCGTGCTCTGTCTCACTGGTACAGCCTTTGCCAGTCAGAGCATGACTATCGACATCAACGGGCCGGGGCAAAACCGGGTGAACATGACCCTTGCCGAGCCGTTTATCTTTTCTGGCTCGACTCCAGATGTTGCCCGCAGCTTTTCGCAGCTCGTTGAGCAAAATCTCGGCCTCCTGCCTTTTATTCAGGTGGTCCCCGCATCCAGTATTCTCGGTGGTGCGCAGCTCAAGGGTGTGACTCGTGACGACATTGACTTTCACCGTTTTCAGGTGAGTCGGGTCGACATGGTCGCGACCGCTGGGTGGCGTCCTGATCCGGCTGGTGGAAGCCGTCTTGAATGTCGCGTGTATGAGAGCTTTGGTTCCCGCCTTCTTGTCGGCAAGGCCTATGCCGGTGTAAACCGGGCCAATGTTGCCCGTGTTGCAGATCTTTTTTGTGAGGCGTTTATGAAGGCCCTCACTGGACGCAGTGGCTTCTTTAGTTCCACCCTCGCGTTCACCAAGACAAGCGGCAAGAAAGGACAGCGCAATATTTGGACTGTGACTCCGCAGGGGCGAAACCTGCGGCAGGTGACCTTTATGGACGGCGCAAGCAGCAGCCCCTCATGGTCTCCTGATGGTCGCTTTCTCGCCTTTGCCCATCACAGCAATCATGAGCACACGCTTGGCTTATGGGATTCGCGGAACAACAGAATTTTCATGAGCAAGGTTCCCGGTACAACGATCGGAGGCACCGCCTTTACCAGTCAGGGGAATGTTGTCATTGCCCTCACTCGCGGCAACATGGAAATTTTTGAGCTGACCCGGGATTTGACCCGAATTAAAAAAACGCTCGTCCAGAACTGGGCGATTGACGTTTCTCCTGATTTTTCCGCCGATGGCAAGACTCTCGCCTTTGCCTCAGACCGCTTTGGCAACCCACATATTTTCACTCGGGACATGGCTACGGGTAAAATTTCTCGCGTTACGTACGATGGGAAGTATAATACAAGTCCGTCGCTCAGCCCTGATGGGAAGATGGTTGTCTTTTCTCGGCGTACTGACGAAGGTCATCGGATTTTTGTCCACGAAATCGACACCGGACGCGAAAGGCAGCTGACCTTTGGCCCCGGAAGTGACGAAGAACCTGCATTCTCCCCGGATGGGTATTTTATTTGCTTTGCGTCTAATCGCTCCGGGAAGTATCAGTTATATTTGACAACGCGACATGGTGCTGAACCAAAACGCATTCCAACTGGAAATGGGGATGCAACACAGCCCGCTTTCGGCCCAAGGTCTCGTTAGTACATGTTTTATGCCCGCAACTGGCGGCAGGTATGAAAGAAAAGAGTTGAGCTGACATTGCCTTTCGTATTAATGCGAAGTAATCCCAGTAGAAGATAAAGGAAGCCAGTACCTTGCTTGACTGTGGATTTTCGCAAGTGTGATTCAAGAAGTTTCTGAAGCTGATTGAGGAGGATGAAATGAGAATGAGACTCCTGGTTGTTGGATTGCTGGTTGCTTTTATGGCCCTCACTGGTTGTGCAAAAAACCAGATGAGCACCGAGCCTGGTACCCAGGCTGGTGAAAATGCCGCTGTTGCTACTGATTCCCAGAATAGCAATGGCCTGAGCGAGCAGGACCTCGCTGACCAGCAGCGTCAGGCTATGGCCGCCGCTGAGCAGGAAATTACCCAGAACAGAATTTACTTCGGTTTCGACAAGTTCGACCTCGACGCTGAAGCAAAAGACGTTCTCAAAACCAAGGCCGAAGCACTGAAGGCTCACTCCGAGTGGAAGATGCTCATCGAAGGTCACTGCGATAACCGCGGTACCGAAGAGTACAACCTCGCCCTCGGTGAACGCCGCGCCCGCGCTGCATACGAGTTCCTCGTTATGCTTGGCGTGCCGTCTTCTAACCTGAAGATCGTTTCCTTTGGTGAAGAGCGCCCCGCTGTCGACGCCGACAACGAAGCCGCTTGGGCTAAAAACCGTCGCGATGAGTTCAAACTCTTCAAGTAAGCGACTCGGTTTGCCCCTTTTTAAAAAACGCCGCTCAGCGAACGCTGAGCGGCGTTTTTTTATGGCGTAGGTGAGTTTGGGGGCGCAGTTTGGTGTTGTATTGGGACGCTGTCCCAAACTCTGCAAGGGGCGCTGCCCCTTGACCCCGCCCAAGGACGAGGCCCTTGGGAATCCCGCTATCGCTCAAAAAAGACGGCTGAATGGGATGAAAGCTATGCTTTCCTCTCCATCAGCCGTCTTTTTTGAGCTAGTGGGCGTTTCCCGAATGCGTGTTTTTTTGCCTTGTTCGAACCTCCCTTTCTTTCTGAACGCTTGCGTTCAGAAAGAAAATGGTGGCAACTCGCAGAAGAGAAAGAGGCTCTCGACGTTATTTTCATCAAGTTTGAATTTCATTCACGCGAAGCGTGGATGGAATTCAAACTCGTTGAGGATACGTAAGGGAATCATTCCCTTACGCGGGGGGTTGGGGGCTGGCCCCCAATCTTCCTCCCCCATGCTCCTAGCGTACGCCATTCTGGCGCATAAATGGGGCGTATTTTTTGTCAGTGCCTTTGATGTGACCGACGAGCCAGTCGCGAAGGAAGTTCATGATGTCGGTAGAGACATCAGCCTGCCCGGAGGAATACTGCTGGGCGAACTGCTTGACCTTGTCTGTGAACTGCTTGTGAATGCGCTTGTGGCTTGCGGTGTCGGCGTAGCCGAACTTGTCGAAATACTTTTCTTCGGTCCCGAAGTGATAGACGGTGTAGTCGAGGAGTTCAGTAAGAATTTTTTGAATAACGTCTCTGCCGTGGCCGTTTTTCATGCCGCGATAGAGGGTGTTAATCAGGTTAATGAGCTGCTTGTGCTGTGAGTCTAACTCATTGACGCCGGTAGCAAGCTCGTGAGTCCAGTTGAACAGGGTGTCGGCAGAGATGGAGTTCAGGTCCTGCACGAGATGCTGGAGGTTGACGTTCATGTCAGACAGCTCGTGAGCGGAGCGCGCGGCGTCAGTAATACCGTGGGCAATGGAGTCGGCAACGTCGTTAACTTCGCCGACGGCGTTGTTGATTTCCGACATGGTCTGCGCCTGTTCCTCGGCAGCGGCGGCAATGGCCTGAATCATGCTGAGGTTCTCTTCGGCGAGAGACGTGATGGTGCTGACGGCGTTGCCGGATTCACGGGAAAGCTCTGCTGCACTGTTTACGAGGTCGGCGGCATCATCCATGCGGTTGACGTTGGCCTGAGCGGCCTGCTGAATGCCAGCGATGGAGACGCCGACTTCTTTTGTGGCGGCCATTGTTTTTTCGGCGAGTTTTCTGACTTCGTCGGCAACAACGGCAAAACCACGACCAGCCTCACCTGCGCGGGCGGCTTCAATGGCGGCATTCAGGGCGAGGAGGTTGGTCTGGTCAGCAATGTCGTTAATAACATCAATAACCTGTCCAATGCCCTGAGCCTGCTCACCAAGGCCGTGCATCAGCCCCTTGAGTTCGCTGGTAATGCCTTCAACCTGAAGGATGGCATCCTGGGCACGGGTGACGACCTTGGTGCCTTCCTCAGCCTGCTGCTTGGTATTTTCAACGTTAGCGGCGGTTTCGTGGGTGTTGCGAGAGATGTCTGTAACGGCTGCGGACATTTCGACCATAGCGGTAGAGGTCTCGTGCATGCGCTCACGCTGGGTGGCGGCACCAGTGCTGATGCTGTCAGTCAGATCCGTGATGACGTGAGTTGCTTCTGCTGTGCTGTCGACCACGAGGGTGAGCTTGGCAGCAGTTTCGCTCATTTCTGCTTTGCGGGTTTCCTCGGCCATTTTGGAAGCCTGTGCGGATTCCTGAATGGACTGCCGGGTGCGCTGCTCAATGCTGGAAAGTTCTTTGCTCAGTCTGTCATTTTTTTTGACGATGTCTTTTTTTTCCTGAAGCAGGATATCAAGGGAGCCTTCGAGGCTCTGCCCGATACGTTGCCTCCCGAGCCTGTGCGCAATGGCTTCCTGCGGGGCAAAGCCGTGTTGCTGTGCAAAGAAAAGGGCTGTGGCGGCAAAGATGGCTGCGACAAGGCCGAGCACCGTCAAAACAAATGGTGAGGCTGCAAGCTGTGCAGCAATGCAAATCCCTAGGGCTGCAATGAGGCTAAGGATTCCGCAAACAAGCGACGGGGTTTTCTGGATCATGTTCCTTCCCTGTTCAGCATTGTGGCCCGAAATGGGTCAGATAATAAGAGTGATTCCTGATAAGAACAGTGTGCCGTAAAATATTCTTATCGGCAAGAATTAACGAAACATTTGGGAGATATACTCTAAATAAAGAAATCGGGCACCAAAAAGGCAGAGAGCGCCGTAGAGTCCGGCAATTATGTCGTCGATCATGATGCCAAAGCCCCCAGGAAGCCATGATTCAGCAGCTTTGACGGGCCAGGGCTTGAGGATGTCGAAAAAGCGAAACGCCAAAAATCCAAAAAGGATTTGCCAGGACGTCATGATGGGGAAAAATGCGAAAACGAGCCACTGACCAGCGACTTCGTCAATGATAATGCAGCCGGGGTCTTTCTGGCCGAGCAGTCGTTCTGCCCTGTCTGCGGCAAGTCCGCCAAGAACGAAGACGAGGGCGATGATGATGCAGCGGACAAGGGGCGAATAGGGCAGAAGGAGAAAAGGGGCGGCGATGATGGCGACCGCAGATCCCCAGGTGCCGGGAGCTTTGGGTAAAAAGCCAACCGGGCCGAGCGTGGCTATTGCCTTAGAAATTTTATCTGTCGCAGTGGTGTGAGACATGGTCTTTCCTCTGTGTATTTTAGAGAAGCCTATGGAAGGGATAGGACCGAAGAAAAATTTTGGCAAGCGTTCAATGTATTGCGATTGCCATGCGGTATACCACAAAAAAAGCCCTGACAGGCAGGGCTTGGTGTCTATCGTGTCATCATTGCGCGGGGGCGAATGGCCCGGATTGTCTGGAGGCATTGCACAAGTCGGGCAAGGGGCAGACCCACGACATTGTTGTACGAGCCGCTGATGGACTCAATGAGAAAGCCGCCTTTGCCCTGAATGGCGTAGCTTCCGGCCTTGTCCATAGGCTCGCCTGTTTCGATGTAGCTAAAGAGGACTTCAAGGGGCTGTGGTCCCATTGTGACTTCCGTGGAGACGGAAAAACATTCAGGACGGGGAGAGCTGGGGTGATAGACCGCGCAGCCTGAAATGACGTGATGTGTGTTGTCCACAAGCTTGGAGAGCATCATCATGGCATCTGTTGTGCCGCTGGGCTTGCCCATGATCTCGTCATCGAGAGTTACAATGGTGTCGCAGCCAATAACGATGGCGTCTTTGTTCGCCTTGTGAACGGCGTCTGCTTTGGCGAGCGCGGCACGAACGGCAAATTCTTCTGGTGTTTCGTGGTCTTCGGGTTCTGGCTCGCACTCGTCTGGGGCGGGAATGATTTCAAAATCAAGGCCGATGGATTCCAGCATTTCGCAGCGTCGGGGGGAGCCAGAGGCCAAGATGATGCGCTGGATGGACTGAAAGGGGCCTGCTTCAACAACAATCGGTTCAATATCCATAAACGGGTTCCATAAAAAACGGGTCGGCACCCAAGGGAGCCGACCCGCTGATGTTCAGTGTTGGGCGTGAATCACACTGCGGTTTGATCCGCAAGGATGGCATGCAAAAGCGCTTCATCCAGTGTGGGGTGAGCCCATATGATACGGTGAGCGTCGGCGAGAGTCCAGCTTTCGCTGACCATGAGTGTCGCCTGCGTTATGAGATGCGACACGCCATGCCCGACAGCCGTTACCCCACATATCTTTCCATCATTCCAGAGTATTTTGATAAAGCCCTGAGCCAGTGCGTGTGCCTGCGCAATGGGGTTTGCCGCCAGTGCATACTGGGAAACCACAGGGGACAGACCCTCTGCACGCATGTCTTCTGCCATTTTTCCTACCCGAATGCTTTCTGGTGCTCCATAAATGCACCACGGCATTGGCCCGGAGGAATAAGGCGCAGATGTTTTGCCTGCGATGATGTCTGCAACATACTGCCCCTGATGCGAAGCCGCATGAGCGAGTAACGCCTGCCCATTCAGATCGCCAATGGCGTAGATACCTGCTGCGGCCTTGAGATACTCGTCAACCTGAATAAAGCCACGGCTGTCTTGCGTGCAGGCGGATTCTTCCAGCCCTAGCCCGTCAAAGACAGGGCCTCGGCCTGTGGCGACAAGCACACGGTCTGCCGTAAGCTCTTCGCCAGATTCCAGCGTGAGTTCTGCATGCTCGGCAGTGCTCCTGAGTGACTGCACCCGTTTGCCAAGAAGAAGCTTCCATTTTTCGCGTTTGCAAAGTTGCGCAATGGTCTTGCTTACGTCTGGGTCCTCAAAGGGCGCCAGACGATCAAGAGCTTCGACGACCGTGATTTTTGTTCCAAGGCGGGAAAAGAAACGGCCAAGCTCCAGACCAATAACGCCGCCGCCAACAAGAATCAGGCTTTCGGGAATTTCCGTCAGGTCCAGAATCCCGTCAGAGTCAAGAATCCGCTCGCCGTCTGGCTCCAGCCCCGGGAATGCACTCGGAGCCGAACCCGTAGCAAGCACCAGGTTTCCAAACTCAATGGCTTGCGGGCCATCGCTAAGCTGAACGTCGATATGTGACGCGTCGTGTATGTGGGCACTGCCTTCAAAAAGGGCAATCCCAAGCTGTTCGAAGCTCTTGCGTAGTCCCTGACGCGATCCATTCAGCACCTGCTCTTTGCGTTTTTGAAGCGCTGGGAGATTTGGCTGAATACTGCCAGAAAGCAGCTTGAATTTGGACTGTGCTGCCAGCTCATGAATGCACTCTGTTGCTCCCAGAAAGAGCTTTGTAGGAATGCAGCCACGATTCAGGCAGGTGCCGCCGAGTTCTCGACGTTCCACAATGGCGACGGAAAGTCCATTTTGTGCTGCGCGCTTGGCGCAGGCTTCGCCACCGGGACCAGAACCAATGACAACGAGGTCAAAGCGCACTGTGTGCTCAGACGTCATCTGTCAGCTCCATGCTGCGTGCGGCACGCGTTTCATCGAGTCGGGTGACAGGAAGTGTCACAGGCGCATGCTTGACGCTTTCAGGGTCTGTTTTTGCTGTTTCGATGATCTCGGCGAGGGCATCAACAAAGTCGTCGAGGGTGCTCTTGGATTCTGTTTCTGTTGGCTCAATCATGAGGCACTCTGGGACAATGAGCGGGAAATACACAGTGGGTGCATGGAAGCCCTTGTCCAGAAGCGCCTTGCCAACGTCCAGCGCACGGACGCCGTTGAGTTCATCACCAACAACAGAGCAGACAAACTCGTGTTTGCAAATGTCGTTGTGCGGGACCTCAAGGAGAGAGCTGACGCGTGCGCGGATGTAGTTTGCTGCCAGAACGGCATTTTCACTCGCGCGGGTCAGGCCTGCTCCGCCAAGGCGAAGAATGTACGCGTAGGCTTTGAGGTAAACGCCAAAGTTGCCATAGAACGGCGCCATGTAGCCGATACTCTTGGGATGGTCGTAGTCGAGAACAAAGCGGCCATCTTCGAGTTTCTTGACGCGGGAGACTGGCAGGTAGGGTTTGAGCCGTGGCGAAACACCAACCGGGCCAGAACCCGGACCACCGCCGCCGTGTGGCGTGGCAAAGGTTTTGTGCAGATTCAGGTGAACAACGTCAAAGCCTGCATCACCCACGCGCATTTTGCCCATGATGGCATTCATGTTTGCCCCGTCATAATAGAGCAGGGCGTCCTTTTCGTGGATCATCTCGACGATTTCCGGGAGATGTTTTTCAAAAAGGCCAAGAGTGTTGGGGCAGGTCAGCATAACTGCGGCGACATCATCGTCCAAAGCCTCGCGAAGGGCTTCGGGGTCAACCATGCCGTCACGGGATTCGATAGAAACAATGTCAAAGCCCGCAAGGTGTGCTGATGCGGGATTTGTGCCGTGCGCAGAGTCCGGGATGATGACTTTGGTCTTGTTCGTGTTGCCCTTGTCCGCATGGTACGCAGCAATAAGCATTGCCCCGGTCAGCTCGCCATGTGCGCCTGCCATTGGGTGAAGGGTGTAGGCGGCCATGCCCGTGATTTCGCAAAGCAGGCTCTCGAGATCATACATGACGGCAAGAGCGCCCTGTGTGAAGTGGCCTGCTCCCTTGAGCTGGGCCATGAGGGGGTGCAGTCGGGTGAAGCCCGGAAGTGCTGCGGCCTGCTCAATGAATTTGGGATTATATTTCATTGTGCAGGAGCCAAGCGGGTAGAAATTGCCGTCGACGCTGTAGTTCAGGTGCGAAAGCCGGGTGAAGTGGCGGACCACGTCCAGCTCACTGAGTTCTGGGAGCTGGGCCGGGCTTTGGCGCATCATTGACTTGGGCAGAACATCTGCGGCCTTGAGCTGTGGCTCGTTTAGGCACACACCTTTTCTGCCGGGGACTGATTTGGCGAAGAGCGTTTTCATCGAATCACACCTCCAACCATTTCAGCAAGGATACCAAGATCCTGACGGGAATGTTTTTCTGTGCAGGCGACCAGCAGGCAGTTTTCCAGCCCCTTGAAGTAGCGGCCCAGAGGGAAGCCGGGGACAAAGCCGCGTTCAGTGAGCTGGTCAACCAGCTCATAGGCCGGAATGGGGAGCCTGATCGCGAATTCATTGCAGAACGGGGCATCTGTCAGCAAACTGATGCCGGGAATCTCTGTGAGTCGCTGTGCAGCGTACTGTGCATTTTCCATGCTTTTTTCTGCAACGCGCTGCATGCCGCAGGGACCAAGAAGGCTCATGTAGGCAAGGGCGCGCAGGGCGCACAGAGACTGGTTCGAGCAGATGTTTGACGTGGCGCGCTGGCGGCGGATGTGTTGCTCGCGGGCCTGAAGGGTCAGCACGTAGCCTGTACGGCCTTCGGTATCCACGGTGCGGCCAACGATTCGGCCGGGCATCTGGCGCACCATTTTTTTGGTGCAGGTCATGATGCCGAGGTATGGGCCGCCAAATGACAGAGGCATGCCAAGGCTCTGGCCTTCGGCCACTGCGATGTCTGCGCCCATTTCACCGGGTGTTTTGAGGATGCTCTGCATGACCGGATACACAGAGATAACACTTTTTGCCTTGACGGAGCGTGCATGGTCAAACAGTTCGGTGAAGTCATTGACGTTACCGAAGAAGTTGGGATTCTGCACAACAACAGCAGCGGTTTCTGAGTCTACAGCGGCCTTAAGTGCGTCGAGGTCTGTTGACCCGTCGCGGTGAGGCACGGTGACCAGATCAAGTTTGAGATTTTTGGTATATGACGCCAGCATGATGCGATAAATCGGGGACAGGGCTTCGCTGATGACCAGCTTTTTACGCTTGGTCGCCCGGACGCCCATCATCATGGCTTCAAAGATGGCAGAACCGCCATCGTACACCGAGGCATTAACGCACTCCATGTCGAAGAGGCGGGAGATGGCTGTTTGATATTCGAAGATAGCCTGCAGGGTGCCCTGTGAGGCTTCTGGCTGGTAGGGGGTGTAGGCCGTGGCAAATTCACCACGGTTAGTCAGGGTGTCGACAGCGGCCGGGATATGGTGGTCATAGAATCCCGCGCCAAGGAAGCTGACAACATCAACGACGTTCTTTTCCGCCAGTCGTTCGATGTGGGCCATGACTTCCATTTCGCTCAGACCATCGGGGAGATTGAAGCTCTTGGGACGAAGCGCCGGGGCGATGTCCGCAAAAAGAGCATCAATGTCGCTGACCCCAATGGTGTCAAGCATCTGCCGTGTCTCCTCAGGAGTATGAGGAATGTAGGGCATTGGTATGACTCCTTAAAAAAGGGCTAGCTAGTGACAGGATACGGCGTTTTTTTCGTAGTCTGCGGCGTTCATCAGGCCCTCGGGCTGTGCGGCAAGTTTGATCTTGACCAGCCAACCTTCTTCGTATGGGGACTGATTGACTTTTTCGGGGGCGTCTTCAAGAGATTCGTTGATTTCAACAACTTCACCGGAAACCGGGGCGTAGATTTCGCTCGCGGCCTTGACGGATTCAACAGAACCCATCTCTGCACCTGCATCAAACGTGTCGCCAATTTCTGGCAACTCAACGTAGGTCAGGTCTCCAAGCTGTTCCTGCGCAAAGTGTGTGATGCCAACATAGGCAAATTCACCGTCAATGCGCGCCCATTCGTGTGACTTACTGTAGAGCAGATCCTGGGGAATCACTGTCCTGTCTCCTTGATTCTGTGTCCCGGCCGTGGCCGTGGGCCGATGATGGCCGGAGAACGGGTTTATGTCGTTGTATTTGTCTTGTGCAATGCAGTGAGTACTGCCACTCATGGGGATATACTTTTGCAGGCCGCTTCGCAATAGCAAGGCGGCCTGTAACGCGTCTTTACGACTGGGGACGTGGGGCGGGGAGGGGCTTCTCCGAGTATGCAAGAACA
Source organism: Desulfobaculum bizertense DSM 18034 (assembly GCF_900167065.1). Classification (NCBI taxonomy): domain Bacteria; kingdom Pseudomonadati; phylum Thermodesulfobacteriota; class Desulfovibrionia; order Desulfovibrionales; family Desulfovibrionaceae; genus Desulfobaculum; species Desulfobaculum bizertense. The sequence goes on from NZ_FUYA01000002.1 coordinate 22,129, forward strand.
CGCGTCAAAAAGTTTAGTAAATACTGTAAGGGCTTGTTCTTGTGACTCTTTTGGAGAAAATGTTTTGAAGCTACGCTTTTCGCTCCTGAATCTGGATGCCGAGATTGCGGATCTCATCCAGTAGCGTTTTCTTACGGATTGGCTTCACGATATACGAGGTGGCCTCGCCAAGGAAAAAGGCGTCATGAAGTTCCTTTGTGTCATCAAGGGCAGAAATCATGATGGTTTTTGTTCGCTTTTCCAGAGGAACATCGTGTTCTGTTTCAATCTCTCGAATTTCTCGCAATGCCTGCTGGCCGTCAACATTCGGCATTATAATGTCCAGGCAAATGAGGTCATACGGTTCGTTACTCGTCAAGGAACGCTTAAATGCTTCCACAGCTTCCTCGCCATCTACTGCAACATCACAGTATCCATACGGATACAGAATTTTCTGCATGAGCCTGCGGCTGTCGAAGTCGTCATCAACAATTAAAAAACGCATGGGTCCTCCCTCATTTCTGTAAATGATAAACGTACTGAAATGTGTAATTGATTTTTATTTGTGATGCAATATTTGCTGGGGAGTTGTAAGCACTTCCGAGACAGCGTACCCTCCTTTCTCACTGGTTCAAAAGGATTTTCATTTTTGGAGTGTGCATGAAAAGATTTTTTGCTGCGGCGCTTTGTCTTCCCTTTCTCTTTCCTCGTCTGTGCATGGCTGCGCAGATTGGCGAGAAAAAGCCAATTATGGGGCTTGGTGTTTTGATCGCCGCAGGCATGAGTGTCGCCGTTGTCCTTTTTTTACGATTTTTGTTTGGACCCAAGGGAATTTTGCGCCCTCGGGATTTTGGTACAGAGCACATAGCCATGCGCAAGCGGCACAAGGCTGAGCGTAAGGATTTACAGCGGCGCTGGAAGCGCGGTGAAATTCGTGCAGATGAGTATTCGGCAGAACTGGAGCGTATTGAGAATGAAGAGCATGGAGCTTGAGCAGCACAAGGCATTGTTTTTGGACTTTGTCTCAAATTTTCAGTCTGATGTCCCTCTCGACAAGGAAAATTACGACCTCAAACGAGATCACACCTTTCGCGTTCTTCACTGGGCACAGCAGATTACGAAAAGTGTTGAAGGGGAGTGTGGTCGATCCCCAGACTGTCTTCGGGCAACTCATCTTGGTGCCCTTTATCACGATATTGGGCGCTTTCCCCAGTACAGGACGTGGAAGACTTTTGCTGATCCAAAGTCTACCAATCATGGGCGTCTCGGTTTTCGGACATTAAAAGCAACGGGCTTTCTACGCGACATCCCTGAGCACTGGCGCAAAGTTATTCAGGTCGCTGTCGCGCTTCACAACCGGCGTGAGATTCCCCCTCATTTACCCAAAGATATGGACTTTGCCCTGCGTGTCGTTCGCGATGCCGACAAGCTTGATATTCTTGAGGTTATGATTGCCCATCTCGCCCCTGATGCTCCGCCGAACCCCGTTGTCACTCTTGGCCTTTCTAACATTCCAGAGTGGAGTGACGATCTGCTTGAGATGCTTCGTACAGGGCATCTCGGCGCCTACACCAGGATGCGCAGTTTACACGATTTTCGGCTGCTCATGTTAAGTTGGGTTTATGACATGAATTTCCCCTTCACGGCGCAGTGTGTCTTACAGCGCAAGAACTGGGACGACCTTGCACAACCGCTCCCCGATGACCCGGCTATTCGTGCCGCTCTCGCTCCCGCTCGTGCCCATCTTGAGGCTTTAGCGCAGCGTTAGTTAGGGCTATGGGGATAGCAAGGGCGCATGTGGGGTGGGCTGGTGTTGTGTTGTATTGGGACGCTGTCCCAAACCCTGCAAGGGGCGCTGCCCCTTGACCCCGCCCAAGGACGAGGCCCTTGGGAATCCCGCTATCGCTCAAAAAAAAATACGGCTGATGGAGAGGAAAGCTTCGCTTTCCTCTCCATCAGCCGTATTTTTTTTTGAGCTAGTGGGCGTCCCGTGTGTTCTTTTTCTTTGTGCTCCAATCCTTTCTTTCTGAACGCTTGCGTTCAGAAAGAAAATGGTGGCGAACTCGCAAAAGAGAAAGACTTTTTTTACGCCTTCTCACCCAAGTTTGAATTTCATTCACGCGAAGCGTGGAGGGAATTCAAACTCGCTGAGGATACGTAAGGGAATCATTCCCTTACGCGGGGTCCGGGGCTGGCCCCGGTTCTCTTCCCCCCTCCTCCGCACACATCTCACTTTAACTACGTACGGTTTACAGAGATGCGTTCAGAGTGCTGGATGTAGTGCAGGATTTCTTCGTGGATTTGGGGGTGGATGTCTTCGAAGGCGAGGCCGAGTTCTGGAGTTCCGTTTGCCTGTGTAATGCGTTGGATTTTAGCGATGATGCGGTTTTTTCCTGTAGCCTTAAAGACGGGGCAGTCGATGCCGATTTGGTCTCCGATGTGAAGGTCGGTAACGCTGACGGGGGCGGTGAGTCGGCATCCTGTTTCGCTCAGGTCGAGAATGACGCCGTCGGGGCTTGCGCCGTTAATGAGTGCGGTGACGGGGAAATAACAGACGATGCGCTTGCTGCTCCTGAGGTTGTAGGAGTCCACGGCTTTGGGGAATTCGAGGAAGAGGAGGGGCTGTGGTTTTGCGATGCGGCCGAGGACTTTGGACGCGAAGGCCCATGCCTTGCCTCGGGAGAGGAAGCGAACGATGAGTTCTTCGCCCTTGTAAAGTCTTTCCAGAGCTGTGGGATATTCTGCAATTGACGGGGTTTTGCAGAGAAAGTACTGGCCGCGTAAGCCACCTATGAAACGCGTTGCGAAACGTTCGGGGTAGCTTTTGGTTTCCAGCACGAACTGTGTTCCGGGGAGTATTTGATAAATATCGTCTGGAAGAGTGTGCTGTGCTTCTTCTTGTGCAGAGGTCGACATGACACATGTCCTGTAAAATCTGAGTATTTGTAGAAAATCAAGCGTGATTCTTTTTGCCTTAAATTGCAGTATCAATCAAGCATTGGCTTGGAAGAGAAAATATCTTTCATGGGTGAGCGGTTCTTTTTTGGTATAAAATGAGATATGTTCATTGTACTGGGAGAGAGGGAAAAATCCAGAAAGAGGGCAATGTGAGTTCTGAAACCGCGTCGAAAGTGGCTGTAACAGAGATGCCTTTGGAGGGGATTGCTGCGTATTGGCTTTCCTTGCGGAAGGTTATGGGCAACAAAGTTTCTGCAAAGGTAGCGCGAGAGGAGGCCGAGCGCACAGACGAGACGTATATCAAATACGTCCTGACGTCGGCGTTCAACGGGCTGAGCGATGAGCAGTTTTTGCGTCTTGCGCGGAGCAAGGCGGAGACTGTTCTTCGGAGTCTGAGACACCGCTACGGAATGATCTCTGAGGCACTTCTCTCTATGTCTGCAGGGGAAAATCCTCGAAAGTCCCTTATGCGGATGAGTGCATATTTCCCTTCAACCCGTATTCCTGAAGACAGAATTTCCAAGATGGCGCTGGAGATGGTGCGCAAGGCACGAGATGGTGGTGTGCAGGGCTTTACTGTGACCATTGATGATAGTACTCCGGCGGACCAGCTTCTTGTAAAGCTGATGTTTTATGTATTTTGGCTTCGCCATGAGGGAAGCCATGACTTTGCATCGCTTTCGGAAAGTTCCCGAAGCATTTTTTTCCGGGAGGGCATTTCCATGCTTGGAGATGGCTTTGACCGGAGTTTCATAAAAACCTGTCTGGACCTGCGTCGAAACGGTCTTGTGGAAGACGCAGCACTCAAACTGAAAATGACGGCTGAGCTGGCGCGAGGACTGCGCGAAGGCATGTCCTACGATGAGCTGTTTGCGCTTGGGCAAGCGTTTATGCCGTAGTCTCATACACCTTCAATATCGAAAATTTCATGACAAATACGAATTTTTCCACAGACTCCAGTGAATCTGGACTGTGGAGTGCTCTTGTGCCGCATGCAATGGCAGGCAGCCGTCTGGATGTGTACCTTTCTGGTGAGTTCAAGGATCAGGGGCTGTCCCGCTCCAAAATCCAGCAGCTGATTAAGGCTGGAAAAGTGACAGTCGATGGGACACAAGTAAAACAGCCTAAGCTGAAACTTTCTGGTGGAGAACAGGTCGAGTGCGCTGTGGAGCTGGACAATGGCGTGTTGACGCCAGAAGAGGGTGCTCTGGAAATCCACTATGAAGATGAACAGCTCGTGGTGGTGAATAAAGAGGCAGGCCTGACAGTGCATCCCGCACCATCACAGCGCACCAATACCCTTGTGCAGCGCATGTTGTCCCGCTACCCCAAGCTTGGCGAAATGGAAGGCGAACGTCCGGGCATTGTCCACCGCATCGACAAGGATACGTCTGGAATTATGGTGGTTGCTCTGGATGAGGCAACTCGGCTTGCTGTGGCAGAGGACTTTGCCGAGCGCCGTATCCATAAAGAGTATTTGGCTCTCGTGCATGGCGTGCCGCAGTGCACGACCGGGCAAAAAGAGGGTGAAATTACGGCTCCAATTGGTCGTGATCCCAAGCATAAGACCAAGATGGCTGTCATGGAAAAGGGCGGACGGGAAGCCAGAAGTGCATGGCGGGTTCTTTGGACAAGCCCAGACGAGAGCGCGAGCCTTGTGCGGGTGAAAATTTTTACAGGCCGGACGCACCAGATCCGTGTGCATATGGCGCATATCGGGCATCCGCTCCTTGGCGATCAGGTTTATGGCGCACGCCTGCACAAAGAATGGTGCCGCAAGGTTGGAAATGCTGAGGAGCTGGCTCCACGCCAGATGCTCCACGCGTGGCACCTGAGCCTGACGCACCCCAAAACGGGTAAGCTGATGGACTGGAAACAGGCTCCGCCAGAGGATTTCCAGCGACTGCTTCTGCACCTTGGACAGCAGGTTCAGAGAATTGGCGTAATAGGTATGCCGGGATGCGGTAAATCTGCCCTGAATGCATGCCTTGAGCATTGTGGATGCCCTGTGTTTAGCGCTGATGCCGAAGTTGTGGCTCAGTATGAAGCCGGAGGCGACGCATGGACACTCATTCGCCAGCGCTTTGGTGAGCGCTTTGCCCCTGAGGGCGAGTGTGTGGCAAAGAGAGAGCTGTTCGCGGCGATGAAAGACTCTGAGGTTTTCCGCAAAGAGCTTCAGGCTATTGTTCATCCACTTGTTGAGCATGCGGCAAAAGAGTTTTTTGCGGAGCACGCAGCCAAGCCCTGTGCTGTTGCCGAGGTCCCGCTTTTGATCGAAGGCCAGTGGAAAGAGCAGGGTTGGGTTGATCTTGTTGTTGGCGTGCGCTGTGATGAAGACCAGCGCCGGCAGCGCCTTGTCGCCCGGGGCTGGGATGATGAAACTATTGCCACGGTGGAGTCATGGCAGTGGAAAGCTGAAGACAAGCTTGCCCGCTGTGATGAAATAGTGGAGAATTCAGGAACGCTGGAGGATTTGCAGACTCAGGCCGCAGCACTGTGTGAGCGGCTTGCTGCCCGGCGTGCCGAGCAAAAACGCGTCTTGCAGGCAAGGTTCGAAAAACTCTGGAGTGCCTAAGGTATGTTTCCCATTCGCGATAGTGTTCCCCGTGTGCACGTACCGTATGCAGTGTATGGAATCATCCTGCTGAATACGATAGTGTTTTTGTTGACGGTGAACCTGAGCGAGCGGGATATGGCACTTGTCTTTCATATTTTTGGCGTGGTGCCACTCCGCTTTTCGGATGTGGCACTCGCCGCCCAGATGGGCTACCCCCCGGACGGGTACTGGGCTTTTTTGACCTATATGTTCCTGCATGGGAGCTGGCTGCATTTCATTATCAATATGTGGACGCTGTGGATATTTGCAGACAATATTGAGGATGTGATGGGGCCGTGGCGTTTTTTGGCCTTCTATATCCTGAGTGGGCTTGCAGCTCTTGTCGTGCATATGGTCTTTAACCTGTCCTCAAACATCCCGGTGGTGGGTGCCAGTGGCGCCATTGCCGGAGTAATGGGGGCGTACTTCCTTTTGTATCCTCATTCGAGGGTGCTGACTGTCATTCCTATAATAATCATTCCTTTTATCGTCGAAATTCCGGCAATTATTTATTTGGGTATTTGGTTCCTGACCCAGTTTGTCTCTGGCGTGGCCTCGTTTGTTGCCGCCAAAAGCGGTGGCATTGCGTGGTGGGCACATGCCGGGGGATTCCTTGCCGGGCTTATACTCCTGCCACTTTTCCGGCAAAAAGGGCGTTGCTATTTTTGCCGTCTTCCAGACGCAGATCCGCGTTCGGTTCCAGGCTTTCGCCATTAGCCGCCGGGGCACATCCTAGAGTGGACTTTTTTCAGATTCTGATTATGAATTTAGTCCGCTCCTGACGTGGGATGGGGGCGAGAAAACACCTAAAGGAACCGCGATATGCTGAAAATAGAAGACCTCCACGTAAAAATCGGCGAGCGCGAGGTGCTCAATGGCCTCGATCTGCACATCGCCGAGGGCGAGACGTTTATCCTGTTCGGCCCAAACGGCTCTGGTAAAACGACGCTGCTCATGACCCTCATGGGTTTTGGCAACTATACTGTTACCGGTGGCCGTATTATATTTAAGGGGCACGACATTACATATGCTCCGATTCACGAACGGGCCCGTCTGGGTATTGGCATGTCGTTCCAGCGCCCCCCGACGATTCATGGCGTTTCGACCCGAAGCCTCGTGGAGCTTTGTGGTAAGCATGGCCAGAATGGTCACGCTTCTGTCGATGATCTCGCAGAGCGTGTGAATTTTGACCATTTTCTTGATCGAGACATTAACGCCGGTTTCTCCGGTGGTGAAATCAAACGCTCCGAGCTGTTGCAGCTTATGGCACAGGCTCCTGACCTCGTCCTTTTTGACGAGCCAGAGTCTGGCGTTGACCTTGAAAATATGGCTCTGATTGGCAAGAGCGCCAGAAAGCTGCTCGACGGCTTTGTGGCTCCTCATCCGCAGAAATCCATGAAGGAACAGCGGGCACGTCACAAGACTTCTGGTCTTATCATCACCCATACAGGCTACATCCTTGACTACATCAACGCAGACCGTGGTCAGGTGATGTTTAACGGGCATCTGTGCTGTGAAGGCCGTCCCAGAGATATTCTGGAGCACATCGGCAAGTACGGCTACAAAGAATGCGTGCGCTGCCTGAGCAAATAACGACAACGCCTGACGGAGTTGAAAATGAAAGACGTAAATCTGTCTGAATATAGTTTTGAAGGTGGCGAAAACGGTTCTCTCGTTGATCTGCGCAATCTGGATGAGGCGGACAAGAAGCGCCTTGTTATGGCTGGCGTTGACGTTAACGACGATGAGCGTGCTGGCAGCTACCTGCATATGAACCATGGCAGCATCCACTGTACTTCCCATCAGGAAGGACTGGAGCTGATGGACATCAAGGACGCTCTCAAGAAGTTCGATGGCCTGCCTGACTATTTCTGGAAGCTTATTGACCCGGAAAAAGATGAATTCACTCGTGAGGCATTCAAGAACCTGCACGGTGGCTACTTTGTTCGAGTCAAGAAAGGCGTCAAGATTGCCCAGCCTGTGCAGTCCTGCCTGTTCATGAAGGGCCACGGTGTTGGACAGAATGTCCATAACCTCGTGATTGTCGAAGACGATGCCGAGCTGCACCTGATTACGGGCTGTGCTGTTTCCAGCGCAACCGAAGCTGCGGCCCATCTTGGCATTTCTGAATTTTATATTGGCAAGAACGCCAAGCTGACTTTCACCATGATCCACAACTGGGGTGAAGAGGTCGTTGTTCGACCCCGTACCCACGGCGTGGTGGAAGAGGGCGGCGAGTTTCAGAACAATTACGTGCTGATGTCACCTGTGGGCAATCTCCAGAGCGCCCCGGTTATCGATCTGAATGGTCGTGGTGCCCGTGCACGTCTGAACTCTGTTCTGGTTGCTCCCAAAGGCTCCTACCTCAGCTCTGGTGGTGTGCTGAACCTGAACGCACCAGACACTCGCGGTGAGATTATTTCCCGTACGCTGACAACTGGCGGAACTATTGTCGCTCCCGGTCGCATTTGCGCAAAGGACGTTCCTGCCCGTGGTCATCTGGAGTGTAAGGGCCTCATTCTGGGCGATGGCCGCATCCATGCCATTCCGGAACTCGATGGGTATCTGGAAGGCGTTGAGCTGTCCCACGAAGCTGCTGTGGGCAAAATTGCACAGGAAGAAATTGAATACCTTCAGGCCCGCGGACTGGACGAAGACGAAGCAACGTCGACGATTGTTCGAGGCTTCCTGAATGTTGAAATGGAGGGCCTTCCCGAGGAACTCCAGCGTGCTATTAAGGAACAGATTGACCAGCTGGATTCCAGCGAGGATGTTCTCTAGTTTCCTGCACTCTGACGCTAAAGGCCCGGTTTTATACCGGGCTTTTTTTTATGTTTGTGTGATTAATTTCTTTATTTCCAAACCCCTTGATCGTGAAATTTATCTTGGGTATCAGTCTTTCATGAAGAACTGGAAGCGTGCTGACACTCTTGAACTTGTTCAGGGTGAGGAGTACAGCTTTTCCTTTCGTGTGATGTGGTAACGGCCGCACGAGCTACGACGCCGAACGTACGTCTGTTTATATTTGTGACTCATTCTGAGGTGAATTCGTGCCCGGATATAAAGAACATCTCACAGGAGGTGCGGCTACTGCTGGCGGAAGCCTGCTCATTGCCTGCCTTGCTCTTCCTGTGGCTCTGAAACCGAATCTTCCAGAAGGTTTGGCACTGTTTTCCATCTGCGTGCTTATGTCTCTGTTTCCTGATGTGGATACGGACTCCAAAGGGCAGCGATGGTTCTATTCAATTTTGGTGGTGGTCGATCTCGCCCTGATGTGGTTTGGAAAATATCACTGGGCCGCGATTCTGGGACTTGTAGCCATGTTCCCGGCTTTGGATCATCACCGAGGATGGACGCATACCTGGTGGGCCATGCTTCTTGTGCCGCTGCCCATCATCTTGTTTCCGGTGTTTTTTTTGGCGATGGACTGGCAGCCAATGGTGCCCTATTACGTCGCCGCAGTGCTGGGATACTTTTCCCATCTCTTTTTGGACAAGGCGTTTTAAGGAATAAAAAAAGGACCGCCCAGAGTGAGCGGTCCATCGGAATACGGGGGAAAAATGAGAAAACTGTGTGCCAGATGTTTGTACTGGCTCCCTCCCAAAGGGAAGGATATTCTTTGTGAAGTCGAAGGGACTTGCCGCTACCGTCCTGTTGGGACCAAAAGCAGCGGAAATGCAGAATGCCATACAGAGGCATGCGGTTCCTGTGAATTCTGGGAGCCACATCCAAATCCTCAGCGGAACCACGACGAATACTAGATTCGCAGTGAATCCGTCTGCGGACCGGATTTCTACATTTGTTCCATTTCAGGGAGCCAGCCAGAGAGAATCTCAGCAAGCTGGCTTGCCTGTTTGGCAGAAGAAATGTTGAACTTAGACTGAAGGGTGTAATGGCCTCCACGCTTCTGGTAGCGGCCGACACGAATTTTGGGAGCCTTGTACTCTTCAGTCCTTTTATCCATCTCTTGATACATGAAGACAATCGTGGTCCAAGAACCCTTGGTCAGAACTTCTTTCTTCAGTTCCTTCACAACAAGACGGCCGTCTTCGTCTTCCCAATTAATCGTAATTTCATCAATTGTTTCTGCCATTTTATACTCCTTCACTCGGTCTTCATAATGATTTGGCTCCCCCAAGTCCTTTGGGGCACAGCCGCTGCTTCACTCGCACGGAACAGACGGGATTTCAAACTTTTTTTCAATTTTTTTGAGAAAGAGTGACTATCCCAACTGAATCTATGGTGTTTTTCATCACGCAGAAACAATCCGCAAAAAAAGGTCTCCTGCGAATGGGCCAAGTTTTCTTCCAAGCCCTTTGAGGCGGAGCGCTTTGCCCGGAGAAAAGTCTGGGGGCAGGGCGACTTCTATGGTCACAGGCTTGCCTGACAGGCCCTGTCGAATAGACAGGCGCACAAGGCTCCCGGGGATCATCTGGCTTGGCAGCAGACGAATGGTCTGTTCGTCGTTCATCTGCTTGCGGAACCAGTTTTTGATGCCCTGAATGGGACCACCAGAGACCTGAATGTTCATCTGGGCGCCAGCAACGTTCAGGTTGACGCTTTTTGTTTTGCCTTCGGATGTGGCAAAACCAGCTCCACCCTGTGTCTTTTTGATTTCCCGATAAATATCTTCAAAAACTTTTCGTGCGAAGGGGTCCTTGAGGACATTTTGCAGCACTTCTTCTTTGCCAAAAGAAAAGCCGCCAGTTGGTTCGGCTTCCTGCTTCTGGCCCGGACGGGGGCGTGCCTGTTCGCTGCGTGCGCTGGACTGTTTTTGATAGCGCTGGCTTGCCTGTCTGGCAGAAGCGCGGGGTTTTCCTGTACCTGCGCTGCTTTTGCGCTGGCGTGAGGAACCCGAAGGCTCAGAGGACAGGGCCTCTGTCAGAATGACATACGCCTCATTGAGTTTTTGGAAGTCCCGTGCAGCCTGTTCGTTGTTGGGATTGAGGTCTGGATGCAGTTCAAAGGCCCGTTTGCGATAAGCCTTTTTGACCTGTTCCAGAGTCGCTCCTGCGGGAAGCTTCAGAAAGGCGTAACAGTCGCGGACGTTCACAGGACCTCCAGAAAAGAGAGTTAGAGAGTTTTGAGGACGTGGGTCAGGGCTTCCGGGGTGTCTTCGGCTTCCTCAATTTCGAGAGAGCGAAGATATTCAAGCCCCTGTCGCTGAAATTCTTTGTGCCCGGCCTCTGCGCAAATGCCAGGACAGTATTCCTGTACCATTTCCCAGCTTGTTTCGTCGATGAGATTGCCCTTAAAGAAGGGCCATGCGCGGCAAATGTCGGGACGACCGGGGTGCACTCCGCAGCCTTTTCCCTGTTTGAAAAAAATACAGTAGCCGTCGTCGCCAGTGATGAGACGAATTTTGCCACTTTTTTCTTCTGTATAACTGCTGCGCATCTCGTCCAGCTCGAGTCCGAGGAACTCGGCAAGACGCTTCTGGTCTTTGGCTGCCATGATGATGCCACCTTCACCCTTGCAGCAGTGGCCACACATCTTGCATTCAAAGGCCGAAATAGTCTGGGTCATCCAAAAAGTCTCCTGTGCTCAACCATGAGGCAGCGATCTTCTACCACCGCGGTCGAGGTTTGGTTAAGCAACGTCTGAGCTTCCAGACTGCTGATGCCAGACTGCATCCAGAACAGCAGGGGCGCTTCGGAAAGGGCCAGACATTCTTTGGCATGGCCCGGGCAGTATGCAGGTGCCCGAAACACGTCAACGCAGTCAATGCGTTCGGGAATGTCTGTTATGCTCTGATAGGTGGTCAGTCCCCACACATTTTTGCGTTTGGGATGCACCGGAATCACCGTAAAGCCAGCATCAATAAGATAGCGGCCGACCATGTTAACCGGTTGTCCTTCAACATCTTTTGCGCCGATGATGGCGATGGTGTTGACCTTGGCCAGAAGTTCCCTGACTGTATCGTCTGACAGTAGCATTGGCAGCTCCGTGGTTGCGAAATATTCGGGGATGGGCCATTGTGAGCCGCATCCGGGCCTTGTTGTCCGTAAATTTGCTGTAATCGTCAAGCAACCCAAAAGGGGTGAATCTCATGTCGGAGCGTTTGACTCCCGAAGCAGCTCTGAAGCTGCTGACCGAGGAATCGGTTTTTAGTCTGGGCCGCATGGCACATGCACGGCGGATGGAACTGCATCCTGACCGACGCGTGACCTACATTGTGGACCGGAATATTAATTATACCAATGTGTGCATGTCTGGCTGCAAGTTCTGCGCGTTTTTCCGTGCACCCGGTGATGAGGGTGGCTATGTCCTGTCCAAGGATGTGCTGGCCGACAAAGTTCGCGAAACCGTCGAGCTTGGTGGCTATCAGATTCTTTTGCAGGGTGGCATGAACCCTGATCTTGATCTTGCCTTCTATGAAGACATGCTCTCTTTCCTGAAAGAGAAATTCCCCTCAGTTGCCATTCATGGCTTCTCCCCGTCCGAAATTTGGTACTGGGGTCAGGAAAGTGGCCTTGGACACGTTGAAGTTATGCGCCGTCTGGTTGCCGCTGGTCTTGATTCCATTCCCGGTGGCGGTGCAGAAATTCTGGTCGACCGTGTGCGTAGTGATGTTTCTCCGCGCAAGGCAACGGCTGACCAGTGGCTTGAAGTCATGCGCGATGCCCACGGACTGGGCCTGCGTACGACCGCAACCATGATGCTTGGCGAAGGCGAAACCCTTGAAGAACGCATTGAGCATCTGGACCGGATTCGTTCCCTGCAGGATGAAACCGGTGGCTTTACCGCGTTTATTCCGTGGACCTTCCAGCCTGAACACACCCGTTTGCCCCGACCTGAGGCTTCGAGTGAAACCTACCTCAAAACGCTGGCTCTGTCCCGTCTGTACCTCGACAACATCGACAACGTGCAGGCTTCTTGGGTTACGCAGGGACCACTTATTGGTCAGCTTGCCCTGTTCTGGGGTGCCAACGATTTTGGGTCCACCATGATCGAAGAAAATGTCGTGGCTGCTGCTGGTGTGCATTTCCGCCTGCCAGAATCCAAGCTGCGTTCCCTCGTGGAATCGGCTGGCTTTGTGCCGTGCCGTCGGCGCATGGATTATACTCTGATGGAGTAAGCCCTGACACGGGTTTTTCTTATCGACACAATGTGGCGAAGCCCTTAGAGGGCTTCGCTTTTTTTTAAGCACCCGAAAGCCCGACCTTTTTTGTCGTCAATTCGACGAAGGGCTTACCATTCCTGCATATCTTGTTCTCTCGCCAGTGGCGTGATATTCTAAAAGCCTCAAAAAACGACATTTGGACGAAGAGAGGGCTTCGTGGGGAAAAAGATGCAGATGACGCAGGGTGAACTGATCTCCATGCCTGAGAGGGCTACGGGGGCTGTTCCTGTTGCAGAAGCCGCTTCTGTCCCCCTCGAACGTGAGCCAGAAGAGCAGGTCTCGCGAGCACCAGAAAAGTCCGTGAGTCTGTTTTTCTCCGCCTGTCCCTTCCCGATGGCTATCTGGCGTCGCAACGCCGATGGCCTTTTTTGTTTGGACGAGGTAAATGCTGCGGCCCAGCACTTTTTTGGCCCAGAAATTCAGCGCTTTTTGGGTGAGGATATCCGGACCATTTTTGTCGATCTGCCTGAACTTTCAGGGATGCTCGAACGTGCTGCTCGTGAAAATATTTCCCTTCATCAGAACCTGAATTATCCGACCAGAACTCAACCTGCGCGCCATCTGCGCATGAAGTTTTATTTTATCCCGGCTTCATATGACGAAGTGATTTTGTACTGCGAGGATAAAACCTCTGGCATGAAGTCGTGGGAAGAGCGGAAACGTGCGCAGAGTCGTTTTGAGACGCTGTTTCAGTCTGCGCCTGTGGGAATCTATCAGACAGGCGAGGAAGGACGGCTGGAGCACGTCAATGAGCGCCTTGTGCGTATGTATGGCTATCAGGATGCAGAGGACATGGAGCTTCGGGTTGCTGATCCCTGTGAACTGATTGTGGATGCAGAACAGCGAGGCGTGCTCCGGCGTCGACTCATGGAGGAAGATATTGTCCGGGATTTTGAGTGCCTTGTGCGCCGGTGCAATGGTGAGTCTTTTTGGGTGAGCAGGAGTGTGCGGATTGCCAAGAATGCGGCCGGGCAGATTGTGTCGACCTTTGGCTTTGAGCTGGATATTTCCGAGCGCAAGTCGTCTGAGGCCCTGCGGGAAGAAATTGAACGCATCACGCGCCATGATCTCAAGTCCCCGCTGAATGCTATTGTCGGGTTGTCGAATTTTATGGCCGAGGATGAGGCGTTCTCTCCTGACCAGCGGGAGAACCTGCGGCTTATTGAGCATTCCGGCAACACCATGCTCAACATGATTAACCTTTCTCTTGCGGTTTATCGTATGGAGCGGGGCACGTACCGAATGGAAAAGGAAACGCACGATGTCTTTTCCATTCTGCGGGAAGTGCTGTTTGAGTTGCGCAACGTGACAGGCTCACACGACGTTGAGATCAAGGTTTTGTATAATGGCATTCCGGCAGGTCCAGAGTGCAGCCAGCCCGTGCGGGGAGAGAAACTCCTGTTTTGGGCGATGTTTTACCATCTGGTGCGTAACGCTGTCGAAGCCTCAGGCTCTGGTGGGGTCGTGCAGGTGGCTCTGGAGAATGAAGGGGATTTCGTCAGGCTGTCGATTCACAACGATGGCGTCGTGCCTGTCCCTGTTCGGGAATCACTTTTTGAGAAGTTTGTGACCTTTGGCAAGAATTCGGGCACAGGTTTTGGAGCGTATTGTGCCCGCCTCATCGCGTTGGAGATGGGGAATGATATCCGCTACCAGACCAGCGAAGAAACGGGCACAACCATGATATGTCTTTTGCCTGCCCTCTAGTTATGCGCCAGAGAATTCTTTTTTGGCGCTGAGAACTTTCTGTATGTATCTGCGTGTTTCAGCGTAGGGCAAATCCGATTTCAGCTTTGCATAGACCTGTGAAGGACTCATGGCATTGATGCGCTGTGCTGCATCATTTCTGTTGCGGCTAAAAGTACGGAACACGTTGCCTGCTCCCGTGTTGTATGCTGCAATAACGCAGTACTCTCGAGTCTGTGGGTTGCGCACTTTGGCAAGGTGGCTTGTGTCCAGAATGTGCAGGTACGCGGTGCCATAGGTAATGTTGTTTCTGGCATTGAACAGAAAACTTTTTGTTGGCGGGGTCTTGGACCCTGTGAGATTGCGCCGGACCTCAACCCCGGCACTGCGCGGGACGATCTGCATCAGACCAAAGGCCGGGATGTGGCTGACCGCAAAGGGGTTGAAGTTGCTTTCGGTTTTGATAACCGCATAGATGAGGCTGCGGTCCACATTGAAACGGCGGCTCTGTTCGTTGACGATGTCAGCATATTTATGAGCACGCACATCCATATGGTTGCTTTGCAGTGGAAAGCTGACGCTGTGGACTGTCTGGCCTGTGCTGAGTCTGCTTGTCCGCATTTTGGTCGCAACGAGGTAGCGGGCGAAGCGTCTGGCTCGCCACTGCCAGCGGATGGCCTTGCCGTCCCGGTCCTTAACCTGATTATACAGGAAGGGTTCTCCCTTGAACTCAACCTGTTTGTCAGAGAAAAGATCGACGTTGCGAGGATCTGCCGGAGCGAGCAGGGTTCCAACAAGGGCGTTTTCCAAACTCAGTTTGGGATTTTTGCTGTCCACGCTCTGGACCGTGACCGTGCCGCTGTCAAAGGTAACAACAGAACGCGCCCGGTAGCCGTCAGAGTATTTGACGTAGGTCTTGCGGTTGGATTCTTTGCGCTGCTTGCGGCCCCACACTTTATCAACATGGGAGCGGAACGCTGCGACACGTCGTTGGAAGCTCTGGATGTCAGATTTGAGGGCCTGAGGATTGTTGATGTACCGGGTGGTCTTTTTTTGTGCCAGCTGCTGAGCGGCATGGCGGTCGCCATCCACGGCAATACGTTTGAGCAGAATGTTGTCGCCAGAGGCGCAACCTGTCAAAGAAAGAAGGGCTGCGAGAGCGGCAGCGCCGAGACTTGATGAAATCTTGGAAGGATGAAAAAGCTTGAACATTTCGAGGATGATAGTGAAATATTCAAGGATATCAAGGGCCGGAACAGACCCTTGATATATTCTGATTCATTAGGCAAAGCTCACGCCAAGGCGGGTCTGGAGATCGGCCAAAATTGCGGAGCCGCGCTCTTCGTCTGCTGTAAACAGCTCATCCAGAAGAGCAGAAGGAATGACATCTGGCTGATAGCGGATGGTGATGGTTTGCGTAAATATGCTGACCTTCACGTCATCAACGCCCTTTGGCATTTCGTCAAACTTCGGAAGTTTGGAAAATTCTGGGGAGCTGAGAATCGCAGGATTCACCTTGATTTTCAGGGTCCCGGAGCTGTGGGACGCGATACGAAGGTAATCACGGGCTTTGAGCAGCCATTCAAAGTTCATATGTCTCTGTTCCTCTTGTGGGTTCGAAAGTCGTTTCCCGAGAGAGTCGGTGTTTTGGTATGGAACTCTCCACAGGACGGAGCGCTTCTATACTCGGTGCGCTCTGGCATGGCAAGTCAGGTACCGCGCTGAGGTGCGCGAAAGATTTTTTGTAAACATTTTGCAGTAGGACTGGCAATTTTTTTCCCAGGCAAGGAGCAGTTATGTTTGAAGCTATAGACATTATCCCTCGTGAGGAACTGGAGCGACGCTGGTCGCGGTGCCGTACTCTTCTTTCTGAACTGCTTCCTGATGCCAGCGGACTTTTGGTCAGCTCGCGGCTGACGGGGTACTGGCTGACAGGAAGCTGGGTGAATGGGCTGGTGTGGCTCCCAAAGAATGGTGAAGCCGTGCTTATGGTTCGCCGGGGGCTGGAGCGGGCAGAGATGGAATCGACTGTTACGCACAAACTCCCGTATCGTTCGTATCGCGACATTCAGGGCATTGCTGCGACGTGCGGAGTGCCGATGACTGGCGTTATCGGTGTGGATATGGGCGTCCTGCCGTGGGCGATGGGCGAGCGTCTTGCTTCCTCTCTGGAAGGCGCTCGCTGTGTCGCTGCGGACCATGTGATTTCTTTGGCCCGTTCTGTCAAAACTCCGTGGGAACTTGAGCGGCAGCGTCGTTGTGGTCAGCAGCATGCTTTGGCTCTGACTGATGTTTTGCCTCGGGCTATACGGCCCGGCATGTCCGAGCAGGAAATTTCCCGCATTGCATGGGACGTTTTCCTTGAGCTTGGGCACATGGGACCAACCCGCATGGGCAACTTTGGCGAAGAAATGTTTTTTGGTCACATTGCTGCTGGAGACAATGGCAACTATCCCAGCACGTTTAATGGGCCACTCGGTCTCAAAGGGGGGCATCCCTCAGCACCATTTATGGGCAGTGCAGATTCCGTATGGGAAAAGGGACAGATTCTTTCCTGTGACATTGGCTTTTGTTTGGCTGGGTATCAGACAGACCGGACGCAGGTATATTTTGCCGGAACTCCTGACGAGATTCCTGCGGATGTTCAGAAAGCGCATGAGTTTTGCGTGAAGGTTCAGAACTGGACTGCTGAGAGCATGCGACCCGGTGCGCTCCCTGAGGATTTATATTTGCATACTCTGGAGTGGGCCAAGCAGGAAGGCTTTGCAGATGGCTATATGGGTGTTGGTCAGAATCAGGTGCGTTTTTTGGGGCATGGTATTGGGCTGGTCATTGACGAATTCCCGCCGCTTGCCAAGAAAGTTCGCCGTCCGCTCGAAGAGGGGATGGTCATTGCCGTTGAACCCAAGATCGGTATCCCCAGCATTGGAATGGTTGGCATAGAAAACACGTTTGAAGTCAAGGCAGATGGGGCGGTGAGCCTCACAGGAGACTGTACAGATATTTTGTGCATTACAGAGTAAAAAAAGCCCCGGGCGTTTGGCTCGGGGCTTTTTTTTGATGTCTACTTTTTGAGGTGGCTCGCAAGTGCCTGTTCCATTTGGGAACTGGTGAACAGGTCGCGGAGCACCAGCGGCTGTTTTGACCGGTCTCCTTTCGGGAAGATGGCAACAACCGGGATACTCTGGCTCCCCAGAGCATTCAGAAGTTTCATGCCGTCAGGGTTGTGGTCGGTCAGGTCAACCTGAATCAGTTTGGCCCGATATTCTTTGGACCACTTTTGGAGTTTGTCCGGAGTGAGTGTTGTCTTTTTGAGTGCCTTGCAGTTCGTGCACCACGCCGCGCTAAAGTCAAGGATGATCGGTTCCTTGCCAAGCAACTCTTCAAACTGTGTTGCCTGGAATTCTGCCCACGGTTCGGGAGCATCTGCCTGCATGAGGAGAGGCCAGGCCGCGACAACAAGTGCGGCAGCTGCGGCCCGGATGCTCCAGCGTTTCAGTGCGCTTTGTGACAGCGAGGTCCACTGGCCCCATATCCATGCGGCAAGTGCGATGACCCACATGAATGCCATTGCCGGGATGAGCAGGCTTTGCGGGATGATACTCAGCAGGTACACGCAGGTTGCCAGCAGGAAGAGCCCGACGCCCTGTTCGAGGTAGCCACACCAGCGCCCCGGTTTGGGGAAGCGTTTGGCAAGGCTTGGGAAAATGGCCATTGCAAGGAATGGAGAGGACATACCAAGTCCGATGAAGACAAAAACAAGAGCAACAATGAGTGGTGGCTGTGCCAGCACCCAGCCCAGAACGCCGCCAAGGAATGGGCCACTGCATGGCGTTGCCAGCAGCGTTGCCAGAATGCCTGTAAACAGGGCCTGCATTCGTGGTGATTTGCTTGTGCCTGAGGTCTTGAGGTCAATGACTGGGAGATTAAACAGGCCAAACAGCGAGAGTGACAGTGCAAAGATGAGTGCTGTGATACCAATCACGAGGTATGGCTTTTGGAAAATTTGCCCCCACGCAAGGCCAAGGCTACTCAGTATTCCTGCGAGGAAAACAAAGTACAGCAAGATGCCCAGAGAAAAGAAGACGTTATGTTCCCGGAATGTATGGATTCGTTTTTTTTCGTCTTCTTCTTGTGCGCCGCCAAGAAGTGCTGAAATCTTCAGGCTGATAACAGGCAGCACGCAGGGCATGAAGTTGAGGATAAAGCCCGCAATAAAGGCCAGAAGCAGTGCTTTTCCAAGTCCTGTAACTTCAAAGCCCGGTGCGAAGTATTGGGGGGTAAACTGAGGGTTAAACCCTTGTGTTTCGTGTAGGTCTGTTGCGTGGCTTTTTTGTGCTTCCTGGCCATCACTCATGGATAGAGCGGCACGGTATTCTCTCCACCATGGTTGGCTTTCTGCGCTTTTGAGTGTTTCGCCTTTTGCCTTTCCCGCTTCAAAAGCTGTCGGCATCTGTATGGGCATGCAGCTTGTTTTTGTGCACAGCAGGCCTTTGAGTGTGCCGTTGAGGGTTGCCTCTTTGTTTTGGAGTTCGCCTGGCATCAGCGGGACGAACAGCGGTGTTTCTGTCTCGTAAGCAAAAATGGTTTTATTCGGTTCAAAGGTGTCAGGCTCAGCCTTGCCCGGAGGGTATGCCGTTTTTTTTTCTTCACCATTAAGTGTGACGGAAAGTGTCGTCGGAAGTCCTGTGTCACCCGGAGGATTGCCGTAGAGATGGGCCTCTTTTTGAGGTGTGACCCACAGCACTGCGAGGTAGCCGCCACGTGTCGGGGTGTCCGAACGGTACAGCTCCCAGTGTTGGTTGACGGGGTTGGCGTAGGCTATCTGAGTCATTAGCGCGCACGCTACAAGAGCTATATTCAGCACCAACCAGAACTTTCGGGAAAGGTGGATTTTTTTCATGTTTCAACATTAAGTAGAAAAAAAGTTGTTGACAAGTTTTTGCCTAAGGTGCAAAAGCAAACCCGCTTCGACGGTACGCCGTCACCGAAACGTGGGTCATTGGCTCAATTGGTAGAGCAGTGGACTCTTAATCCATTGGTTCGGGGTTCGAGTCCCTG
>NZ_FUYA01000002.1:363852-504349 GCF_900167065.1 Desulfobaculum bizertense DSM 18034
CCCGCGTTTCAATCCACGCTCCCGTGGAGGGAGCGACTGCGGCGGTCTAAAACCCCCGGTATACAAGGCTTCCGAGGGGCGTTTCCGCCAACCTGCGTTTTTGACACAGGGAAAAAAGGAAAAGTAAAATGACCAGCAAGCTAATTATTTGATTTAACAGGATGTTTCAAAAACGCCAACCCCCCAGGGATTTCATGTGTGCTTGGGGTTGGCGCAAGCCTCTTGAGTTGTCAAAAAACAAGAGGCCCATCAAGATCCATCGCAGGCTTTGCCCCAACATGCTCAACTCGTCGCTTCCAGTTTGATCCTAAATAGTAGAAGCGGAGGCTATCTGTTTCTTCGTCAATGATTTCAATAAGATTGTGCTTGAGCTGTGCCCATTCTCCCGGATCAATGTCGCATTCGAAAACAGAATACTGCACGCGTTGTCCAAAATTTTGGCATTGGCGGGCGACCTTTTGAAGACGTCTTGTGCCACCCGGTTCAGAGGTGGCAACATCATATGTCACAAGAACGAGCATTCTTACCTCCATATAAGTGGCGGGTAGCCGTCAATATCCCCACGAATAAACCGAGCAAAAAGTCCTGCCTGCGAGTGGATAACGAGTCCCCATGGCATCTTTTCCTTGAGAAATGGATGCTGAATCTCTTCGGCTTTTTTATTTTGCCATGCAGTGAGAACTGTTTTTCGCGTGTCATCATCCATTCGCACACCACCTGTTTCACTTTGTGTAAATCCCTTAGGTGAAACCTGACCAAGGTTGACAAGTGAGAGGCAGACTCGGTCTGCAAGAGGTGAGCGAAATTCTTCCATGAGATCGAGGGCTAGACTTTGTCTCCCCGGTCTGTCGCAGTGGAGAAAACCGACTTGCGGATCTAGGCCCCATGTTTCACACGCTGAGCGAACATCATGCATTAGAAGAACATAAACAAATGACAGAAGGGCGTTTATGGGGTCCTTGGGCGGGCGTCTGTTTCGTCCTGCAAAATGAAAGGCTTTGTGTTTTGACGAAATGAGTGCATCAAAATTTCCAAAGTAACTTGCTGCACAGTCTCCTTCGATGCCTCGGAGTCTTTCTGTCGGAATTTTTGGGGATAAGGCTTCCAGCTGGGTCTGCAAAAAGTCGCACGCCCTCTGAAGATGAGAAGCCTCTTTGGCTTTTCGAGCAGCGCGAAGTAAAACCATTCTTGAATTGTTGATTTTTCCAGCAAGGATATTGGCGCTAACCTGTGAACAGATGGCTGGAGTGTCTGCCATGCGATACTGGTCTCGCCGGAGGAGAACGTTTCCCGAAACAGCTCCCTGTACGCGAGCGAGGAATTTACCCTGTTCAGAAAGATAGCTGATAGAAATATCTCGCTCCGCGCAGTGCGCCATGAGGTAAGGGCTGACAGAAACTTGGCCAAAACAGACGATTCCAGAGAGCGCATTGAGAGGAAGCATTCCGAGCGTTTTGTGCTCATGTCGTATTTTGAGAGCCTCGCCTTCTTTGGAAAGCCATGCGCCTTGTGTGCTGACATAAAGCGTGTTGAGAAGTTTACGCATTGGAATCTCCTTTGGTCATGCGGGCGAGCCATGCCTCGACACGATGCTTGCGGTGAGATGTCTGTGGAAGACAATACTGTCGAAGTGAGCACGCATCACAGTGTGGTCCCAGTATTGGGGCGGGGGTCTTTCCTGAAGCAATAAGCTGGTGGAGGTCCCTGCTTGTTTTCTCCACGCTTTCCCGAAGCGTGTCGTCAAACATTACCTGTTCGCGACGCCGGGTTTTTCCATAAAAAATGGCTCCAGAATCAACAGAACAGTCAAGCATCTCTTCAAGACACATCCCCTGTGCACACAGTTGTATTCTGTCAATGTCTGACGCTTTTTTTCGTCCTCGCTTAAATTCTATAGGTTGGACTGTGGGCTGACTCGTTGAAAATTCAACAAGATCTGCAATGCCCACAAGTCCAAGTCGTAAAGATCGAAGCTCTAAGGAGCGGGCCATGCGGACATCTGGGCGAGTTTCATCCTGCCCCGCATCAACTGTTTCGTGAAGAATATTCCCTTCGACGGTGTACAGATTTTCTGCCCAGACTCGCTCAATATGAATAAGCGCGCATTGTCGCGGGCAGAACGCAAGATGCTGGAGCGCAGAAATGGGAAGAAGCTCGTCTTCAGAGTACATGGCCCTCTCCAGAGTTACAGTTTTTCGAGAAGTTCGACTCCCTGTGGAACCTGTGCTGCGTCCACTTCAATAGCGTAGTCTGCAAAGGCTCGTGCCGGGCCTTCGCATTCAGCTTTTTTGTTGACGGAAATCAGATCAAACAGCTTTTGAGCTGGGGCATTGCCGAGTTTGCAGTCGTGGCGGAAGACGACAAGCTTGCGAGCTGACATTTTGCCACGGCTTGCAGAGTGATCCTGATCGAACATGTTTACCAGTGAAGTCCAAAGCATTTCGAGGTCTTCATCGCTGAAACCTGTCTGTTGGGCAAAGGGTGCAGAAACATAGCCGTCAAGGCGGTACAGTGCATAGGGAACAAGGAATTTGCGGCCCATTGTGCGGTTACCGCCATCCTGTTTTTCTGCTTCCTTGGCCGTTTCTACTGCCATTCTGGTGATACTGATTTCCTGAGGGAAAATAGGGTCAATGGACTTGGAAAAGCTGAGCTGAACGGGGCCTCGAACCTGTCCGCAGTTGTTTGTCGTTGTGGACATGACAGCACCAAAGGCACGGACATCAAAGAAATTTCTGCACATCCAGTCGCGAGCTTTGAGTGTTTTTTCCTTTTTGTCTTTTATTTTGGAAACATCTTCACTGTCGTAGGCTCCCTGTCTATTTTCAGAAAGGACAGAGCTTTCCTGAACGTAAATATTCCATCCCTGCTCTTCACCTTTGGCAAGGGAAATATAGTTTCTGATTTTGCGTTTCATGCAGACGTCAGAAATAAGCCCAATGCTGGTTTCTGGGTCCATGCGTGGCATATTGCCTGCGTCCGGATCACCATTAGGGTTGCCGTTTTCGACGTCAAAAAGCAGAGTAAATTCATAACGATTTTCTAAAGCAGACATATCTTACGCCTCCTGCGTGTTCATTTTTTTCTGATAGAGAGCAATACGCTGATGATAGTATCCCAGAGTAAACAGCCCCTGCTGTTCAAGGGTGAGCACTGAGGGATAATTTTCGAGTTTATCCAGTATTTCAGCAATTTTTTTGTCGCTTGTGACTCCATACTGGGCCTTGCTGATGTGGTGCTGAGCCATGTTCAGGAGCATTGGAAAGACAGTTCGCGGGTGCGAGGATGCTGCACCGAAGTAGCGGTCTTTGATTGTGCTGTTAATTTTTCCCAAAGCATCAAGCTGTGCTTTTTCTAAAACTGCGAAGAGCCGACCAAGAAGATAGGCTGGATTTGTGCTTTCTGTATTGAGACTCACGGTAACCTCCATGTCTTTTGATGATGGATTGGCCTGAAAATATCTGACGAGATAGCCTTTGATGAGTGATGCCCGGAGATAATTGATTTTTCCGTCTGCGTGGAGACGCTGAAGCACTGCGGTCAAAAGCGCCCGCGGATATCGCGTCCCTAGGAAAATGGCGTTTTGCAAAGCACCATTCAGGACGTGTGGAATATTGTCATATTTCCGAAGCGCGGCGGTTTCGAGAAGTAAAGGGTTGGGAGAAGGGAATGGGGCTTCCGATGCGTACTGACGTTCTATTTCGATATCACGGTAGTGCTGCCCTATACGTTTGAGGTAGAGCGAGAGGGGGCCTGTTTCCCAGAAGCGAATGCCGAGACGGGCGGCGTTAGGCGCAAGCCCAAGAACGTAGCAAAAGACGGAATCATCAAGATCATATTCTGTAAGGTGTTTTCCCTGACGTATTCTTTTTAGGGTGTCATAGATTTTTTTGGTTTCCTCGGAGAGGTCAGGAACAGTCTTTCCCTTTTCTTTTTTGGTCTCAGGATCAGGCGGACAAAGGAGAGGTCCAAGTATATCCTCTGCTGGGCTTGCCTTTTCTGTCCAAAAGAGTGTGGACGTATCTCCAATGCGAACGAGTTGGCGACTTCCTGGGCGCAACAGATAATTCAGGGCTGTGGTGTACTGGAATGCTCCAAGGTCTGAGACTGGAGCGTTGGCACCACTTTTTTTCCCGTATGATTCAAATGATCCCGTATTGAATGACACAATATTTACACCGCTGGACTGACCGCCTGCGACGCCTTTAATGGCTGGGTGAATGTCAACAATTGGGCCTTTTTCTCCACGAACGAGGCACAGCCCATCTCCAAGAATTTTGGGAGAACGAAGGGCGCGCCAAAGTGTTTTAGCTTCCTCGTCGTCATGTGCGTACTGGAGTTCTCCATCGAGGCGAAAAACACAGTTTTTGCCCGCAATGTTTTCCCAGTTTGCAATTTCTGGTGCGAGGGCAGGGTCCCACGACATGATGAAATTGTGAACGGCCTTGAGAGCTGGCGTTTCTGTATCTGCAAGCTGTTCGTCAATGAGAGCTTTGAAGCTATTGAATTTATTGAGTGTGTCCTGTGGTTTCTTTTTGTCATCGGCCCCTAGCACATATGACGTGTTGTCCCAGAGGAAAAAAGGTTTGTAATTGTTTGCTCCAGAGCGTTTGCAGCTTTCAGGGACAATCAGAATTTTGGGGCGTGCTTTTTTGCCTTCATAATTCTGGATGTCAGTGATTTCTATGAGCCGTCCCTGTTTGTCCAGCAAGATGCAGAAGTGAATTTTTTCAAAGCTGTAACCGAATGATGGAATGTCGTCTGGGCGTTCCTCTGCGACTCTTTCATAATAGTCATTGAGAGCAGTAAGAATCATGACAAAACCTCGGATGAGTTAGGCTGCGGAATATCCACAATGCCGTTTTCCATGCGGGCGTGAAAGAACATAGGGGTGTTGTTGTGTGCAAAATCAATATCCCAGAGCATGAAGCCGAGGTCGCGGGTGGATTCTGCCGGGCTGGATATTCGAGTTGCTGGCGTGTCGCCTGTGAGAAGCGCAAAATCGCAGGGGAATTCACGGCATCCAAGATAGGGGCGATGAAAGCACTGGCCTTTTTCTGCACGTCTGCGGAATATGTCCGCGTGCTTTCCTGTGTTGCCACCATCGCCAGTTCCAGTTGCTTCAAAATGAGCTTCAAGGACATATTCAACATCCCGAAGAAGCATTGATGCACGTTGTTGCCGTTCTTTGTCTGCAAACTGGACGAGTTGTCCTTCGCCGCGCTTCATTGTCTTCGTGATGTTGTTGAAGGGAATTTTGTTTTCAACTTCATTGCGGCGGAAGTTTGTGAAACGGATAGGGTTGATGACGTGAATGCGGTCAATGATCCAGCGAATAGCTGGCTTCCAGTAGATTGCTTCCAGAATGCCTCGTGCTGCCGAGGGCGTTATAACGTCATATGAGACGCGCTCGACTTTCATCTCTGGTCGAGAAAAGCAGGCAAAGTCGCCTGATACGCGAAGTTTGATACCAAAAGACATAGTTCCTCCGGTGCGAAGTTCCTAAAAATTGGTGAGTGTTTCCGTTGAAATATGGGTGGGATCGTCGCAACTCAGACCCGTATAAGGAGAGTACAAATCATTATTTAAGAGGATGTGAAAAAGCTCATGTGAGTCTTGCTCAACAACTCCTGCAGCTTGAAGTTTTCTGAGTTCATGCGGCCAGATTTGCACAGTGTATTGTTGCAATTCGCGCAGGTCTTCCCGTGAGGGAGGGGCAAAACGGAGTTTCTCTACAATTCGCCGAGGCTCTTCATCTTTGGTGATAACAACGGCTTGTGTCTGAGTCTCAATAATGCGGAAGTCGCGAGCAATATCCTCAAAGTCAAAACGGAGCGACTTGGCGCCTTCTTCAAGGCGAGGAATGATTTGTTTGCTGTCGAGTTGCTCTTTGCCAAGCTCCCAGAAAAGTTTTTGGAAATATTTTTTAATGGCATCAAGTCCGAGAATGTCTTGGGGGCAGGGACGAAGAGCTTCTCTGGCGGCGCTGCATTGTGCTGCAAAGTGTACGTTGTAGGAGCCTTCGAGCTGGAAGATAGAGACCAGACCTTTTTTTCGCCGTCCTTCCCGATTACATCGCCCTGCGGCTTGAGCAATGGAATCAAGTCCAGCTTCTTCTCGGAAGACCCTTGGAAAATCGACGTCAACTCCGGCTTCGATTAGTTGGGTACTGATGACCGTGCAGGGCTTGTCTTCGGAAAGTCTTATGCGAATTTCAGAGAGAACGTCTTTTCTGTGCAAGGGGTACATCAGAGTGCTGAGGTGAAATATTCCCTCAGTTTTTTTTAGACCTTCAAAGAGGCGCTGTGCGGTCTTTCGAGTATTGACAATGCATAAAGACTGTTTTTCCGCTCTGATTTTTTTGAGTAAAGTGTTCTCATCAATTTCACCGAGTTGTTGCGCTTCGACTCGTTTGAATTTTATCTGAAGTTCTTGCGGGTTAGGTGCAATTTCTCTTTCCGTGGGGAGGTTCAGGCCTGCTTTTAGACCGTCTTGTGTGCGCAGGGCTGGCTGAGTGGCTGTGCATAGAACTGCGCTGCATGAATAATGGGTACACAGTTCATTGATGGCTTCGAGGCAGGGGAAAAGGTATGGCGTTGGAATCATCTGAGCTTCATCGAGTATGATGACGCTTTCAGCAATATTGTGGAGTTTTCTACATTGAGAGCTTTTGTTGGCAAAAAGCGATTCGTAAAACTGGACGCTTGTCGTCACAATGACTGGAGCATCCCAGTTTTCAGTGGCGAGCAAAGCTCGGTCCATTTCCTGCGGGCCATATGAATCTTTTAATTCTTTGAAATTAAAGTTGCTGTGGTGTTCAAGGACCTTTGTACCAAGCGCTTTCTCAAAAACTGTGGCGTTCTGTTCTATAATACTGGTGTATGGGATGACGTATATGATGTGGCGCATTCCGTGTTGCTGTGCATGTTTTAACGCAAAGCCAAGGGAAGTCAGAGTCTTTCCGCCGCCAGTTGGAACTGTAAGGGTAAAAAGTCCCGGTTTTCGTTCTGCCTGCTTGAGCGCATATGAATAAATGCTTTGGCGCAGGGTGTTGATAGAGGTGGTAGGAGCCTTTTGTGTGAGCTTCTCCATATACGAGATGAACGCTGCATGAAGATCGTTAAGAGATGACGAGTGACCTCGTAAGGCGGACTTTTTTGTGTCGAGAAAACGTTCAGTATCGCAAAAGTCAGCATCTACAAGGCAGGAATAAAGCATACGCATAAAAAAGGATCGCTCAAAGCCTGTCTGCATGTTGAAGGGGAGAGCGTTAGGAAGAGTATTCTCCAAACTTTGAGCAAATGCTTTTGTTGCAGGATGCAGGTCGAAAGACTGAATGCGGGGGAGAACGTCAGCACTATTCTTGAGGCCAGTGTGATGGCCTGCAATAGCTTGTCCTATAAGTGCTCCGTGACTTGCGCTTTTATCCCAAAGATAGCGTGCGCCTGCAGCGGAATGGTCGACTCGCGGACCCCCTTCGAGGCGTTTCTGAAACTGTGGGGTGGCTTTCCCCAGATCATGAAAGATGCCAGCTGCTTCTCCCCATCCAGAGGCGTTGAAGGAAGACGCGTATTCTTTAGCGAGAGCACTGACTCCGGAGAGATGAGTAATGAGAGACTGCCACGTGTTTTTTTGTGGGTTCTCTGTTGAGTGGGCGTAAAACATATCTTCGAATAATATGTTTTCAAATTGTTTTCTACGGATAAGTAATAAAGATGAAGCCTTGTATTATGCTGTGAATTGGAACTCTGCTAGGGGAGGGAGAGGTGTGGAAAGAAAAGGAGAAGGGGATGCTTTCTCAAGTTGACTGCAAAAAGGGCACAAAGCTACTCTTTACTATTTGATATAGTATACAAAATTAAGCGGCAGTCGACAAAAAGTTTAGAAATTTTATGCGTCAGCAAAACAAGAAAGGGTCTACAAACATGGAGTTTGTAGACCCTTGAATTCTCTGGAGCCAGCGATGTGAATTGAACACACGACCTACTGATTACGAATGCTTTTCTGGCTTCTGCACAGATGTTCACATTTGTCCTTATCCGGCTTATAGTTATGACTAAAGTATATTTTCTTCATTCACGAGATTACCCACGTTTTACCGTGCTTGCACGGTACAAGTGGGGGGAGAATGGGGGGAGAATTTGGTAGCTAAGTGAGGGAGAGATTATGTCCAGAAAAATGATAACAGCGGCCCCCGGCGTTCGCTATTACGAGCATGAAGAGCGAAAGCATGGAATACGCAAGGACCGTTACTTTTTTATTCGTTTTCAGGTTGACGGTAAAAGGCGTGAAGAAGGACTTGGTTGGTCAAGTGAAGGATGGACAGTGGAAAAAGCTGTTCAGTGTCTTATGAAGTTTAAGAATGCAGCCAAAACAGGTGATGGCCCCAGAAGTTTCAGAGAGCTCCGAGAAAGAGAGCGCCAGGCTGCAGCAAAGAAAGCTCAGAAGGGTACAGTAGAGGAGCTTTTTCAGGGGTACGTGGAGAATTTGCGTCAGCGAGAGCGAAAGAGTGTTGGTGAAGTTGAGCGGTCTCTCCTTACGGGAAAGAATAATGCAGCGAATGCACTTGGACGAACGAAGCCTGCTATGGACGTTAGAACGAGTGATGTGAAGCTTTTTTTGAGGAGTTTGTATCTCGATCGATCCAAGAGCATGGCCCATCATATGCGGCTTTATTTGAGTGCTGCTTTTAATTTTGGAATTGGCAACGAACATGACTATACACGGGCCCATTCTGAGGTTTCATTTGGGTTGTCCGTAAATCCTGTTGCTGCGATTCCTGCGGATCATCATGTGATAAAGCCAGGAAATCGTAACTTGTCTTCTCAGGAAATAAAAAGCGCCTGGAACGGGATTGCAGAGCGTCATTGTGATTCTGCGACGGTGCAGGCATTGCAACTGCTCATTGCAATAGGAGAACCTCGAGTGAATGAGGTCCTTCAGGCATCAAAGGTTGAGTTTGACCTTGAGGCAGGGACGTGGACTCTTCCAGGCGGGCGTTCAAAAAACAGACGTCAGCACAAGCTCCCACTCTCGGAGCGAGCCCTCAGTCTTGTAAAAGAGCGTTTCGATCAGGTGGATGGACCTTACTTGTTTCCAAAGAAAGGGACGCCAAAAAGTCCGATGCCTTGCTCTAGCCTGAATAGGGCGGTGCGAAGAATGTGTGAGGATATTGCGATGGAGCGTTTTACTCCGCGTGACCTCCGGCGAACATGCAGAACTCGGCTAGCTGACGCGGGCGTGCCCGGGTATTTGCTGAATATTTACTTTAACCACGGGCAGCAAGGTGTCGGTGAGATCCACTACGATAGATCTGACCACCTTAAAGAGAAGAATGAAGTTATGCAGAAGTGGTCCTCATTGCTTGATTCGTGGCTGGGAGATACCGACTCGCCATCTGGCCGAAAGATTATTCCATTCCCTGTTGCTGGGCATGGATGAGTGGCAAAAAAAAGGAATGAAAGTCCCCAGAGCTAAGCGGCTTTGGGGACTTTTTTATGAAGCCGTTAATAATTTAAAAAACAGTCTAATGAAAAAGCGAGAGCTTATTTTGTTCTGTATTGTGCCAATGGTTGAGAAACTGGAGATCCAAGGCGTCAAGGAGTTGGAAAATATCCGTGATTTTTGCAGTAGATTTCCCGCTTTCAAATTCAGAGATGAAGCGAACGCCCACGCAACTCTTCTCCGCAAGTTGCTTTTGGGTCCATCCAATATTCTTGCGCCGTTGCCAAGCTGCTTTGCCAAGGGATGCACCATTGTCGACGTTTCCTAAGAAGAAAAGATGATCTGGTGTGGTTGCTTTTTCGAGAAAGCTTGTGAGAAGGAGATTTTTACTCGTGATATGACGAGTTGCGATGAGCCTGTCATACCCCTTTGGTTTGGAGGTGGCGAGCAAGGCTTTAAGATGTGATTTTGTGGAGAGGGCTTTTTGTCTGCGTTCATAAAAACTCCCTTCTAGAAAAATACGTTTATTGATAAGGATGTTGATATTTATCCGTACGGGAGTTTTTGAAGAAGTCGTGAGTTTTAAACTGGTTCTCTTTAAAGATTTCTTGAAACAACTTTGATGTAGAGATATTGGGAAGTCGTTAAAAACAGGGAGAGATATAAATGCCGGCCAGTTTTTTAGAAGAGAATAATTTAGAAAAGTTAGCTCAAGAGAGTCTTGAAAATGTTCGCAAGAAATTGCTTGATCTGACCGGAAGAAATCGACTTCTTAATTTTAGGGAATCGAAAAAGACGATACGCATCGTTGATGAGCTACCAGATCAGGTTTTTGATATGCTTGTTGGTGGAGGACAGTCAATGGAGCTTATTTCTTATGACCCTCCAAAAGAAGAGCAAATTGAGGGTAAAGCTCTTCAAGAATCAAAACAAATCAAACCATTAACAAGTAGTGAAGCAAAAAAGTATTGTGAAAAATATGGTCTTGAATCTGAACAAGTTTGTTTTATAAGTGAGAGAGTAGAGGCCCTGGGATCTTTTGCAGCAGTTCAGGAACAGTACTCTAAAAAATCTCCAGTGGCGAAATTTGCGCATCAGTATGCCCGTACTTTGTACTGTTCGAATTTAGAATGTGACACGGATAAGCAGCTAGATGAGGTTCAGGACACATGCTCTATTGATTTGTCGAATGAACTTCCCAAAGATGTAGCCGAGCAGAGTGAAAAGCATAAAGATAAATTTTTACAGACTCCTTTAATTAAGAAGCAACTTGAAAAAAGATGTACTCAGGTCACTCGTGATTTTAAGGCGGCAATAAATGAGACTGGAGCCAATTTGCTGTACATGGCAATTGGTTTTCTTGAGTGGACCCAGGCTGATGATTCTCAGAAGAAGTTTAAAGCCCCTCTTGTGCTTATTCCTCTTGAGATAGAAAAAAGACGAGTGAATCGCGAGAATGAACTGTATGCATTTGAAGTGGCCTTTAGTACCGAATATATTGAATCAAATTTATCGTTAGCGGAGCTTTTAGATAAAAATTTTGGTTTAAGGCTTCCTGAATTTGCTCCGGGGATAAAACCTGAGGTGTATTTTGAGGATGTCGCACGTGTTGTGGAAGGAAAAGAAGGTTGGAAAATCCATCGAGAGATGGTGATTGGCTTTTTTAGTTTTTCAAAGTTGCGTATTTACAAAGATTTGGATGAGAGTGCCTGGCCAAAAGGGAAAGGCCCCTTAGATAATCAGGCTATTGCTGAGTTGTTAGTTGGTAGAGATAAACAAGATCGAAACGATAGTCTTTGGGGGGAAGATCCTGAACCCGATGATTCGAATCTTGTCGATCAGATACCTCTTGTATTGGATGCAGATGGGTCACAGCTTTCTGTGATTAATGATGTTTTGTTTGGGAATGATAATATGGTGGTGCATGGCCCCCCTGGAACAGGCAAATCCCAGACAATTGCGAATTTGATAGCAGCTGCTTTGAGCCAGAAAAAAACTGTTTTGTTTGTATCGGAGAAAAAAGCAGCCTTAGATGTCGTTAGAAAGAGATTGAATAATGTTAATCTGGGTGATTTTTGCCTAGAGCTGCATAGCCACCAAAGCAGAAAGGGGGCGTTGCATGCTGATTTAGAAAGCCGTTTGAAGCACTCCTATTCTAAATCAAATGGCTTTGATTCAAAAATCAAACTTCGAAAGTATCATCGAAGCCGGCTTGTAAGTTATTATGATGAGCTTATGGCTTCGAGGGGGAATATTGGAAAATCTGCGTATGAGATATTAGGCGAGGCGGAGAAGTGGCGAACAAAAGTAACCAGCCCGGACAGCGATTTTGTGTATGATCATGCATTGGATCTTGACCAACAAACTATTGATGTTACCGCGGAAGAGTTAGAAGAGTTTTCTCGTCTTTTTAAAAAATTGCCTCCAGAAGCGGTGAAAGCTTGGTCTGGGTTTGTCCCCCAGGTTGTTCTTTCTGAGGATGAACGAAAGGTTCAGTTTGTTTTGGAAGATGCGAGTGAAAAGACGCAGGGATTACTTTCCAAGTTGAAATCTTCTGGAATTAAGGCTGATGTTTCTTTTGGAGAACTCCGTCGTTTTTCTAATGTTAATTTGGAAAAATTGCAGAGTATACCTCGTCCTTGGATGCAAGATTTGGGGGGAGTTCTAGAACAGGCACAAGGAAGAGATGTTATTCAGCGCCTGATTCGTGAGTTAAATGAATATAATAATCTCGTAAATGTGTGTACTTCCACGTTTGGTGTATTTGAAGGAATTCCATTTGATAATGTCGAGAAGGCAAAGAACGCAGCCCAACATCTTAAAGAAATGAGAGTGGGTTCGTGGTCATTTGGTGATTTGGAGAAAGTGCATCAACTAGGCAAGAATTTTATCCAACTTCGGGATGAACTTACAAGAGATACAGAAAGCGTCGCGGGGTTGTATCCTGGTTTTGTCCTAAACATTATATTTTGTGAAAAAATATGTGAGTTGTCAGATTTCCTTGAGCGGTTACCACCTTCTTTTGGACTCCACATTTATGATGGACATGTTTCTCGGCTTGGTCTCCAATATTTAGAGGAGGCAACGGGGGATGCCTCTAACATCTTAGAAAAAAAACAAAAGCTAACAAAGCTATTCGTTCTAGAAAAAGCCCCAGGAGTTCATGCGATTAGAGCTCTTGTGAATGTTTTTCGGAATAGTCCAGGTATGTTCGGTCGTCTTTTTTCTTCCTCGTATAAACAAGCTCAAAAAGAATTTGTAGCGTTTAGAGCGAAGGAAAACCAATCAAAACCTTTAGAGAGCATTGATGATCTGGAGTGCCTGATTGAGTTTTTGGATCAAGCTGAGTCTTTTGGAAAAGATGAAAATTATACAACGCTGTTTGGACCTAAATTTATAGGTATTGATACAGACTGGGCTAAGCTTGAGAACCAAGTTAAGGCGACAAGGAAGATTGCTTATTTATTAGGGTCAGAAGCTTCAGCTAAAAAACTTTTAAATGATATATCCCGTTATCAAGAAATGTTGCGGCATGTAACGGAATGCGTTCGTTTAAAGAAAGGAGAAATGGAAAAGCAGCTTGATGTTTTTGGAGTTCGGGGATTCTTACGTGAAACTTCATTTGATGATTTTTCTCAGAAGATTGAGCAAATAGAAAAAGGTGTTGCTGATAATTTACCCAGACTTTTGGCCCTCAATGTTTCTGAGAAGATGACAGTGACTCAATTTATTAATGCTGTAGGGACATTTGAAAAATGTATAAGTTTAAAAAGGAATATTGAACAAAATTTAAGATACAAAGAATTACTTGGAAACTATTTTTGTGGAATTGAAACAGAGATTGATCCTATTGCTAAAATGACGGAATGGACGTGTTCTCTCGTTGAGGACCCAAGCTGTGGGACGCGTATTTTAAGATGGCTTCTTAAAGAGCATACTCCCTCTAGGATAAATACGCTTGTCTCAATTGCTCATTCGTCTTCTGCGTATCTTCAGGCTTTGAATGAAGATTTCTGTTCACTTAAGGACTTAGGCCCCCTTAATCTTAATGAATGGCTGGGGTGTGATTTCGCCGTTTGTCCAGTTGAAAGTGCATTAGACAAATTCCAAAGCGCGTTGTCCCAGATATTATATTTGCAGAGTTGGCGGGTCAGCCAAGGGTTGAAGAAAAAACTCGTCGATAAGGGGCTTACAGATATAGTAGAAAAAGTAGAGGATGATCACCTTGACTCTGCTGAGGCAAGTTCTTTTTATCGCTATGCTATGTTTAATAGTATGGCCAGAGAACTTGTGCGCGGGAGTAAAGTTTTAAGAGATTTTCAGGGGGCAATATATGAGCAGGTGCGCGCACAGCTACAGAGCATAGAGCAAGAGCTTGAAGGGTTGTCGCAGCAAAAAATTGCGTGGGCAGCCTCTCAGAGAAGGCCTCCAACTGGTGTGAGTTACGGTCGAGTCCGTGATTACACTGAATTGAGCCTTATAAAACACGAAATCGGGAAAAAAAGAGCCCATATCCCAGTACGACAACTTGTCATGCGATCCGTCAGTGCTCTCAAAGCTTTAAAGCCGTGTTTTATGATGAGTCCAATGTCAGTCGCACAGTATTTGGCTCCTGGTGCTGTTACGTTTGATTTGGTGATTATGGACGAAGCCTCTCAGCTTAAATTAGAAGATGCTCTTGGCGTTGTAATGAGAGGAAAGCAGGTTGTAGTTGTTGGTGATCCCAAACAGCTTCCACCAACGTCCTTCTTTGATAAGAATATTGAAATCAGCAGTGATGATGAAACAATTTCAGATAATGCTGAGTCGATTTTGGATGTTGCACAAAACTGTTTTCCTAACAATAGGTTGCGTTGGCATTATCGTTCAGAGGATGAGCGTCTGATTGCATTCTCAAATGCGCAATTTTACCATGGTGATTTGGTCGTTTTCCCAACACCAAATAAAACAGGCGTTGATACTGGTGTTTTTCATCACTATATTGAAAATTCATACTCTCAGAAAGGAACCAAAGGTGGCGTTGTCAATAGACTAGAGGCGACGACTGTTGCTGAAGCTATACGGACTCATTTTCGAAAATATGGTGATTTGAGCCTTGGCGTTGCTACATTTAATGCAAGTCAGTGTGAATTGATTCAGGATGAACTTGATCGCTTGTGCCGCAGCGATAAATGGTTGGAAGATAAAATAAAAAAATGGGATGATACTCCCGACTCCTTTTTTATCAAGAATTTGGAAAATGTTCAGGGTGATGAGCGTGATGTTATCTTTATTTCAACAACGTACGGTCCCGACAAACAAAGTGGTCAGGTCTTTCAGCGTTTTGGGCCAATAAATAGTGCAACAGGCTGGCGCCGACTGAATGTCATTGTAACGAGAGCCAAAAAGCAGGTTCATGTTTTTACCGCCCTTCGCTCGACCGATATTAAAGTGACGTCAAGCTCCAAGGAGGGAGTTGTCGCCCTGCGGAATTATCTCGAGTTTGTTGAGACGGGGAGAATTCCAGAATGGGGTGAAGTTAATCCTGACCGGGGGCCTGATAGTGATTTTGAAATTGCAGTTGCTTATGCGTTAAACCAGCGTGGATACAAAACAGCATACCAGGTTGGTGTCGCAGGATTCTTTATTGATATAGGTGTGTATCATCCTCAGCATGAAGGAGAATTTATCCTCGGTATTGAGTGTGATGGTGCGACGTATCATTCCGCAAAAAGTGTGCGGGACCGTGATATTTTGAGACAGTCTATTTTGGAATCAAAGGGATGGAATATTCATCGTATTTGGTCGACTGACTGGTTTAAGAGCAGGGATAATGAAATAACGAGGCTCATGGATAAGCTGGATGAACTGGTAGCCAAAAGCACAGTCGTTCAGTCTGCTACGATTACAGAAGATATCCCTGGTCAGCGCTACAAACCGCAAAAGGATATTGTCGCTACGTCTGGTGACAGTGAGGATGAAGAGCTTCGCCATGCTCTGTTTGAATTTCGAGAAAATAAGATAAAGCCCGAGTATGAAGATGTTTGTCAGACAATTCTTTCTGATATTTGGATAGAAAGATTTGTAGAACGGAAGCCAACAAGTCGGGCAGAGTTTAGTGACTTTCCTCTTAAAGATCGTGAGACCATTCTGGGGGGGACGGAATATTTGAATGATATTCTGAATTTAATTGAAGATTTTGTGTAAGTTATTCTATCCAATACTAGAATATTTAAGGGGTAGCTATTCTGGCTACCCCTTTCTGTTTTTTTCGCTGTAGGAATAATTTTTTTTACTCAGGCTTTGGTATGCCGAACGTTTCTCGGAGAGCAGCGGGACAGGGGAGTGTCGAGCAGTAGGCGAGGTGCTTTCTTGTGAGCTGTGTCTTTTTCAGAGTCGAGAACTGGAGTGTTGCCTTTTCTGCGATGAGGGCTTCCCCGAGGCTTTTATATCCGATGCCAATTTTAAGCGTATTTGACCATGTGGTCTCTGCGTTTTCGACGCGGGGAGCGAGGTACAGCTCGAAGCATTTGGCGACGAGTTTTCTATATGCCGCGTTATTTCGTGTTTTATAGGGAAGTGCGAAGGGGAGTGCATCCATGACAAGGACACCGTGGCTGGCGACAAGGTCGAGCTTTTCTTTTCCGCTCTTCGGAGGTTCCCAGACAAACATACGGCACAGGTTCCCCAGGAGCCGGTTGTTTTTGCTGGCCGCGTTAAATACGTATCGCGGGAATTCAGGGCTTCGTACAGTACTCATGTCTTGGCTTGGTGGTGCCTCGGTGAGAAGCAGGTATTGGACGCCTGCAGGGGAGAGTCTGTTGAGGCGTGTGAGATAGTTTTGCCAATGCTGTTCTGTTGCGGTGAAGATTTGTTCGAGTTCGTTGAGGCTCTGAGGATTTTTTAGGATCTGGGGTGCGTAATTATTCAGTTCAGATTCGCATCTCTGGAGAAGTTCTTCGAATTTCATGGTGGTGTTCTCGGAGTCATTGCAGGGTGAAGTTGTAGCAAATATCCTTAAAATACAGTATGTTTTTGTTTTGTGATCGTGAAACATGTATTTCAAGGATGGATATCGTGAGTCAGATGAAGAATGGGCAGCCGTGGCACAAGTTTATTTTGGGGCGGTATTGGCGTCACGCTGTGGTTTGGATCGTAGTCCTTATAGGTCTGATAATGGCTATAAGTTATTTTTCCCATGATGCTGGTAAAGAAATCATAACGATAAGCCTTGTCTTTGCCGTCTTTATGACTGTGGGGAATTTTTTGTCCTGGCTCGTGGGAATCAAAGGGCAATGGATAGATTCATTCCCAAAGTACCTTAAGGTTCAATTTGAGAAAAACGGTAAAGAAGTTGAAGAGTGGGCTACTGATGAGCCTCTTGATTTGATTTCAGAAGTGGACGCAAGGGCGCACGCTCAGCAGTGGGGAAGAGTCCAGAACAAAAATGGTGATTTGCCGCTCACAGGGCGTTATAAGCTTGTCGATAAGGATGTGGATATAAAGAAGCGTTGGATAATTTACACTATGAAAATATTTCTCAATTCTGACGCATAGCTCCTTGAGCTCAAGGCAGAGGCTACCCCGGGAGACATTCTTCCGGGGCTTTTTGTGCGCTAGTTCTTACCGAGAATTTCTTTGATTTTTTTTAGCTTGGGCTTTTGCTTTTTGCTTATTTTCCCAGAAGTTTTGCGATTCCCGCCTCCGCTCTCAACGCGTACCCAGTAGTCCCACAGTATCTGTGCCGCTCGGCGCGTATCTTCTTCGGACGCGTACCCATCATTTTTGATGCGCAACCATACCTTGTTTTCGATACTGCTCTCTTCGAACTGTAGCTCTTCTAACTCCCTGAGTTCACGCTCTTCATCGGGAAGCTGAGCGAGCATTTCCTGATGCTGTCGTTCTTTTTCCTCTTCTGCCAGTCGTTCAGCTTCTTTCTGTTCTCGTTTCTGAGTTTCTACTTCGAGTCGATCTCGCCGCTCTGCGTCAGCTTGGCGGGCCTGTTTTTCTCGCGCATTTTGCAGCTCTACCCACTTGGTGTACTCGTCCTTTTCGCAAAGCTGGAGCCGTACCCAGCCGAAAGGATACCGTTTGTTTGCTAAGCCTCGGCTTGTGCCCCATTCAGACGGGGGTGTTTGGGGTTCGAAGCTTTCTTTGTGTGAATGCTGTCCGATTCGGAGCAGGGCGTCTTTTTCTCCAAGTTTATCAAGAAGAGGGTCGATGCGCTTGAGGCTGTCACCGACTGCAGAGGCCTTGTCTTTGGTATAGAATGTGTCTCGTTCATGTTTATACCGGACGAGACTAAATTCTCGGCACTTTTTAAAGAGTGTGGAAATGTCTATCTGCACCCTGCCTTTTTCAATGCGTGGATTCCATGCCCCTGTTTTGTCTTTTTCTTCCAGACAGATGCGACCATAGCTTGAGAATGCTTTAGTGCCGCTGCTGATTTCTCCTGCCAGTGCTTCGCACACACCCATCGGAGAATATTTGCTCTGAGTTTTTCTGTTGGGGCTGTAGCTTTCGGCGGTAAATATCTGTCCTGCTTCGACAGGGAAAACACAGTCAGATACGGAGAGGCCGTGCATGAGGATTTTGAAATTTGCAGGGCTACAGTGAGGGAGATTCGCCTCAATAATCGTGCTCAGTGCCCCCTTGAGACTTGAGCCGGGTACAAGGAAATCATGAGCGAGACCAGAATGCAGGGCTTCTGAGATACAGTAGTTCCCAAGCTCTTTGCCCTCGTTAATTTTTTTGAAATAGTTGTCTACTTCACTTGTCCCGTCCGCGCTGCATGACATGTGAAAAGAGGCGTAGTTGTCTGGTGCCTTGCGCGTTTCATGCTGAATTTTGCGGCGGATTTCTTCCCATTTGCCAGCATCAAGCCATTCTGCAAGTTTTTTTTTATTCTCAGGGTATTCAATCCATGAGTCGAGATCGAGGCGATAATAGATATATCCTTGGCGCTCGCCATCGCCCAAAAGCAGATACTGTGACGGGTCAAGCAATTCTCCTGAGCCAATGTGAACAGGTGTCAGGATGTCGAGCCGGAAATAGTGGACGTGCTGCGGTTTAGGCATGGGAGACTCCTGTGGCAAGCGTGCAGGGGAGAGAGAGCCGTGCTGTGACATGCACAAGGCGTTCATCATAATGGAGATTCCGTAGCACTGGGCTTCCGCAGGGGGAGGAACTGAGGACTGCACCCTCTTTTATAGCGAGGAATGGCTT
The DNA here is from genome assembly GCF_900167065.1 of Desulfobaculum bizertense DSM 18034. NCBI lineage: Bacteria > Pseudomonadati > Thermodesulfobacteriota > Desulfovibrionia > Desulfovibrionales > Desulfovibrionaceae > Desulfobaculum > Desulfobaculum bizertense. The sequence goes on from NZ_FUYA01000002.1 coordinate 382,501, forward strand.
TTTGAATGCTTGTCCATCGGCGCAGGCGCTCCCCACGCGACCGTGCTTGAGGAAGGTCTGAAATGTCCCTTCAATCCCAGACATGTCTTGCGCGGACAAGACAGAAAGACAAAGCTGGTGCGTTCCCTCAGATTCCAGCGCTTTCGCATCGAAATCCTGATCGCGCGTAACGGAAAATTGTCCTTTACCCGTGCTCGCCCGTTTCCCATATCCCCAGCGGCCTAGATTGTTGAGCAGACTTTCCAGTTCCTCGGGGTTCTTTGTCCGCGCGTAGAGGTCAAGAGCCGTCCCCTGCGGATAAAAAGTTTCCGTTGTGGTGTAGAGCAGTCCATCTATGGCGCGCTGTGTTTCGCGATCTATGGAAACATGAGACATCGTCTGCGTTTGGGACTCGATGGGGCTGTGTTCACTCTCTTTTTCAAAAAGCGAGAAAAGCCCCGCAAGGGAAAGCGAGTCTTTGCACTTTTTCCAGTGCTCCAGAGGAATGAAGCGCTGCTTGCGGAATTTTTTGAAGGCAGAAATTCGGGTAATGAGTTCAGGTCCGCATTGTCCCTGGGCCATGGCGCTTCGTTTGGGTAGAGGAAGGCAGGGCATAGGCAAAGTGTTTTGCGGGAATGCTGAGCTGAGCAAAAATTCTGGAGAGTCAGTTTCAAATGAGGCGACGCATTCCTTGAGTCGTGATTCTCCATCGCGCAGTGCGATCAGGTTCAAAAGCATGCCCGTGATGGTGTCGCTACGGAGTGGCGTTGCAAAGGGTGATTGAGGGAAAAGCTGAAAGCGGCACAAGGGCATCTTAGCGCTCCTCGTCTACGGCTTTAGCTTCGGGGTCCTTGCGTAATTCATCTATGCTTGTTGGCTTGTCATCAAACTGGAGGTTCTCAAATTGGACCTGCCCATATCCTCGCGTTCCTGAGCCTCCCAAGGCGTCCATTTCGAGAAAATGCAGGCTCTTGCCAAGTGCATCACGGGTATCAGCAAGCTTATCATCTTCAAATTCGCGGATGACGATTTCAAAATTGAAATGAACTCCCGCCGGAACACGCTCTACGGTTCGAGGGTTAGCCACAACCGTTCTTTTTCCTTTTATTATTTTGGGCGTAATCGTGTTTTCGTGCTTGAGTTCCATCTCAAGGCGTCCGCCCTGAAATTCTTCCCTGTCTGTTTCTGAGAGCTGGGCATCACGGAAGATCAGTCGGCTCGGGCCGTTGCTTGGGGTTTTGGTGTTGCTGCTACCAAACAGCCTGCAAACTGTGCAGTCCCCGCAGCCGCATGGAGTGTTTTTCGGGTCGTCTTCTCCTTTGAGATCTGGGGCGTACATTTCCAAAAGAGAGCGAATTTTACCCTTGAGAGAAGAACCCGGAATGTATGGTTCTTCTGTGACTGGATTTTTGATAATCGGGTTTTGGGCGCCACCGATTTTGACTTCATCGTTTCCCGCGCCAATATGCAGGCCTGTGACCAGTCGGATTTCGCCAGAGAGGGTATGGAATTTTTTAAATTGCATGGTGGTTAGCCCCTGTTTTTGTATGAAAAGAAGCCCAGAACAGCCTCAAAGTGCAGCAGAAATGCCCGAAAATCTTCAATGCTGGTAATCTGCTCTATGCGCTTGTCGAGAAAGGTGCGGAAAGCCGGGGTAAAGCTTCCATTTTCTCGTGAACTCGCAAAAGCGACACGTGCGCGAAGGAGCTTGATGTGGGGCAGAATCTTTTCAAAAGCTGTGCTCTTGTCCTGTTGGTATTGGCACCGAAGCTGGCGATCGAGTCGTTGAACTTCGTTGTAAAAGCGTCGAATTTGCGTGTTCTTTAATGCTCTTTCTTTGCAAAGAACCTGAGCTATTTCCTCTGCGTTTGTGCTCAGGAGCTTTGTAAGCTGTTGACAGTTTTCACTGTCATTGTGAGCTGATGGGAAAAGATTCTCTTTGACGAGTTCTTCCATCGAATTTGACGTATACGATTGTGTGGTGTTTGAATTCCCCATTTTCCCCTCTCTATTCTTTTCGCAGACGATATAATGCGCAGCTCAGCGGCAGGCGTGCGGTAATAAGCTTTTTATGGTCGGTCATGAGTGCGCTCAAGAGCTTTTCCTCTTTGGCCGTCAGATATTCAATGTCCTGCTCGCCAGATTCGCTTTCCCCTTGCTGTATGTGCGGCTCAATATGCCGGGCAAAATTGTAGTGCATCCGTGATCGGTAGATGATGTGTTCAAGCTTTCCCTCGCAGTAAACACGCCGTGCCTCCTGCGAGTAGTGAAGCAGACGAAAGATGCTTCCCATGCTGAGTTTGCCAGTCCGAAGCATGGATTCGAAAAGTTTTGCCTCCTCAAGCCGCTCTGGGAAGTCCTTCCAGCTCTGCGTGATGTCAAAAAGCGTGACGGCATTTTTCTGAATGACCCCGCTAGAATCCCCTCGCCATTCTTTGGACCGCTCTAAAAGCTCTTCTGCCTGTTCACCCAGTGTTCGCATCGGGACGTGCGGCTTGCTGATGGCAATGCCTGCCGAAAGCGTGATGCACGGGTTGCCGCCAACATATCTTTTGAAATCCTCAGCGAGAATTTTTGCGAACTCCACAATGTTGTCCCACGGGCCAAGAAGAAAGAGATCGTCGCCGCCTGCAAAAACAACGTAAATATTCGGGAATTCGTTTTTGATGCGCTGAACAAGCTGATAGGCAAAAAAGTGGTTCATCATGCGCGAGAGCGCCGCGCTGTTTGCAATGGATATTGCCTTACCAAGCCCGGCACTAAAAATGAGACCGAGATTGTCCACGTCTGCCTTGAGTGTCCCGAGGAGCGCCACGCCCACAAGCGCGTTTTCCTGCGTTTCTGGATCGCACTCCATGTGCCGCGACTCTTCCGCAAGCATGCTCAGGTTTTTGGGTTCATCCTTTTTGACAGGCAAGCCCTGATGTATGAGCTGTTCCTCGTCTTTTTCGCCCAGTCCGTCTTTTTCCCAGCGCGCAATGTCTTCTTCGGTAAAGACAGGCAGATGTGCTGCCAGCGGATGAAATGCGTGGTCTTCCCGGTTGCGGATATTGCTGATTTCCAAGACCTGTGCGGTCTCCTTTGCGTCGATTTCTTCGGCAAAGCGTAACGAAATGTCATTGAAAAGAGGCACCTCATCACGGGACAGCTTTTCCGCCGTCTTTTTTTCGTAGATCAGATAGGTGTATTGCGTCTTGGGAAGCCGAAAACCGATGGTGTCAATCTGGGCGCGGCACTGCTCACAGACACGGACGTCTTTGTGTTTGAGTGTGTCGCTTTGCGGGTTCAGACGGCAGAGTTCACAAATGCCTTTTGTGTAGTCGAGATCAGAGACGGGAGAGGTGCGACTCTGCATGAGGCGGGAAAATTTATGGAGCTTGGCGCTGTCGAGCGCATCATTGAAGCGGTCGAATGCCGCGCGAAACGCTGGTCCGGAAAGTTCGTCTGTACCGAGGCAGGTGTCATAGCTCAGCGAGACGCCCAGCTCACCGTGAAAGTGGTCGAAAAGCCAGTGTTGAAGCTTCTGTTCCAGTGTGGCGAGCTGTGCTTTGATTTTATCTGTTGCCGGAAGCAGGAGCACAAAACGCCCGCCTGCATCCATGATCTGGGCGCATGGGCCAAGACCCGTGGCGTCCAGAATAGCGAGGACAACGGATTTGGTCAGAGCCTGCAAATAGAAGGAGCGTGCGCGATAGAACTTCGCGAGCCCTTTGGAATGCTCTGAGGATGCATTGAAAATATAGGACTGGATGCCGGAAATATCACCGCCGCAAAGCAGGAAAGGCGTGTCGCTGTCTTCTGCGACAAGGAGAGCCTGAGCAATGGCGCTTTGGATGCGTGCCGCGTCATAGGCGCTGATCTCATACCCGGTTGCTGTTGTCGTTCCGGGAAAGGGGACGCACCACAGGAAGTTTTCGCACAGGGAGAGAAAGGCTTTGAGAAAAAGCGGTGCGCCGATGTCCGTGGGCAGCTCGCGGAGTTTCTCGCAGAATGCTTTTGCATGATCTGGGAAAGCGCCTTTCTGGAGTGACTCGACAGGAAAGACGGCCTTGTCCAGCGTGCTGGGGGCATATATCTGCTGTTTGCCGTGCTTTGCTGTACTTCCAGAGAGCGAAATATGCTGGAAAACACAGCTCAGGTAATGGGAAGAGGCTTTGCCATCCGGAGACGGCAGGGCGGCATACTTTGCTGCCCGTTGCAGAAGCTCTTGTTCGGGGAGCGGCGTGCCATGGCTGAGAGCTTTGAGCGTGTCCCGGATGCCTTCCAGCTCCGCAGGGAGCGGGAGATTTTCCGCCCATTTTTGGCGCTCTTTTGCCAGACTGCCTGAATCTGGTGCGTGCAGGGTCAGGGCTGCAATGGCGTTCAGAAAAGCACCGAGAGTGAGCGTGTAGTGTGCGTTTGTATCCATGCCTGTGCTTTTGTATAGGTTTGGCGTTTGAATGAAACGTCTGTCTTATACACTCGGAACAGGCTGAAAGCAAAGGAATATCCCTTCTTATTCAGGGCTATGGTTGTGACGACATAGAGTCTTGGGGATATGGCAAGGGGTACGTGTCTCAATCCCTTTTCATTCAGGGCTATGGTTGTGACGGTGAACACCCTTGTGAGGCTTCGCCCTGAACACAGTCTCAATCCCTTCTCATTCAGGGCTATGGTTGTGACGAGTCTCGTGTATTCAACTGCCGGGTCTCCATGCGTGTCTCAATCCCTTCTCATTCAGGGCTATGGTTGTGACTTATGTCTGACGCTGCCGCACTCTGGCAGACAGTGTCTCAATCCCTTTTCATTCAGGGCTATGGTTGTGACTAGTCGCTGGTCTTTCTTGTCTGACTTGACAAATGTCTCAATCCCTTCTCATTCAGGGCTATGGTTGTGACTAGGGTGGACCGATTGCGCTGTATCGGTAACGGGGGCTCAATCCCTTTTGAATCAGGGCTATGGTTGTGACGCCCAAACAACTGGAGGTACAATGATAATCAAAATCTCAATCCCTTCTCATTCAGGGCTATGGTTGTGACATAACCCAAACGGGTTTGGGCAGGGCACAATGATGTCTCAATCCCTTCTTATTCAGGGCTATGGTTGTGACTACACGATAAGGTAAATGAGAATTTCAATGTCACGTCTCAATCCCTTTTGAATCAGGGCTATGGTTGTGACTGCCCGGCATTGATAATGTCGATACTATTCGGGTGTCTCAATCCCTTTTCATTCAGGGCTATGGTTGTGACATCTCGTGTGTTCAACTGCCGGGTCTCTATGCGTGTCTCAATCCCTTCTCATTCAGGGCTATGGTTGTGACCTGCGGGCCTTTTTAAGCCTTATCTGGCGCGGCTTCCGAGGCCTGTTTTCGCCAACCTGTCTCTTTTCGCTCAGATTTTCGTCCGCGCTTTTTTTTTATAGCAGCTATCCATTCAAAATTCCATGCTTTCTCTGTAACGCCGACCTCCCCGGGATTTCATGTGTGCTTAGGGTTGGCGCTGGACTGTGTCCAAAGCGTATTCCCCAAGGCCAAAGGTCGCATTTTTCCCGATATGGAGCACTGTTCCAAGCTTGAGCAGGGGCCATAAGTCGGGCGGAAGCTGCTCAATGCTGGCAGTTCCGAGAAGCCCACCAATGGACATGCTGTCATGCTGCCGGGTGGAGTAGCGCTGCTGTGCCTGCCAAGAAAGCTGACTGTTCAGGTGAACGGATTCTGCGGCTGTGAGCATATCCTTAAAAGGGATGTCGGGCGAATGACCACAGTGGAAGGTGCAGAGCAGTGAAAAGCGCCGCAGGAGCGTACTGTAGATGTCCCGAAATTGTGGGGCATGGTTGATTTTCCCTGCGGTCTTGAGCCGGAGCGGAGAGAGAAAGTGCATGTGAAGAGGCCCGGTGGGGCAGGGGCTGTGCTCAAGGTACTGCCGGGCAGAAAGGGGTGCGGGCAGAATCAGGTCTTGGTTTGGTGCAAAGAGAAGAGTGTCGCCAAGGCTGACCTGCTCAAGCTCGCACCGGCCGCGCTTGGCTCCAAGGCCATGCTGGGCAACGGACTGGAGCACAAGAATGATGTAGGCAAGGGAGCCGCACGCGGAACCGAAAAGCGTCAGGCCAAAATCGAGCTGATCTCCGGCGTGGATGCTGCGCCCAAGGCCGCGTGGCGGAGAGAAGACAAAAGGCCGGGGAATGCTGTTGTACTTGCGCATGACCGTGGCGTCGGGCGGAAGGGGTGTTTCGAAGATGCGGCTGTATGTGCAGTCCTGCCGCAGAATACAGCCCTCGCAACTCTCCTTGCGCGTGAGGCAGACCTCGCGACGGAACGCATACCCAAAGGCCCCGCGAAGCATGGCTCCAAGATAGGCCGGGACAGGAAAGTCCTCCTGCGCCCGAAACGTGAAGCGCAGAGGAAGAAATGTAAAATAGCTCTGCCAGTCCGTGTTCATGATGTTTTCTCGTGGTATTTCTGTGGAAAAACGAAGCGATGCTATAGAGAAAAACATATATTGCCAAGTGGATGGGAGGTAGATAAGTGGGGGAGCTGGAAATAATTTTTGAGGAAATGTTATGAGAAAAGATATTCGGCCAGTGTTTTTGTTTTCCGAAATGAATAAGCTCATGTCTGAGCTTCAGTTTGAGAAGCTCATCGCAGGGAAAAGTAAAAATACGACAATTCCGTATTATAGAAGAGCAAAAGAACTTATTTGCCGAGGTTTGCTTTCTAGAGGGGCCGATGCAAAAAAGGTGGATGGGGAAAAGGAGATAATAGGTGGAACATATTCTTTCTCTAGAGGAGGAACTGAAGGTCGCATTTTTTTAGTCGAACGGAATATTCAAGCGACACTCCTATGGCATGGGCCAGTAGCCTTGTATCGACAGCATTGGATGGCTTTGAGAGATGAGTTGGTGGGGCCTGTCCCATATCGGCTGTATGGAGTTGCAAATAGAATCCATAAGGCATGATGCTTATTAAGGTGATGTGAATATTGACTTTGTTTTGAAAAGGGGGTTCATAGTAAAAATAAAAGGAGATATTTATGCAGGAAGATATGCATTTTTATGGAACGTATGCTTTGGCTAAGGCTGCTGGAATAGAAAAGAGTAGTGCTAAAGAAATTGCTTACGCAGCTCAGTTTGTAGATGACTCTACTAAATGCGATAGTGACTGGCATAGTGATGGGAGCTTGCTCTACGGGATTGCGACCGCGCATTCGAATGGGCAGTGTGTTAAAAATGTGGTTTCCAATGCTGGTGATCATCAAAAGATGACAGAAGAACAGCGGCGTGTTTGGGTGCCATTTCATTTTTTGCCAGGGGCTAAAGGTTCTACTTTTGATGAGAAGCTTGTTTGTCAAAAAAATAGTTCAGTAGCACAAGAAATGATGATGCATCATGTCCATAATGGAGAAGGAAAAAGTTTTTACAAAGAATTGCTTGGGATTGCCGCTCATGTGTACTTGGACACATTTTCGCATTATGGTTTTTCTGGAATTAGCTCAGATCTTAATTCTATTAAAGACAGCTCGCTAAACGCTTTGGACGTAAAAAATACAGAGATGAAGGATTATATTTTAGGCAAGAAGGAACGTTTTTTTACCAAATATAGGAAAGGAGGGGTGGTGAGCTTTTTTGCAGAGAAGGCTACTGCCTCTCTTGGGCATGGAGCTGTTGCAACGTATCCTGATAGGCCATTTTTAAAGTGGGAGTTTGAGTATGAAAAAACCCATGGGGGGGTGAAAAAAGTGGAACATAACAACCAAGAAGACTTCTATGAGGGGAGTGAGCAACTCTACAAATATTTTTCGTCGGTTAAATTGGCAGAACTCACAGACGGCGGGGTTGTTACTGATTTTTCTGATATAGCAGATAAAATTAGAGAAATATTGGCGTTAGAAGGAGACAGAGAGGCGAGAATTAAAGCTTGGAAGGATTCTGGGCTTGTTGAACAGGACGTCGTATATGACGCTTCTGACTGGGAAAAGTCCAAAAACGACTTTCCAAGTTTAGAGCATTCAGAAGAAGTCGTAAATACTTCAGTATATAAATTCCATCAGGCGGCAGCGTACCACCGATGTTACGTTTTAAAAGAATTATTGTCTCAGCATGGAGTTGTTGTATATTAGCTTTGGTAGGTGAAAGGGGAGAGTTTGGGAATATTCTCCCCTTTTTTTTTCGTTTTTACGATTAAAGTGTCCTTTGCCCAAGGGGTGCCATAATCCTGAGTGTAAAAGTGAGCCTTGGTAGCTGTATGCCTAACGTTTTATTTGTTTAAATTTGAGCTTAGGCTATAAGGGAGGTGGGAACTTTACCTCGATTAACGGTGTCGTTTATTGAAGGCGTAGCTTCATGCAATTGGTAATGTATTCATTTAGTGAACTGGCGATTTGTTTTGGCTCTGTATTTGGCATAGATTGATAAATCAAACCACAAGAATTTTGCCAAATGATGATGCCATCGACGCCTGTAGCCTCAACAACATACATTGTATGGGGAACGCTAGAGTTCAAGCTCCATTCTTGTTGCGTAACAGAGACAACATTTCGATGTGCTGACTTAGAAATTCCTGTTAATTCAATTCCATCAGCCAGAATTGCACCAAAAGATGATAAATAGGTTTTGTACTCTTCAGAAAATTTAATTCTAAGCTGAAGTTCTGCGTCTGTTATTTCAGTGCTTGAGGCAGCTTTTAATGTAATTAGCTTAGGCAAACTTTGGATTGTTTTTGTGATTGTTGCCATTAGTTGAGTCCCTCATTTTGAGTTAAGCTCGCATTTCCCAGTGCGTTCTTCGTTCTATAGCCCATGTATTTCCTTCTCCGTGTACCTCTGTTGCGCATGTATTGTCGTGCCAAAGACTCTGATTTTTTTTCCCAGATTCATATTCTCCTGTTCGGTGTTCTTCTACGGTCAACTCTACAAGAGGTGAGTCTGCTTTTTGTCCAAGGTGATGCAACTCGATTGGTTTGCCCGTTTTGTTATCTAACGGAGCTTGCCCGCGAGCTATCCGATCTTTATTGGAAATACCATCGTCATCGGTGTAGTCAAGGTCTATGTCCTCTTTGATTAAGCAGTTGCGACCGTCGATATTGGCTTCTTTTAAGTTGGCATTTTTGAGAATCTCGTACTGTGCCATATTGTTAATATTTTCTACAATGTCTAGAGACCAGCCTGTTTCTTCCTGTATTTTTGTTTTTTCTTCGTCGTTTAAATTTTCTGCTTTAGAGATGCTCGCTTCAGAAAGATGGATATCTGTGTTTTCTTTAAATCCAGATACATTTTTTGTAGTAATCTGTTCCAAAAGTTCAAGACGAGTGGTGTTTTCGATAAATGCTATGTCTGGGATTTTAATCTGATGAGTGCTGTTTTTTTCTAAAGACGTGGGAAGCTCTTGAACAACAGATTCTTTTCCTTCGAGAGGATGGATAGGTCGTTCAGCTCCTTGAATTGAAATTATATCGAAACCAAATGTCATATGGCGTGACCTCCTTTTACCGCAGTAACAATTTCATTCAATGTCTTAGGAGAAATCTGTGTAAAGTATTCTTTTACTGAAGATTCAATGTCTGTTTCTGCTGTGAGTGACCTCTTTATAAGTAAGGTGACATTTTGTTTCGAAAACTGATTTATATTTTGAGTATAAATTTTAGATAAGAGATCTTTTATAGTGGATGCTTTTCCTGGAGTAGGGCTGTAAAGCATGCCTTTGAGTTCTGTGGCGAGATTGTCTGTAGGTAATTTGTTTGCACAATAAAGGCCCCGGGTGATCATCTTGATGAAAACTGAAGACATATATTCTGCAATAAGTTGCGACGAATCATAGCAAAGTATAAGGGTAACGCCTCTTTGACGAAGAGTGCGGGATATTTTGTCCATCGAATTAAGGCAAGCAGATACACAAATATTTTGTGGCTCTGTAAAAATCGTGTTCAAAAGTGAGAGCGTCGTACGTTTTGCATAATCGTCTGTGCCAAGAGCACTGTGAATCTTTGATAAATTAATTTTGTTAAAGCGATTATTGTTTTTGTGGTATAGCACTTCATCACTAACGAAGACATCAAGACTCTGAGGGGATCCGTTGTTAGAATGAAGCTTGTTGGATATTTTAACAACTGTTGGCAAAGACATTCCTTCTTTGTGGCAAAAAGCATATCCAGTCTCAAGCGAGCCTAGCTGTAATGCGCCTTCAGTTGATATTCCAATTGTGTTCGCAATAGTCTGCTGATCATCTGCCGAAACAATTCGTTGAACTATTTTTGTTGAAGAATTTTTAATGACATCTGGAGCAAGTTTCATCGGAATTTGTTCTGCGACAATAACCCCTTGTCCATATGAGCGCATTTCTGCAATCATATTTGTAAAATGTTCAACAGCTTTCCCTTTTGGGTTGCCAACGGTCTCAGAAGAAGATTCTGTGTCCGTATTTTTAAGTAGTCGATGTGCCTCTTCGATCACTAACAAATGTTTTAATTCAGTGGCGTTATTACCTGCAATTTCTTTAGCAATTTGCTGATACTCATTTATGAATATTACTAGCAGTCCAACGCTAAATGCTTTGTCCGAATCATCTGCTAAGCCTTCTAATTCAAATACAACTTTTTGTCTAAGTAGGTCTGAAAAGTTAAGGCATTCTGATGTATTAAATGTGAAACCCTTTGCGCCAATGCATAAGTTCTCTAGCCGTACTTTTATTGCTGTTTTGACATTTCCAGCTACCTCACCGTCATATTTTAACTCTTCTTCAACGTAACGTGCTATTTCATTTTTTAGTTCCTGCATTGTTGGGAAGAGATATTTATGAGAGTCAAGAGCGTATTTTTTCTTCGCAAATTCAATATTGAAAAAATCTGTTTCACTTTGAGTTTTTGCCAACATTGGGTGAAATCCTAACGTCAAATCCCATCCTTTATTTTTATATATCGTATGCAGGCATTTTTCTAATATATAAGGCATGGGTCCATAGAAAGAAAATGATGCGTTAAAAAGGTCTTTTAAATAGTCGATGTGTGTCTGTGGGCTAACTCCTGGCATAATATAAAAAGGGTTAATTTGTGGGCAATTAAGCTCGGGTTTCCCTAAAGTATATATCGAATCAACAGTTGATAAATTTCGATATTCCTTTTTTGCAGACTCAATAACCAAGAATGGTTTTTGGGCTTCCGCGAGAATTTTTTTAACGGTTGTAGTCTTGCCACTTCCTGTGATCCCACAAACAAATGTGTGCTTGTTGAGGTCTTGCTGTGTTAACGTGAATGGCATATTTTTAAAGGTGTTCTTGCCGTCAGCGATGTGCCCGATTTCAATAGAACTGAGATTTGTGAGGCTCCTAGACATAGGGTAATTTTTTTCAATTCGGAGTTCAAAATCTGGAACGCTTTCAACAGGAGGCGTGCATAAGAGACTTAGTTCTGCAGTATTTATATATGAACAAAGTGGATTGCTTTTATCGATTCCCAAGAAGTGTGGGATTTGTACGATATTTTCACAAGGCGACGTTGGCTCAAACGCGAGTAGAGGGAGCTTGTCTGGGTCTGGCTTCGATAATTCACCACACAAGCACGCTTTGATAATATTTTTGGAAACTTCTGAATCGGCGGAATAGGTGATGGCTGTTTGCCATAGGCCATTGTTTTGACCACATTTTAGTCGCTCTATTGCTTTGTCGGCATAATTCATTAATTCAAGCGCAAAACCATTTTGGATGTCACCTGAAATAGTATTTCCTTGAGTTATTGCTTCGGAGATAGAGTCACTATATCCTTCTGAATGTGTTTTTCCGCCACCGATGATTGTGCCAATAAGCGTTCCTAGTCCTGCGCCAGCCGCTGTGCCTGCCATTGTGCCGATGGCTGGGAGTGCTACCGTGCCGATGAATCCTCCTGCTAATGCTCCGACGCTTCCCCCGATTTGTCCTGCTGTACTACTTTTCCCATCATTGACATTTGTTGTATGCGAAGTTGTGTCTGAGTAGCTACTCGATCGAGCTACATTTCGTTTGCTAACAGCGAAAGCATTGTCTTTAATTGATACTAGTTTAGAAATATTTTCTGCTACAGATTGCGTCGACTGCGGTTTTGCTAGAAATAAAAGGGTGTAGTCCTGTCCATTCAGACTCCGCATTACGGATGATAGGCTAAACGTTTGTTTCTGTTCGCGAAGGTAAATTGAAGGAATACCAGACAGGATGCCAAAGCTTCTCTCTTTCTTGGCTTCCTGTGAAAAGTTAGGGCGATAGCGTTCTATTCTAATGCCTGAAAGCATTCCCTGTGTAATTCTCTTTACACTTTCCGCATCTCCACTTGAGTATACGCCAAGTACTAAGTTTGTAATGCCATTACGGCTAATGAGACCGTATCCAAGGGAAACGTTTATAGAGTGCAACGCTGTGAAGAGCTTTTTTATTTTCGAGTTAACGATTTCAAATGCGTTATCTACTGTTTCTGCGGTGCAGCTGCTTAGACGGAAAAACGTCATTCCATCGAGTTGAAGGGTGCTCTCTTTATCTAGAAGTGAATCTACTCTGTCCCTATTAACGAGATATGCAGGATACACAAGGCGTAGAAATTGGTCTGTCTCTTGAGCAACAAGTTGAGTGTCGTTAGAAAACTCAGCTATAACAGAGTGTTCTTTTTGGGGGAGTGTAGTTTCCATTTTTAGCCTTAAAGAGTTTGTTTGATTTCTTCAACACGTTTATGAAAATACTTCTCCACTTCATCAAACCAAGCGAGATACTGTTGCTGTGCTTCGGCAAAATACTGGTCGAGCACTCGAGAAAATCGTTTTTTATTTTTATTTGGTTCAATAACGAAGTAGTCCAAAATCGCTGAACCAATAGCTGCTGCAAAGAGCATCCCGGCAGGGATGGGGGCAAGGCTTGAGGCAGGGATTATAAGTGCTGCTCCTATTGCACAGACTCCACCTCCAGTTTTCATGGACTGTAGAAAACGGGAAGCTTCCTGATATTGAATAGATTGCGTTTTAAATTGATACTTGTCGAGTATCTCTTGTTGAATGTCCAATGCATAAAGAGCATTCTGCCGAGATATATCATCAGAAAAGAAAGGACTTTGCATTGTCTTTTTTTGTAAATCAAACAGCATGTCGCTAAGCATTGTTTTGCTGCGAGATGAGGTCTCAGAGTTAATCCGTTGATATATTTGGGAGATGGCATCTTCCGTTGAAGGATTATTTTCTATTATTCTTTGGGTTGTTTTTTGAAGCTTTTGAAACATATGTTCAACTTTGGGCTCTATAATTTTACTGTACATTTTTTTCAATTCCTCCCTTTATTTTTTCTGCATCTGATTGAGCCAACGATGTCTTCTTCATGAAGATATTAAATTGCTCAATGATTACCAAAAGCTGTTCTGCTGTTGCTTTTTTCTTTTCTATGGAATCAAGCTCATCCATTTTTATTAGAGCATTTTTCTCCAAGTCATTTCTGTATCGTTTTCGTATGGCAAATGTAAAATCAAGTAGAAGCCCAACGAGGTCGCTTTGTATAGTATCTAATCGCTCAGTAATGCTGTTTTTGATGAGATTGAAATGTTTGTTTTGCGAGTATTCTGAATATGTGTGTGTTTTTTTGAATGTTGCACCGTCTTCATAAGACCGTTCTATATAAGCTTTTGAGGCGTTTGATTCTTTAATGTCTTTAAAAGTCTCTTCAGTAAAGTTAGGTTGTAGTGTTATAGATGGAACAGTGGTGCCTTTGCTTAGTGTTATTAATTCTTTGTCAAATTGGGAAACTATTTTCTTTGAAAGTGTCGTTGTTAAGTCAATATAGTATTGTATCTTTTTTTTTGAAATTTCTTCTAGCTCTGTAAAAGCTCGATCTGAGCGAGGGTTGATTTGTGACACTTCTTCTGAGAATGACGCTATCTCTTTAGTTGCTGATTGGGAAATGATTCCCTCATCACCGATAAATTGTTTCGTCACTTCATCAAGTTTATCGTATAATTTGTTCTCGATTTTTTTTATCTCCTCATTAACACGTGTAATTTTTTTAGCTAATTCCCGTGGGTCTTCTGCCTTTTTACGGAATGAGTCTAAATTACAGGCAAGATCATTATCTAGCTTAGAATAAATAGTGCAGATGGAGTCGAGTAATAAACTGAGCAAAATATAGTGAGCTTTTCTCCCAAATGTTTCTAATGCATTATAGACAGCATTGAAGTTGGATTTTTGTTGGAGAGCCTGTATGAAATCGCCTTCACCTAGAAAACCGTTTGTTTCTTGATAGGCTGTTAGTGTGAAATCATCGAGCGTTCCGAGTTTGTTTAAGCGGCGAAGTTCAGACTCAACATCAGTAATTTTAGAAAATTTTTTGGCATAAAGTTCAGCTTTACTATCAATGAAAAGAATATTTTCTTTGTTTAGATTCTTGAATTGTTGGTATGCTTCATTTTTTAAACGATGTAGATCATTTGATGGGACGTCTGTGGTTCGTGTAAGGGCAAGGAATAATGCGTTTTTATTTCGTTCGAGAGTCGTTTGATGCATAAATTGTTCGAATTGAGTAGATTCGAGGGCTTGCCCTGAGATCGATTTTAAGAAAATAATTGCATCAGCATTTTTAATATACTTTGACGTTATTTCTGCGGCTCCACCTCTGGCGCAAACCCCAGGAGTGTCTATAATCTCAATTCCATGCATTCCTTTTCCCAGAGGGAAAAAAACTTCAATATTAGTTACAATATCTTTCCAAGAGTTCTTTTTTACCTCGATGTAATGACGGATTTTTTCATTGTATTTGCGGGAAGGTAAATTATGAATGTTAGCCGCTTGAACTTCGGGTGCATTTAGTAGATCTTCAACCTCATTTTTCTTAATGACGATCTGTTTATTTTTTTTCTTGGCTCGTAATCCAGATTTTATAAGGATTTCACTATTTATTATTGGGACGGGAATGTCTCGATAGTTGTCATCTAATGCCCCATTTTCTTTAAGAAATTTTTTTGCAGCAGAGCCTTCTATTGTCTCATGGGGCCTCCCATCTGCATACGTTGCCTCAATACAAAATTTTTCACCATGTTTTACTTTTATGATGGCGCTTGTGCACTGCTTGACATCCATCGGTAAGAGTTCGGAGCCTAAGTAGGCATTAATGAAAGTGGATTTTCCACTTTTAGATTCTCCGGCAATTACTAAGCTAAAGCGATCTTCTCGTATTTTTTTTGCCATGTTGCGGATGTTACGGACTAACGGATCTAACCGCTCTGCGGGGTTTGGTATTTGGGATTGTTGAGCATAATCTTCGATTTCTTTCATTAAGCCTTCAATTTTTTCATATGAGTTGAGTGCTTCTTCTTTTCGTGACTGGTAATCTGTAATCATTATTTGATCTCTTTGTGACGTTTGGTTTGTAGCAGGGCTGTTTTGAGGAAGATATATCGATGATCATATATCACTGATTTGTTTCGGCATAAAGTCTCTTTGTGGCAACCCCCTCGTTTCATTTTTTATGTTATGGAAGCCAACGAGAAGCTCGTGAATGAAGCGAGGCAGGCTTCGAAAAGGCGAGCCCCGCAGTAGAAAATGGTTTGGACTATTGCTTGCGATTGATTTTGAGGAAAAAACGGGATGACGTTTTTTTAATTTTTGTGCGCCCCAGTTCGCTGGGGCTTTTTTTATGCCGAAGTTTTTCCTTTTATTTTTCTGAAAACGAGATTGCTATAACAATTTTACATATGGATATGCAGATGACTGTAGTTTTTATTGGTTAGGTGTTGATTTTTTTGGTTTTTACCGAGAATATCAGGGGTCTTGGACTTGATGGATACGTATATCTAATTTTTCTAATCGGAGCCTCTCATGCTGAGTTCTGTTCCCCTTGCCCCGGGAGCGCGTGTCGTTATTCGTGATGCCGAATGGCTTATTCGAAAAGTTGAGCCTGCTGAAAATCGTGGGAAACTTATTCACGCCATCGGACTATCTGAAATAGTTCGCGACAGGGAAGCCTTATTCCTTACGAATGCAGAACAAAAAATAACTGTCTTAGACCCTGCCAAGACAGAGCTTGTTTTGGATTCCTCTCCTCACTTTTCTTCGTCTTTGCTCTACATGGAGAGCCAGCTTCGAAAAATTGTGCCTACTGACGACAGAATCTATTGTGGCGACAAAGCAGCCATGGACTCCGTTCCATATCAGCTTGATCCTACCGCTCTTGCTTTGCGCCAGCCTCGGCAGCGTCTCTTGATTGCCGATGCCGTCGGCCTTGGTAAAACTCTGGAGTGTGGCATCCTGCTGTCGGAGTTAATTCGGCGCGGGCATGGCCGCCGCATTCTTGTTGTCACTGTGAAGAGCATGTTGACTCAGTTCCAAAAGGAGCTTTGGTCCCGTTTCTCCATCCCCTTGACCCGTCTTGACTCTGCGGGGCTTCATCATGTGCGGCAAGAGATTCCAACGAATCAGAATCCTTTTCATTATTTTGATAAATCAATCATTTCTGTCGACACATTGAAACAGGATAATGAGTATCGGGTATATCTCGAAAATGCGTGGTGGGATGCGATTGTCATTGATGAGGCACACAATGTCGCAGAGCGAGGAAAAGCTCGCTCACAGCGCGCTCGTCTTGCCCGTCAGCTCGCCTCTCGTTCTGATAGCTTGATTATGCTTTCTGCAACTCCGCACGATGGCTCAGCCAAAAGCTTTGCCTCTCTGATGAACATGCTCGACCCAACGGCGATTGCCAATGAAGACGAGTATGGGCCGGAAGATATACGTGGTCTGTTTATTCGTCGTTTCAAAAAAGACATCAAAAATCAGGTGAGAGCTGAGTTCAAGGAGCGAGTGATTTCTCAGGAACAGGCAGCTGCAAGCCCGGAGGAAGAGCGAGCATTTGAATTGCTGGCATCTCTTCATCTTGCAAAGTTCGATAAGAACAAAGGAGCTGGCCAGCTTTTCCGAACGGTTCTTGAAAAGGCGCTGTTCTCTTCTCCCGCAGCATGCAGGAAAACGATTGAGAATCGGCTCAAGAAAGTGACAGAGGACCTTAGCAAAGAAGCGTGGCATGACGTAACGGCTTTGAATCAGCTGAGAGACGCTGTTTGTGAAATTACAACGCGGAAATTTACAAAATTTCAGCGGCTTGTTTCTCTGCTTCAGGACCCGGAAAGTACGCTGTTTTTTAGTGGAAAAGCAGATGACCGTCTTGTGATTTTTACCGAGCGAATCGAGACTCTTGAGTTTCTTAAAGAGCAGCTTCCCAAGGCGCTCAAGCTTAAAAAGGATCAGTTCACAACGCTTCGGGGAAATGATTCCGATACTGAACAGCAGGCTGTGGTTGAGGCCTTTGGTCAGGAACTGTCCCCATTGCGTCTGCTGATTGCAACTGATGTCGCCTCGGAAGGCATCAACCTCCATTATCTCTCCCACAAGATGGTTCATTTTGATGTCCCGTGGTCCTTGATGGTGTTTCAGCAGCGAAATGGCCGTATTGATCGCTATGGTCAGACGCAGACTCCATATATTGCCTACATGATGACAGACTCTGGTACGGAGAAAATCAAGGGTGATATGCGAATCCTTGAGTTGCTGATTCAAAAAGACGAAGAAGCAGCAAAAAATATCGGTGATCCTTCGGCTTTTCTTGGGGTGTATGACGTTGCTCAGGAAGAGTTGAAAACTGCTGAGATGATGGAGCAGGGGGATGCTGAGAGTTTTTGTTTTGAGATGGACAGAAATATTCAGGAAGAAATCGACCCGATGGAAGCCTTGATGCAGGCTTTTGAGGAAGAACAAAACAAAGGGGATGACGAAAGTGCCCCTGTGACAGCCTCAATGCCAAGCCTGTACCCAGATGATTTTTCTTTTGCCTGTGCTGCGGCTCGCCAGCTTGAGATTGGTGCCGTCATGAATCCGGAGGAGCGTTCGCTCGAAGTCCCTCTTACTCCTGATTTGAAGTACAGATTCCGAAACTATCCTCGCGAAATTATGTCTGGCCGCAAATCCTTTCTTTTGTGTGACCAGAAAGATGTCATTCAGGCAAAGATTGCCGAAAGTCGCCGGAGTGAAAGCTCGTGGCCAGATGTTCAGTATCTTTGGGAACTGGATCCTGTTGTGCGATGGCTTGCAGACAAGGTCATGAGCAGTTTTCGACGCCATGAGGCTCCCGTATTGCCCCTTCCTGGCTTAGCTCCTCGTGAGCACATTTTCATTGTTGCTGGTTCTCTTCCTAACCAAAAAGGCAATCCCGTTATCGATGACTGGTTTGGCTGCCACATCTTAGGGCGTCAGTTTAAGGGCTTTTTGTCTCTTGAGGACGTTCAGAAAAAGACAGGCATCGGTCAGCGCGATCTCGTAAACAGTTCTGTGGAGCCTGCGCTTGGGTCGCTTAATGATTTGCGGGCCACTGTTGTGCTGATGGCAAAGCGACATATGAAAGCGAAGCGAGAAGAGTTTAACTCTGCGATTGAGCCAAAGTTGCAGGATCAGTTGGCACGCCTGGAGAAGCTCGAAGGGCAGCACATGCAGCAGCTTGAGCTGAATTTGGGGCACACAGAAAAACATCGGGTTGATACCGAGCGTTTTGAGACCCGGCAGCGCGAAACTCAGAGTGTGTTTGAAGAGTACAAGACGTGGATTCGGGAAACGCTTCGTACAGAAGATGAGCCGTATATTAAGATTATCGCCGTTTTGACGGCTGATGGAGAGTAGCCGTGGCAATGGATTTGACCGGAATCAATAACGAGAATGAGTTTTATACAAACCACTACATCTCGGAAGTTTTGGAAAATGATCTCAAGGGACTCAGGCAGCAGTGGAATCAGCGTGAAAAAGAGGAGGGAGTGGAGTCTCCGGTAAAGACCTTGCGATCTGTTGCCCAAGCCTATTTTACGTTCCGCCGTGATTTGTCACGCAAGAGAACTGATGACGCGCTTGTGTCCCGAATGCGTTTTGCTCGCGAGTTTTTCTCTGCTCTGGGCTATGAACTCAATCCACAGGAAAAGGAACTGGACGGCGGGGAATTTCTGCCCGTGCTTGGCGAAGTCTGCAAGAAAAGTGGTGCGGCTGAGCTGTGGGTTGTGCAGGCGATTGATGAGTCGTGTGAAGGCATTGATCCGTTGAGTTTGCATCCACTCATGGCACAGTACGAGGAGCAGCGGCCCGCGGATGACGTCTTGGAGCAGAGTTTTGAGGAACTCTTGAACAAGGGGATTTTTAGCCGGGAAGAGCCTCCGCGTTTTGTCATTCTTTTCTCCGCCTATCAGGTCATTTTGGTTGACCGAACAAAGTGGAATCAAAAGCGCATCCTGCGTTTTCACTTGCCAGATATTTTTGACCGCCGCGACGACTCAACACTTTTTGCAATGGCTGCATTTCTTGGCCGCGAGTCACTGTGTCCTGCTTCTGGAATGGCACTTATTGATACGCTTGATGAAAATTCTCATCGCCATGCCTTTGGTGTGTCGCAGGACCTCAAGTATGCCCTGCGTGAATCCATTGAGCTTTTGGCAAATGAAGCGGTGTATTCTCTTCGGCAGCAGCATGAGGGCATTCACGAACGAAACCTTGAGAAAGATCTGTCCATTGAGTGTTTGCGCTACATGTATCGTATTCTGTTCCTCTTTTACATCGAAGCTCGTCCTGATCTTGGCTATGTTTCGTTGAAAAGCAGTGCCTACCGAACCGCGTATAGCCTTGAGTCGCTGCGTGATTTGGAAAAGATGAATTTGGAATCCGAGGAAGCGCAAAACGGAACCTATTTGCACGAAAGCCTGTCTTTGCTGTTCCGTATGATTTGGGAGGGGTATCCCTTTGGGGGCTTGGAGGAGCGGCAGGCTGCGCTGGCAGATGATGAAGCCGGTCCACATCGTGGTTTCGTGATTGCGCCGCTCAAGTCCCATCTGTTTGATCCTGCGCAGACTCCCACGCTAGAAAAAGTGAGCTTCCGAAACTGCGTCTTACAGCGCGTCATCGAATTGATGTCCCTGTCGCGTCCCAGCAGAAACCGAAGGCGCCGAGGCAGAATTTTCTACGCTCAGCTTGGTATCCACCAGCTTGGTGCTGTTTATGAAGCGCTTCTGTCATACCGTGGCTTTTTTGCAAAAACTGACCTCTATGAAGTGAAGCGGGCCAAGGAGAACCCTGACGAGCTGGAAACGGCGTATTTTGTTCCGCTTGGTGATCTGGAGAAATACTCCCGTGACGAAATCGTGATGGAAGATGGAGAGCCAAAGCGTTACCCGCAGGGAACATTTATATATCGTCTTGCTGGGCGAGATCGGGAGAAATCCGCATCATATTATACGCCACAGGTTTTGACGCAGTGTCTGGTGAAGTATGCCCTGAAAGAACTTGTGCAGGGAAAGAGTGCAGATGAATTGCTTGAGCTTCGCATTTGCGAGCCTGCAATGGGTTCTGCGGCATTCCTGAACGAAGCTGTGAACCAGCTTTCGGAGCTGTACCTTGAGCAAAAGCAGGAAGAATGCGGGGGTCGTATTTCTGTCGAGAAATACACTCGCGAGCTTCAGCGCGTCAAAATGTACATCTCGGATAACAATACCTTTGGCGTGGACCTCAACCCGGTCGCCGTGGAGCTGGCCGAAGTCAGCCTTTGGCTCAACACGATTTCGAGCGAAGGGCTTGTCCCGTGGTTTGGAAATCAGCTCATATGTGGCAACTCTCTTGTTGGTGCCCGGCGGCAGGTCTGGCCTGTGAGCTCACTTCGGCGTGGAGCAGAGAGACCGTGGAAGAATGAAGCTCCTGTGCGGGTTGAGCCGGGTGAGGAACGGAAGTCTGATCACGTATATCATTTCCTTGTGCCAGATTTGGGCATGGCGGAATACAAGGACAAAGTGATTCGCCAGCTTGCGCCGGAAGCTATTGCGAGCTTCAAAACGTGGAAGAAAGCGTTTTGCAAGCCCTTTAGTGACGAGGAAATTTTCCAGCTTATGGAGCTGTCCGACGCGGTAGACCGTTTGTGGACCGCTCACGCCAAGACGCAGGCCAAGCTTCGTGAGCAGACCAAAGATGCGATTCATGTGTGGGGGCAGGATACGGATGTTCAGACAGAACAGCTTTCCACAGTACAGCAGAAAGACCGTATTTTGCATCTTGAGCAAATGGCTGAGGGTATCCGCCACGCCTCACCGTACAAGCGCCTCAAGCTGGCAATGGACTACTGGTGTGCGTTGTGGTTCTGGCCCATTGAGGCTGCGGACCAGCTTCCGACTCGCTCCGAGTTTTTGTGCAACATGTCGGAAATCCTTTTGGGCGAGAGCTTTGTGTGCACGACCGAGAGTGACGGCACAATGTTTTTGCCGGGCTTTGGCCCTGAGCAGAGTGACGTTGAAGTGCCCTTTGACCGCAGGCTTGGCCTCGTGGACGTGGACAGGCTGTGCGAGCTGTCGCCGAACCTGTCCCTGACGCAAAAGATTGCGCGTCGGTATCGCTTCTTGCATTGGGAGCTTGAGTTTGCGGACATTTTTCAGGAGTACCACGGCTTTGATTTGGTGCTGGGGAATCCCCCGTGGCTCAAGGTCGAGTGGAATGAAGGCGGCATCATGGGTGACCATGAACCGGAATTTGTTTTGCGTAAGTTTAGCGCACCTCGCCGGGCCGCTCTTCGAGAGGAGACGCTTGAACGCTATAGCCTGACGCATGACTATTTCACTGAATATGTTGATGCTACTGCAAGCCAAAATTTCCTGAATGCAATGCAGAATTATCCGGCATTAAAAAAGATTCAGACGAATTTATATAAGTGCTTTTTGCCGCAGTCATGGATGATAGCCCGGAAAGATGGCGTTGCTGGATTTTTACACCCTGAGGGTATCTATGATGATCCAAAGGGCGGGGCTTTCCGGCGAGAAGTCTATCCGAGGTTAAGGCATCATTTTCAATTTGTGAATGAGTTGAAACTTTTTAAAGAAGTTCATGATGAGAAAAATTATAGTATAAATATTTACTGTACTGGGAAAATGGAGAGGAGTGGAGTAAAATTTTTAAGTGGCGTGAACTTCTATCATCCTAAGACTATTTATGATTCTTTTGCTCATAATGGGGAGGGTCCTGTCCCCGGCATCAAAAATACTCAGAATTCGTGGAATGTCGAAGGGCATAAAGATCGAATCCTTGAAATTACAGATGAAGAGTTAGCGCTTTTTGCTTCGCTGTATGATGCGAAGGGAACTCCTCCTCGAGAGGCTCGTTTGCCAGCACTTCATGCGCAGGAGTTGATTGGTGTTCTGCGAAAGTTTGCCGTTCAGCCTCAGCGTCTTGGAGATTTGAAGGGCGATTATGTTTCCCTCGAAATGTGGCATGAAACGAATGCCCAGAAAGATGGGACAATGCAACGGAAGACGTGTTTTCCCTGTGAAGCCTCGCAGTTGATTCTGTCTGGCCCGCATTTTTTTGTGGGGAATCCGCTCTACAAGACTCCGCGGGCTGTGTGTTCCCAGAATTCACACTACGACATTCTTGATCTCACAAGCCTGCCAGACGATTACCTGCCCCGTACGAACTACGTCCCGGCCTGTGATGCCCAGACATATCTTGAGCGCACCCCGTGTGTCCCGTGGGGCGAGCACAAGCCTGTGACTGAGTATTATCGATTTGTGAATCGAGAGATGCTTTCGCAGAGTGGTGAGCGGACACTACTGGGGACCATTTTGCCTCGAGGGGCCGGGCATATAAATACCTGTATTGCCACTGTTTTTAAAATTCATCGACAATGTGTCGATTTCTTAGCCGCCGCAATTTCTCTTCCTGTTGATTTTCGAGTCAAAACAACAGGAATGGGGCATGCCAATACAACACTGATTGCCCAATTGCCTGTTTGGGATGTCCCTGCAGCTCGTTATCGCGCCCTTTCCCTCACATGCCTGACCGCTGCTTATGCGGATTTATGGGCTGAGTGCTATGAACCTGAGATGCGTCACGACCAGTGGACCAAGCCAGACAGTCGCCTTTCTCCGACCTTTTTCTCGCAGCTTGGACCGACGTGGAATCGAAATGTGGCCTTACGAAGTGATTATGCCCGGCGGCAGGCACTCGTCGAGATCGATGTGCTTGTGGCGCAGGCCCTTGGGCTTACGCTGGATGAACTCAAGACCATATACCGTGTTCAGTTCCCGGTCATGCGGCAGTATGAGGCTGATACATGGTACGACGCGCGTGGTCGTATTGTGTTTACCGCGTCCAAGGGACTGACGGGTGTTGGTTTGCCCCGCAAGGCAAAGAAGAAGGAGCTGAACTTTACACTGGAGACACCTGAGGGGGTGCAGGAAAATATCGCCCTTGGCTGGGAAGACGTGAAGGGACTCAGGAAGGGAATTATTCGCGAGACTCGTGAGGATGACACTCTGCCGGGTGGCCCTGTGAGCCGTGTCGTGGAATACGTTGCGCCTTTTGTGCGCTGCAATAGAGAGATCGATTATCAGACTGCATGGAACGCCTTTGAAGAACGCGAAGCAGTTGGCGAACAGATCTCAGAACAGGTTTCCACGTACTAAACAGTTATCACGGGAGAGAGGGAAAACATGCTTCCAGCAGTCGTCGCGCACGAGATTCGACATGGTCTTGATGATTTTTTGAAAACAAGCTTTCAGTTGTCATCACCGTATTTTGCAGGGCTTCTTGATGAATTTATCGAAAACGGGACGCCGTTTCGTGGCCCATATGTTTCTCTTGGTTTACCTTTTCTGGAGGGAGAGCACGGGAGAGATGTCTTCCCGGAACTCAAGCTTCGGTTTCCGCCATACAAGCATCAGGAAAAGGCTTTTGCCCGGCTGAGTGGGGAAGAGCCGGAATCAACGCTCATTGCAACCGGCACGGGATCGGGTAAAACCGAGTGTTTCCTGTACCCCATACTTGAGCATTGTCGTAAAAATGCAGGTCATCCCGGCGTGAAGGCTATTTTGATCTATCCCATGAATGCACTGGCAACCGATCAGGCTGGACGTATTGCCCGGATGATTTCCGGGACACCAGCCCTCGTGGGGCAGGTTCGTGCTGGTCTCTATGTTGGGCAACAGGAAGAGAATCCCGCAAAAACCATGGGCGAAGATCATGTCATTACGGATAAGGCAACATTACGCCAGAATCCTCCTGATATCCTGCTTACCAACTACAAGATGCTCGACTACCTGCTCGTGCGGCATCAGGACCGCCCTTTGTGGGAGCATAATGGTCCTGAGACGCTTCGCTATCTGGTGGTTGATGAGCTGCATACCTTTGATGGTGCGCAGGGAACAGACCTCGCATGTCTGATTCGGCGGCTCAAAGCCCGGCTCGCAACACCAGAGCATGGGCTGTGCTGTATTGGAACCTCGGCAACTCTTGGGACGGGAAGCGCAGAACCCTTGCTTTCATATGCACAGGATATTTTTGGCGAAGCTTTTGAGCGATCAGCAGTGATTGAGGAAGAGCGCGTCAGTGCTGCGGAGTTCTTGGGCGGGGGACTCATTGAATATGCGATGCATCCCGCACTGGAGAAAAAAGACGAGCTGAATCCTGAGCACTTTCATTCTCCCCTTGAGTATATTGCCGCACAGGTAGAACTGTGGTTTGGACTGGAGCCGTCCGGAGATGAAATTCAGAGTGATGCCTTTCGTGTTGAGCTTGGGAGTCTCCTGAAAAAGCATTTGTTTTTCCAGAATCTTGTGCGTGGCCTTGGTGGGGAAATTCGGGATGTGGAGGAACTCAGAGAACTTGTTCTCTCTTTTGCCCATACCTTGCGAAAAGCTCCCGGTGACTATGTTGAAGATATCCTGCTGAGCTTGTTGTCCTTGGTGAGTCATGCTCGAAGGGAAGTGACGCCCCTCGGAGAAAAGAGCGAAACGCTTGTCATGCCGCTTATGAATGTTCGTGTGCAGATGTGGTTGCGCGAGATGGCCAATATGGTCGTAAGTGTGAAGCGGCGCGATGAGATGCTCAAATCGCAACCGACGTTGCGCTTTGCTGCGGACCTGCCAGAACAGAGTGAGATGCGTTACTTGCCGCTTGTCTACTGCCGAGAATGCGGCGCCGCGGGATGGATAGCCCTGACGGATTTGCAGAACAAGCAGTATCATACTGGGCTTAAACCGTTATATAAGGCCTTTTTTCGTCCCGGTAAGCTGGGCAAAGAGTACCGGATGTTTTTCCCGGACTTTGCCGAAAGCAAGGAAGATGCAGAGGCGACCCACAAGGCTCTGCCTCATGTGGACGGTTCAATTTTGTATATGTGTGGAGACTGCCGAGCACTTGGACTATCAACAAGTGAGGGCTGTTGCTCCTCCTGCCACTCAAGCAACGTTATTCGGGTTTTTGTTCCTCATGAGTCTTCCAAAGAGTGCCCGATATGCCGGGCCAAGAATAGTATGCTGCTTATGGGAAGCCGTGCAGCAACGCTGACCAGTGCGTTGATTTCCATGCTTTATGGCTCGCATTATAACGACGACAAGAAGCTCATCACTTTTTCGGACAACGTGCAGGATGCCGCGCACCGTGCGG
The DNA here is from genome assembly GCF_900167065.1 of Desulfobaculum bizertense DSM 18034. Lineage (NCBI taxonomy): Bacteria > Pseudomonadati > Thermodesulfobacteriota > Desulfovibrionia > Desulfovibrionales > Desulfovibrionaceae > Desulfobaculum > Desulfobaculum bizertense. Next base: position 407,889 of record NZ_FUYA01000002.1, read on the forward strand.
GATTTTTTGGGGCACGAACCTATGGCGTAACGCTTCGGACGGCCATACAGCAGTGTCTCCAGTCCCTGGGGAGCACTCCGAATTTGGCAGAGTTCCCTCAACTTTTCACTGAGTATTGGGAAAAGCGGCTTGGGCGGAATGTTCAGCGCTTTGTGGCGAATTTTATACATCCGAGCATGGAGTGGCGTTACGACTATGACCGGCTGATGAAGCAGGGACATCTCGCAAAGGGTTCAGAACTGTTGAATTTTGTTGAGAAGCGGCTGAGCTGGGAGATTTGGTCAGAGTTCACTATGAGTTCTCGCATTGGGCGAACTCTGGAAAAAACACAGGCTTCTGTTCCCATGCTGCGGCCCGAGGCAGTGGACGGGGTTCTGCCTGCGTTAACCCTTCGCTTGCAAAACGAAGTCGAGCGGCTGCGGGATGTTCATTCGGAAGATGTACGGCGTTTCCTTTTGGGGCTGGCATCGCATATGCGGCATAATGGTTCCGTTTTTCGAGATACCAGAGGCTTTGACAGCTACATTGAGTCTCGCGGTGATGAAAAACGAATTTCAGGGTTTATATATCCGTGGATGCCATACCTGAGCACGCGAAATAAGCTGCCAAAGTTGCTGACTTCGTACGCTGGAGCGAGGAATTTTGAGCAGGTGGTGAGCCTTGGGAAAAGCTCGTGGTGTATTGACTGGGCACTAAAAGCGTTTCCAGACCTTTTGGGACTTGGGAATAGCCTGATTGGGACCCTGTATGATGTCTGCTTTGAGGAACTGGAAAAAGCCGGGATTGTGATTCGACGTGAGCTTCCGGTAGCGGGTTCAAAACCACGTGTCTGGATGCTCAATCCTCAGGAAATTCTCCTGACAACACGGCCTGTACGCATAAAATGCTCGCATTGTGGAAGCGAGCTGACTGTGCCTGCCGGAGTGCAGGAGTCGTGGAATGGGGCACCATGCCAGCGATATGGATGCAAAGGGCAGTATGCTGTCTCGAAGACGTGTTCTGAGGACTATTTCGGTCGGCTGTATTGCGAGGGAGACCTGCAACGCTTGTATACGGCTGAGCATACGGGGCTTTTGACCCGTGATGAGCGTGAAAGCATTGAGACAGCTTTTCGCGCAGGGAATGACGTTCAGCCTGATGCTCCTAATCTGCTTTCCTGCACGCCAACCCTTGAGATGGGTATTGATATTGGCAATCTTTCAAGCACGATTCAATGCTCTGTTCCGCCGTCTCAGGCGAGCTACTTGCAGCGAGTTGGACGTGCTGGGCGTAAGGATGGGAATGCTCTCAACTTGACCATCGCAGGTGCCAAGGCACACGATTTGTACTTTTTTGAGCAGCCGCAGTTGATGATGTGTGGTGATGTTCAGACTCCGGGCGTTTTTCTGAATGCTTCCGCAGTCCTTGAACGGCAGCTGACAGCGTTTTGCCTTGATCGATGGGTGCTTACTGGCATCACAGAGAAAGATATTCCTGCAAAGCTTGTGTCTGCGCTTACTGCTTATGAGAAGCGGAATGAGTTGGCTTTTCCGTACAACTTTTTGCGCTATGTCGAGAACAATGCCACGGAACTCTATGCTGATTTTGTCGCGTTGTTTGAAGGGCAGTTGACATCTGATTCTGAAGACTACTTGAAGCATTTCATCCTTGGGACGCTTGAAGACATTGATGAAGGGAGCGTGCAGTCCTCTTTGGGGTTCAGAATACTTGAAGGACTGGGGCGGGTTTATAAGGAGCGAAACTCGCTGCGAGACAGGGCTTCCCGTACATCACAAATGCTCAAGCGGATTGAGAAGAATCCGGCAAAGGGCGAGAAGACAGATGTCCGCATGGATGAATTGAAGCAGGAAATTACTGCACTCAGAAAGCTTGCCTCACAGATTGGGCAGAAGAATGTCTTTAATTTCCTGACGGATGAAGGCTTGATTCCAAACTACGCGTTTCCTGAGCAGGGCGTAACGCTTCACTCCATTGTTTATCGGAAAAAGGAACAGGCGAATAAGGACGGAGATTCTCAAAAAGAGTTTGATGTCAGTAGCTTCGAGTATGAGCGTGCTGCGCAGAGCGCGATTACCGAATTTGCCCTTGGCAATAAGTTTTATGCAGGGAAGCGGCAGGTCGTGATTGATCAGGTCGATATTGGTACGTCCAAGCTGGAGGCTTGGCGGCTTTGTCCTGAGTGCTCATACACAGAGCGAGTGACATCAGAAAAAACAGGGCCATGCCCGCGCTGTGGCTGCGAACTTTTTGCAGATTCCGGGCAGCGTCGAGATATGCTGAAAATGTCTCAGGTTTTTGCGACAACAGCAGAACGGAAGAGTCGTGTTGTTGATGACTCTGAATCCCGGACGCCTAATTTTTATGTGCGTCAACTTTTAGTTGATTATGATCCTGCGGATGTGAGTGCAGCTTGGAAAATTGATTCTTCGGAAACGGCATTTGGGTATGCCTTTTTGTCGCGAGCAAATTTCCGTGAAATCAATTTTGGGGAATACGCAGATGAAGAGGACGGGCTGTTCGTCGCCGGAGACGATAAGCCAAAGCAGGGGTTCAGAATCTGTGAGCAGTGTGGGCGCCTGCTTGAAAAAAAAGAAAAGCGGGAACTCCATGCCTGGGGATGCCCTGCTCGTGATTCTAAAAATAAAGAAAAGGTCCTCGACTGCGTGTACCTCTACCGGGATTTTCAGTCTGAGGCGATTAAGGTCCTTTTGCCGTTTACCGGAGCAGAGCATTCCTCGGTCGATATGGAATCTTTTATCGCGGCGTTTAACCTTGGACTTAAACTTCATTTTGGCGGGCAAATTAGCCATTTGAAAAGCACTTTGCACACGGAACCTGATGAGCAGGAAGGCAAGCTGAGAAAGCATTATCTGGTTATTTATGATTCTGTTCCTGGAGGGACTGGTTACCTGAAAGAAATAGTTCAGGATAAGCTGATTATTGAAATTCTCGAAAAAGCTTTGCGGCATATGCAACAGTGTCCGTGTAGTGAAAAGCCAGAGCGTGACGGCTGCTATCGCTGCTTGCTGGCGTACGGAAATAGTTCGCAGATGCGATCGATTTCTAAGACAAGCGCCATGCGTGTTTTGTCTGGAATTTTGAAGCACCAAGACGCTCTGGTTGAAACCTCAGAGTTACGTTCGGTTTCGCTTGGAGCACTTTTTGAGTCTCAGCTTGAACTTCGTTTTATCGAGGCACTTCGGCGACAGAATAGTCCAGAAAGAAAGGTTGTTCTTCAGCGGCAGGTCATCCACGGGCGCGAAGGCTTTTTCCTCGAGTTTGGCGAGACGTGCTGGAACATTGAGCAACAGGTTGAGCTTGGTGACACGGAGGGCGTTAGCGTCCCGTGTCGTGCTGACTTTGTATTGAGCCTTGCGAGGAGTGACGGCCGGGCGAAGCCTCTTGTGGTTTTTACAGATGGATTCCGCTGGCACAAGGAGCGGCTTGGAGTGGATATGCAGCAGCGTATGGCCTTGCTGCGTAGCGGTGCATACCATGTTTGGTCGTTGAGTTACGACGATGTGGAGCACGTTTTTGGGGGCAAGGTTCGAAATGCTCCAGACTATGTCCATCTCTCAGGGGGCTTGGGATGGAAGACTGACATGTGGAGCTCTTATGAGCCGAAGCTTTCGAACGATGATCTTCTTGATGAGAAGTCCAGCTTCAAAATGTTGTGTGAGATCCTAGAGCACCCTGATGATGCGCGATGGAAGGTGCTGGCAGAAAAATATATTCAGTGTTCAATGACAACGCCGAAGGTTGATTCTCTCGCTGCGGATGTGTGTCAATTTTTCCCCACGAATTTAATGGATTGTGCAGTGCTAGGCGGGGCGAAATTTGCGGGGCATTTTTCAGCGGATGGTATTGAAGTCGTTAGCTCATGGCGAAGGGGAGAGAGTACAGAAAATGCGATAAATGATTTTTCTGTCGCGCTGTATTTGGACGATAAGCCAGAACTCCGGGAATCTCAGCCTTTCCACTCTGCGTGGCAAGGCTATTTGCGTGCGGCTAATGTGTTTCAGTTTTGCACTCGATCGGCGATGGTTGTTCAGTCGGGGCTTATGGATGGCTTGTTTGATGACTTTGCAGAATTAACACCTGAGCCTCGTTCTGGCGATTTGAGTGAAGAACTTGGGTGGAAAGAGGTTTTTGAGCTTATTGACGATGCATATGAGCCTCTTGCTCGCGATGTGCAATCTCAAGGCTGTAGAGCGCCAGAGGTTGGGATAGAGCTGGTGGATAATGAATGTGTCATTGGTGAAATAGAGTTGGCATGGCCAGATCAAAAAGTTGGTGTGCTGTCTCAAGAGTATGCTGGAGTTCTTTCTCGTGGCGAAACTCTTGGGTGGAAACTTGTTGTGGCAGATGATCGGGATAAGTGCTTGAAATTTATTGAACGTGAGGTTGGGTAACGAGATGACTGTTATGAATCAGGATGTTCAAGTGGCTATTGCTGATAATTTTATTGAGAGTTGCTCAAAGCTCCCTGTGGATTCTCGGGAAAAGGCGTTTCGTTTTTTGCTGAAGTTTAAAAGGAATCCCTTGGGGCAGGGGGCAAATCTCGAAAAGCTTACGATGTGCCGCGACAAGAACCTCTATTCTGCACGAATTGACAAAGCGAGCCGTGCAATTTTGAAAAAATCTGAGTCAGGTTCTGTTCTTTTGTTGCTTTGGGCAGACACCCATGATGAGGCATACCGCTGGGCACAGAATAGAGTGTGTGAAATTAACCCTGAGACAGGTGCCATTCAGCTGTATACCGTTGATGAGCAGACCATAGCAAATGAGAGGGCTCCAGAGGAGACCCAAACGGGGCTTTTTGCAAATGTTCGGGACAGACATTTGCTCAAGCTTGGAGTTCCTAAGGCGCTGCTTCCCAAGATCCATAGAATGCAGCAAAAAATTGACTTGATTGAAGCTGAAGATGAGGTTCCGCGTGACTGCTTTGAAGCGCTGACTTTTTTGGCAGACGGGGAGCCATTGGAAGATGTGCTTCTTTTGGTTGATGAACTGCGTGGTGAACAGGAACGTGTTGATACCAGTGATTTTGAAAAGGCACTGATAAACCCGTATTCTCAGCAGAAATTTTATGTTGGCCCTTCTGAAAAAGAACTCAAAGCAGCTTTGGATGCTCCGTTAGAGAAATGGCGAGTTTTCTTGCACCCATCGCAGAGAAAAATAGTTCAGCGAGATTGGAATGGGCCTGTCCGTCTTCTTGGAGGCGCAGGGACGGGGAAGACAGTTGTTGCCTTGCACAGAGCGAAGTGGCTTGCTGAGAATCGATGTACAGCAGATCAGAAAATACTCGTTACGACGTTTACTAAAAATTTGGCGACAGACATCGCGAATAATCTTGCGGCTATTTGTCTTGATGGACAGATGGCGCATGTTGAAGTCGTGAATCTTGATCGATGGGTCAACGAGTTCCTGCAAAGGAATAATTACAGGTTCACCATTGATTATGGAAAGCAGGCAGATGAGCTGTGGCGAAAAGCTTTTGAATCACGGTCTGACAGTCTTGACTCCAAGTTTGATGAAAAATTCTTTAGGGAAGAATGGGCGAACATTATTCAACCCGAGGAAGTATTGACTCTTAAAGAGTACTTCAAAGTCTCTCGAACAGGCCGAGGTATTCGCATGGGGCGAAAAGAGCGAAAACTCGTCTGGCCTGTTTTTGAAGAGTATCGAGTTTTGCAAAATGAGCGTGGAATACGGGAGCCTGCCGATGCAATGCGAGATGCGTGTGGCCTATTACAACACATGGGGAAAAAGCCGTTTAATCACGTCATTGTCGACGAAGCTCAAGACATGAGTTCTCAGGCTTTTAAGCTTCTGAGAACAATGGTCGATGAACATCCGAATGATATATTTATTACGGGTGATGCGCATCAGCGTATTTATGGGCGACCTGTTGTCCTAGGACGATGTGGAATTGAAGTGCGCGGGCGGTCTAAAAAGTTAAAAATTAATTATCGCACAACGGATGAAATAAAAACTTGGGCAATTTCTGTGCTTCAAGGTGTTTCTGTGGATGATCTTGATGGAGGAGAGGATAGGTTCGAACAGTATACATCTTTGTTGCATGGTGAAAATCCCTGTATCCGACGTTTTGAAAATGTAGAGAAAGAAGTTGAAGGGGTTGTTGAGCTTATTTCTGCTTTGAAAGCAAATGGATTAGCACAAGAATCTTTATGTGTTGTCGCTCGAACAAACTCCGTTGTAGATTCTTATGGAACGATGCTGAATGAAAGAGGGGTTCCAACGTATAGGATACTTGGCACCGCAATCGATGAAAGGAAAAAACAAGGGGTCAGACTTGCTACAATGCATCGAGTTAAGGGATTGGAATTTGATGCAATGATTATTGCAGGAGCAAATGCGGATATGATCCCTAATGCGGCGTTAACAACGGATGATCCTATGGTGAAAGTTTCTATTTTGAATAAAGAGCGGGCCTTGCTCCATGTTGCTGCAACTCGTGCCAAAAAATATGTTTTTGTCACAGGGTATGGGGAGCAAAGCCCTTTTCTTGAAATGTAAGTTATAGAAGAGGGCTAGTTCTTAAGCATTTTGGGGAGCCGGTACAGAAAGCGGGGGCCAGGTTCAAATTTACCATGGACAAAAAAGCTGCTGACTTCGCAGACTGCGCGGGTAAACTTCTCAAACTCTTTTCCTTCGACAACCATAACGGTGAGATCTTGGATGCTTTTTTCTTCGAAGTGTTTAAAGCTCAGATTTTTATAAAAACAATAGTATCCATCGCTGTAAACCAAGTACTGGTAACCTTGCTGCATGCACAGTTTGCGAACGTGTATAGTTTCTTCTGAATAATCCATTATGTACTCCTTTTGCGTTTGAAAAAGAGAGTACAAGGGCAACTTCCGGATTTTCCGGACAAGGCAAAACAATGAGTAAAAAAAGTACACGAGTTGAAAAAGTTTTCAATATTTTAGAGTACTTATCGTTTATAGGGGGGAGCGCTTTATGCTCAGATATGACTAGGGAACTTGGAATTAGTAAAAGTACGCTGAATGAAATTTTGAATTTTTTAAAAGATCAAGGTTATGTGAATATTGAAAAAGATAAGGGGGTAAATAAGTATCGATTAGAAAAAAGAGTGGTGTGGCAGGACAGGATTCTTGATCCCGATGAAGTCCAAGCTGTCCAGTTCTGTACTGATATGTGTTCGGAGCTGCTGTTCGGAGGGAGACAAGAAAAAGCTTGGAAAGGGCTTCGAAAGTATTATCAAAATATGTCCCGAGATTCTGAGCATGTTGTGGGTTCGAAAATGCGGCACTCCTTTAAAGGAAGGGTTGATTATTCAGATAAGTCTAAAATTTTAGATGTGCTGTTTGATTCTCTCTCTTTGCAAAGATGGGTGCATATTGATTACAAAAAAATAAATAGTGATCGTGCTGTTGGATATAAAATTATGCCAGTGGATATAATTGTTCAAAACAATGCACTGTACCTAGACGCTGTATATGATGATCCCCGTTCACCTGAGCGCAAGAGAAGAAGTTTTGCTGTTTGTAGAATATGCAATGCTGAACTTTGTAAGGATCGCTTTAAGAATGGGGTTGAGCCAGAAAGAAAGTGTCTTTATGGCTTGAACTATGGCCCGGCGATTGATGTAAAAGTACGATACGATAGGTTTGTTAAAATTTATGTTGAAGAGCGAGTGTGGGGAGAGAATATGTTATATGAGAAAGAACAGGATGGTTCGTTTACATTAAGTTTTAAGACAGCGAGTAAGCTTGAATTAGAATCTTGGGTGCTTTCATTCGGGGAACATATGGAGTGTTTGGAGCCTTTGGAGTGTCGAGAGCATATTAAGAAAAGGATGGGGGCTGCGTTGAATAAATACACCTAGCATCCATAAATTGAGGATGCTAGGTGCTGAAGTCAAGGAGCATAGGATACGTATTTAAATGTCACTTTTGTATTAGGTCTTTTTTTGAAGTCTATCGAATTGCAAATGCAAATTTGCTTTTGTTCTTATCAAATACATAGATAGCGGTTAATGGAATTCCTGTAACGAATACACCTGTAAGGACATCTGTGGTGTTTTTATTGAATTTATTTAATAAAGGGACACCGGCTAAGCCTGATGAGAGAGCTCTGTTAATATAAATACCTAAGACTGATGAAGCCGTTCCAATCATTATTGTTTTGATTCCTTCGTAGCTGTCAACTTTTTTATCCATAAGAACTTTTACACATCGAACGGTTGATAAAGTTGATTCTCGAATTAAAGAAATGATAAAGGCAGGTGTTTTTAAAAGCATCGAGGTTAAAATTTGAGGTATGACACTGAGAGCTCCTGCAACTCCACTTTCAACACCAAGCTTTTTAGCTCGTTCGATAATATTGTGTTCGTTAAAGCGGTTTGCTAATTTATCTTTGATCGTGACAGACCGTTCGCAGATGTTTTGTTTAAAATCTCGATTGAAGATATTTCCATCATGAGCAATGTTCTTTAGTTCATCGACAAAAATATCGATTGTTTCATAAACGATTAGGCCAACGACTTGCTGAACAGCAAGTTTTGCACCTGATTCAACTGCGGTCGAACCAATAGTCGCTACTGCTTGAAGGGTTTGCTTTTGGGAAGCTCCTTTGGCTTTAGAATAGGCTTCTTTGGCATCTTCTTTTTTTACAGATCGAGTTTTTCCATTAATTTCGATGTTGACAATGTCTGGGTCAAGCTCATCTTCCACGCCTCTTTCATCTAAGAATTCCATTAAATCTTTTGAGCCTTTTGCTCTATTCAATGAAGAATCTGCAAAAACAAGATTGTCAGTGTCATTTATACAATCTTTTATTTCTTCATTGGTTGTTGCTGCTCTTAGCAGGACACTGTCATAGGTCGACTTTGCAGAAATCACATGCTCAATATCTGAATCAAAAGGGTCTAATAGGTTGGAACTATTATACCCATCATCCAGATACATCATGCTGTCTTTCGCATCTTGTCTTTCTTGCTGCATTTTATGAAAATTTTCGTGAGATCTTACATTGTGAGCAGAATTAAAATCTTGATATGAATCTGACAAGTTGTCGAAGCGAGCCTCAAGTTTATTATCCAGCCCATTGACGATAGGGCCGAGGCAGAAGGATGAAATTGCCCGCTGTAATGCTTCTTTTTTACATTTCTCAAAGATATCACTCATGTCTGAAGCTGGCTGAGGAAGTGTGTCTTTGATTTCATCAATCATTTGTTGTGTGTCTTTATCGACATCGAATTTATTGTTGAAACTACTGACTATTTTGTCTGTTCCTCTTTCGAATAATTCTATGCTGTTGTCTTTGTAGAAATTAATATCTTTGAATTTTTCTACTTCAAGGTTGCCAATAGACTCCGAAACTGAATCTATCTTTTTTTGCGTTTTTTCACGTACGTTGCCCACGAGAGACTGGCTATGATTCTTTAGAGAAGTCAAATGTGAGGCCGTTTCCTTGTCTGTGTCTTCTTCGGTCTGTTTTGATCGTAACTTAGGTGTCTTGATAGATTTGATTTTGTTTTTGAATGAGAGCATTTATTTCTCCTGTGGGTGTCTAGTTGCTTTTCAGGGGAAGAACTTAAATGTTAATCGGTAAATTTGTGAAGTACTACTTAAAATGAGTATATTCAATAGGCTTTCAGGTGTTACTCGGGGTGGATGTGAACGGAATCTTTTTGAGATTTTGCATGGTTTGAATTGTTGGGGAGAGGCTTTCACCTCTCCCTTTTTAGTTTAATCAGCGATTGTGAAATTCCAGCACCGGAAATTGTATCCAGGCATGAGGCGAATCAACGTCTTAACCTGATTGAGTTCAAAACCTTCTTTCCTCAGCATGGACTGGTAGTCCAAGAACGCTTTGATTCCTCCCTCACCCAAGACCGAAAAGCTCTTGAGGCCAAAGTCTGATTCAAGAAGGAATTCATAGCTCAGCGCATATCCATTTTCAGCCTGAGTCGTCGTAATGGGAAGCTCCTTCGTTTCAACAACTCTCCCGTTTTCAAAACGAAGTTCTTTAACGTGAATAAGGCTCATGACACCCTCAAGGGAAGAACCAAGGCAGTTTGAACCATTCCAAAACTCATCTTTCTTTGCAAAAAGTCGAATACCCACGATAATCTCCTAAAGTAAAAGGAAAGGCCCTTAAGGTTGAATCCCTAGGGCCTTGTGATGTGTGAGAAATGATCCCGTATCTTTTCTCTTATACTGTGAGTTCTCTCGTATATTTTTTTATTGTTCCTCATGACCGTCTTCTTGATGTGCCAAACTCTCTGATCCTTCGAGGTGCGTTTCCTTTGGTGTTTTCTTTTGCCAAGTAACTTAATCTATAGAATACATCTCTTTTAACTTCTTCGTAGTCCTTTGCTCCTCGCCTTAGCATATACGAGCATGAACCCTTTTTACCTGTTCGCCATTTGTTGCAGTAGGATATGAGTCCTTTCGCTGAGTCTAAACCTAATGCTCGTGCCCAAAGCTCTTCAGCTTTGTTGAAAACTTTATATGGAGACTGGATAAGGTTCCCATTCAATATTAGTGCAACATGGTAGTGCTGGTGTTTTTCCCGAGACTGCTCTCTAACCCAAATGTATTTCGGATCGAGTCCCTTGCGTGACAAGTTTTTTGTCAAGTGAGCGATGAATTGAGGCATGTGCCTATCTTTGGAGTTGAGAAAGTAATTTTGTGGATATCGAACATCCATTCTCATGATGAAGACTTTACCGTGGCGCTCTTCATACTCTTCAAGGAGAGACAACATTCTTTCCAAGATATCTGATCTACACGCTTGGTCTTTATCTCGACTACCCAGTATCCTGTATTCTTTGAATTCTTCAAAGCATCTCATGGATTTCTCCTTTGTTTATGAGGTGAATTGTTTCTTAGATGATTATCTGATGAATGATATTATTTAATTGGACTATGCTGATGTAGAGTTGAAAATTCTTGTGAGACTATATGAGTAATCTAAAGAAGATAGATTAGATATTATAATTTACCTACAGAGAGGGGATGGAAAAAGATGGAGAGATTGTTAGGTGTGAAATGGTGCTTTATGCATGATATGTGTGGTGTAGAGAATGTAGAAAAGTGTCTGAATTAACTTCTATACTATAGAGCTAAGAGATGAGTGTTTTTCAAAATATTTGAGTTATATATTACTTCTTTGAAGATGCTGGGATTTTTGCCCAGAGCTACGCCTCCTGACATGTGTCGGGAGGCTTTTTTGTCTTTAAAGGAGAGTCTATGCATTCACACAAAGAACTTGAGTCGTTGGTTTCGGTCGATATGGATGCCGGAGAGGTGTTTAGTGGGAAGCGTTCTGGGACAACGGTCAAAGGCTATGCAAAAGCGACAAGCTATACGCCTGCCATTCATCCTGAGTTTATCTATCATGACGCCATGCGTGACATTGTCGTTTGGTTCATGAGTCCACCAGAACCTCTGTATGTGTTTGGCCCCACGGGGAGTGGCAAGACCAGTCTCATTCGGCAGCTTGCAGCAAAGCTTCACTATCCAGTCTTTGAAGTGACCGGCCATAGTCGGCTTGAGTTCCCGGAACTTCTGGGACACCTGAGTCTCGATAACGGGTCAATGCGTTACGAGTACGGTCCGCTTGCCCTCGCCATGAAGTATGGGGGGCTTGTGCTTATCAATGAGTTGGATTTGCTTGATCCGGCAACGGCTGCAGGACTGAATAGCGTGCTTGATGGGAGTCCGTTGTGCATTTCAGACAACGGCGGTGAAATGATCATCCCGCATCCCATGTTTCGATTTGTTGCAACGGCAAATACCAACGGTGGGGCAGATGAGACTGGTTTGTACCAGGGAACCTTGCGACAAAATATCGCGTTTATGGATCGATTTTGGCTTTGCGAATTGGGCTACCCGCCAGCGGATGCGGAGCTGTCACTGTTACAAAAAGTTGCACCCCGGCTTCCGGAAACAATTCGGTCCGCGATGGTGGATTTTGCAGGTGAAGTCCGGAAGCTGTTTATGGGGAACGGTGAAAATTCAGAGCACAGCATCGAACTGACATTCTCAACGCGAGCGCTGATTCGCTGGGCAGAACTCACTGTGAAGTTTCAGCCCTTGGCTCGACAGGGAATTCAGCCCGTGAGCTATGCTTTGTATAAATTTATATCTTTTTTGGGGATAATGAGTCGTACTTATTCTGTATTTTTGAGTGTCGAGAAGTCGCTATCTTTGGGGTGGAGTAAGAGCCCTAGGCCGCCCCTGACAAGGGGGCCTTCGAATTCTTTGATTTTGTTGGCCAGATAGATTGATGGTGAGATGTATATTGTTGAACTCTCAAAAGAGCCTTCAGGTTCCTTGAATTCAATTTTTTCAGAAAGATATGGCATACAAAATGTTTTGGCGCCTAATTTTATAGTCCTGACAGGGGATGTGCATTACCTCTTTGGAAATATAAAAACAATTTGATTTTAAATAAAAACTTATCGACCAAAATTGGTAGGAAAGGCATTTGAGGGCGTGTCGAAAGGGATGGTGAAGGCGATGACCTTTTACGTAACAGTACACAGATGAGGGTGCAGAAATTCACGTTACGTCACGATTAAAGTGGGGGTAAAATGGGGGGAGAATGGCAAAACAAGAAAGGGTCTACAAACATGGAGTTTGTAGACCCTTGAATTCTCTGGAGCCAGCGATGTGAATTGAACACACGACCTACTGATTACGAATCAGTTGCTCTACCGACTGAGCTACGCTGGCGTGTTGCGAAGAGGTGTTTAAACCAACCCGTAGTGCTGGTCAAGCGAAATGTTTTAAGAAATAGATATTTTCTCGCCTCTCTGATTTTGAGTGTGCGACTTTTTATTTCAAAGCGCAAGGCTTCTTGCGGTTACGGTGTGTCATTTTCGAAGTGCAGGGTAGCCGGGGAGACTGGCGCAGCGGATATTTTTGCAAACGTTGCGGGTGTTCCGAGCAGTGGCGCGAGGTCGTGAGTGACAACGAAGGCCGCGCCTCCCCGCGCGCAGCATTGCGCCAGTTCGTTTTTGATTTCCGTGTGCCAGCGTTCATTCAGGAATGCGAACGGTTCGTCGAGAAAGAGCATATCTGCCTCGGCCGAAAACGCACGGGCGAGGTTGAGCCTTCTGCGCATTCCGCCGCTCATTTCTGGGGGGAGAGCTTTGGGCGGAAGCTCAAAGCGGGCGAGAGCCTGGTCGGCCTGCTGCTGACGTTTTTGGAGTGAAAAGCGTCCACTTAACGCAAACAGAAGATTATCACGAGCTGAAAGCCATGGAACAAGAGCGTCATCCTGAAACGCTACAGCTCGCGTCTTTCCCGCATGTAGAACTCGTCCTGAGTTCGGAGCACTTACCCCAGCCGCAAGCTCAAGAAGGCTCGTCTTTCCGATGCCAGACGGTCCATGCAGAACAAAAAGTTCTCCAGAATGGATGTGCAGTGAAAGGTCGTCCACAACGCATGTGTCCGCATAGCTGAGGCTAACAGATTCAAGCTTAATCATTGTGCTGGTCTCGTGTGCGTGAGGTATACTTTTGTGCCCAGCTCCGAAGCTGGCTCACTGGTCCAAGCTCTACACAGGCTCCCAAAAAGATGAGGACCAGTGTCCATGCAAAAAGCTCTTCCATGTCGAGCATGCGATAGGCCCAAAACATTTTGGCACCAATCCCCGTGCCTGCTCCAAGAAATTCCGCGACAGCAACAGCTTTCCAGCCCGCTGTCAGGGCATGGGATAGTCCTGAGACGAGATGGGGAAAGGTTCCAGGGATGATGAGCTGGACAAGCTGGCGGTGCTTGGGGATTGCATAGACCTTGGCCATGGCAAGAAGACGGCGGTCCAAAGAAAGCCGCCCCTGCGTAACTGTAATGAAGAGGGGTGGGAAAAGAGCCGCAAAAAGCACTCCCACAGGTATGATGGTCCCTGTGCCCGCCCAGACCATAAGGAGGGTAAGCCACACCACAGGCGGACAGGACTGGATTGTGGAAATAAACGGAGAGCTGAAACGCAATATATGTGGAGAGGCACCAGCAGCAAGCCCAAGAAGAAGCGCTGCACCAGTGGCAAGCCCAAGTCCAAGCGCAAGACGCCATGCTGTAATAAGCAGGGTCTCCCAAAAGTCAGGCAGAACAGAAAGTGCTGTGAGGTGCTGGAAAACTGTTAATGGTCCCGGCACAAGAAGTTCGCCAGCCAACTGGGAGGCAAGCGTCCACCCTGCGAGAAGCACAAAAAGAGCGCAAAGCCGAGGAAGGCTTTTGTGCATGATTTGGCTTCGTGAGCTTAAAATGGAAGAAGGCTGTGCCATGCGTTAGTTTTCCACAGGTGGGTAAAAAAAGGATGAAGGAAGAGCCGGGAGCTGCATACCCCGAGCCGTCAAGCGTTCCAGATCCTCGATGTCAGTACGAGCCGCCTGGCCACTCTTTGCCCGTAGAATGTCACGTGAAAGCGATGCCGCAATGATTTTGGGAGAAACAAAGCGCCCAAATTCTTTGGGGAGCGCCGTCAGTGCCTTTTCTGGGGTGGGCTGGAGCTTGGCTGTAGATTTATCAACAATGTGTAAAATCCGAGCCGCAATGCGAGGGTGCTTTGCCATGCTTGCGGTGTTCATGGCGAGGCCAGCCCACGGAAGGAATGGCTCTTTGCCCGTTGCAGAGGCGTACAGCTCTTCGACGCTCCCAACGACGTGGAGCTGTGGAGCCTTGAGTAAAAGCACGGTGACCAGTGGCTCAGGTAAAAGGTAAAGCTGTTCCGGGTGCTTGATGGCATCAAGCGCAAGCGCTCGCCCTGGGTGTGGTGTGTAGCTGAACGCAGGCAGGCTTTCTGTACTCTGAGCAAGGCTTTGGAGAACTGGGACCGCAGGGGAATCAGGAGGAGCAGAGTGCACGCGTGTTTTGGCCGGGAGTTTCTGGAGGTCAGTCAGCGTTCTGAGTGAGCTGTTGCCAGACAGAAAAAAGAATTTTCGCCAGCCTGTGACGGCGAGCAGGGAAACAGGCGCGCCCCGTCGTGCAGCCTGTGAGAATGCGTCAACGTGACCGAGCCACAGGTCTCCCTTTCCGGCGAGAACAAGCCCGCGGAGATGATTCATGTCTTTCCACTGTTTGATGTGGATGGTGCAAAGGTCGTCAAGTTCCCCTTTGGAAATCCCATACCAGAGTGCGAGCTGTGGTGTGGTGGCCTGCCCGTTGGTATAGAACGTGATTTCTGGAAGTTCTGTGGACCAGCTTTGCTGTGGGGAGGAGAACAAGAAGAAAATCCCCAGCGCAAAGACCATGAGAATACTGTGAGTGCGTGCACCAGCACTAAACATGCAAAGCTCCAAAAAATGGGGCCGCTCTAGGCGGCCCGTTTATCGTCGTTAGAAAGAAACCGCGTACGTCACTGCGGCGCAGAAGCCGGGTTCTTCCAGCTCCATTCCGCGTGAATTGGCCAGATAATTTTCATATCGGGTGTCCAGAATGTTGTTCAGCACAAGGCTGACACTATGCTGGAGCTTCCACAAGTCAAAGTCATAGCCTGCAGCGGCGTTAACAAGCATGTAACCGTCAACGGTTTCCATCCCTTCCGGGACGTCGCTTTGTCCTGCAGCCCATGGTGTTTCAACCCGTGCCCAGAATCCAGTGCTATGATCGTAGCGCAGGCCGAGGAGTCCATTTAATGGAGCAATGTTTCGCAGAGCTTCATCTTCGTTGCGGTCCTCGCCATGTGTTGCAGCCAGAGTCGCATATGTGGACCAGCCTGGAGCAAAGAACCATTTGGCTTCCAGCTCAGCACCATAAATCTGTGCTTCACCCACGTTTTCCATCTGGAACACATTGGGGTCTGCTGTTGCTCCTTCGGTAATATACTCCGAAACAAGGTTGTGGAACAGCGAACCGGAAAGGCGAAGGTTGCCGGTGTTGTAGTGAAGACCGTACTCAAGGAAAAAGGACTGTTCAGGATCAAGATCGGGGTTGCCCTTGATTGTGGCAGAGCCGAGTTTGATGTTTTTGAAGCGGTCCATGATGTCGGGTACACGGTAACTCGTTGCTGCAATGAAGGTCTGAGACCAGTTTTCGGCAAAGTCCCAGGTCAGGCCTGCATGGGCATTCCAGCCCCAGTCGTTGCTCTGGCCTTCTTCATACTGAGGCGTTTCGTGGTTTTTCATGTTGACGCGGTCAAGCCGTGCGCCAAGGTTCAGTGTCCACGCCTCATTGAGCTTCCAGTTGTCTTCTGCGTAGAGACCAAGGGAAAGCTGTGTGGTGTTGGGCGTAGGCTGGTCTTCAAGAATATGGCCGTTTCGGAGGTACTTGCTGCGCCATGAGCGCATGTGCCACTTCCACGCGTCAAACCCAGAGACGAGCTGATGCTCGCCAAGCTGCCAGCGCCCCTGAATCTTGCCTCCTACGGTTTCGTGGCTGGCGTTCGGGGTGATTTTGAGGACTGGCGGCATGGGGTTGTCGATGCGGACACGGCGGTCGTTCAGGCTATAGTATAGGCTGGCGAGCAGCTCTTTCAGCGCACCGTTTTTGGGTGTCCATGTGGTATCCAGACTAACAAGGGAGCTCCCAATGCGGGGATACGTCACCGGAGCATTGGCAGGCATGGACTTGGAGCCACCGGGGATGCCAATATCGTTGCCCTCCAGAACCATTGCCTGAAATTCTGTTGTCAGTTCGTCTGTCCAGCGGAATGCGCCATTGATGCGCCCCTGAATGTCTTCGAACTGGCTGTTTTCCATGAGGTTCTCGCCACCGTAATAGCTCATGTGGTCGCGGGTGCCGCCGGAAAGCTGGAGCCAAAAGCGCTCAGCATTATAGTTTGCGCGCCCGTAGCTGTCTGTTCCTTCCGGGTTGGAGGACCAGGTGCCACTGAGTTCGCCGTGCATTTCAGGCGTGCTGGAAAAGTGGCCCTTTTTCGTGATGATGTTGATGACACCACCTGTTGAGCCTGTTCCGTACAGGGCGCTGATGGGGCCTTTGATGACCTCAATGCGTTCAATATCAGAGGGATTAATGAACCCCATCTGGGCGTTGATGTCGGTTGCTGTGTTGATGCGTTTGCCGTCAATCAGAAAAACAACGGATGTTCCGCGCATCCCGCGAATGTTGACGTCTTGTCCCCACGGGGACTCACCTGTTTTGCTTACACCCGGAATGCGGGACAGGGCATCGGCAATGCTTGCCTTTGGAGAGAGGGCTATTTCCTCTTTGTCAACAACCCCAACTCCACCGGGAGTCTGGCTGAGTGTTGACTCTACCCCTCGGGCAGAGACGACAACAGGATCAAGGGCGTATGTTGTTCCTTGGTCTTGTGCTGCAAAGGCAGATGTGCTCAAACCACAAAAGAGGGTGGCACACAGGCAGAGACGTGAAAAGTGTGAAAACATAAAAAATCCTTGAAATGTTGAACCCTGTACGGAAGCTTTGGGAGGAGGAAAGCCACCCGGTCAGAAACGCTTCTGTCCGGTCTCTATGTTTTGTCCATGGCGAACAGCAGAGATGCTCTCTGCGTGATATGCCTTGGTGCAGAGTGGATTTCCTGCTCAAAAAGATGGCGTGCAGAGTCGTATAAAAGCGACGGAAACGGAAAATAATGAGAATTCATCGCCTTTACAAGGGAATTTCAAGGAATTTTGAATATACCGAAGCATGCTGCTCGGTGTTTTGCGTCAGAGGCTCGGATATATGCCCCTGACTGGATGAAGGCATGTCTTTGTGGTAGGAGCAGGAGAATTTTAAAAACGAAAGTGGGAGTACTGTTGTGGGATTACCACCATTAAAAGTAAAGTTAAAAGTCTGGCTTGAGACCGGGGGCGAAATGGCATTCGGTCTCGGAAGTGCTTCGCTTTTGAAAGAAATTGATCAGAATGGATCTCTTGCTGCGGCTGCCCGTGAGCTTGGAATGTCATATCGTGCCGCATGGGGACGAATTAAGGATATTGAAGCTGCGCTTGGCGAAAAGCTGCTGGAGAAGAAGGGCGGCAACAAGTCTGGCTACAGGCTGTCTCCCCTTGGGCGAAAGATGCTTGTTGCCTATACCGAGTGGGAAGAGCAGGTCCATGCTGCGGCCCTTCGACTGGCACGGGAAAAGTTCCCGGTGCCCGTGGACTAGCCGGGGCGCTGGTCAGAATCGAGGACAACACAGGCTTCGGCTGGCAGTATGAGTCGGAGCTTTTCTCCAATTTTAGGAGCTGATGGATACGTTGGCAGAAGGAATCGGAACATGATTCCCTCTGCCATTTTTATTTCTGTCTGATACACATGCCCAAGAAAAGTGCAGCTTTCTACCTGTCCTGTGAGCTGGATCTGTTCCGCAGTAGCCTCTTGCATGGGGGTTGCGATTTGTGCTCCTTCTGGGCGAAACAGCAGGCTTGGTGTCATGCCTGGAGCACGTTTGTTTGTTCCCGGAGGTACAGGAAAAGTTCCCAGAGGCGTTAGCAGAGTGCCGTCTTGAAGCACACTGGCTGGGACAATGTTTTTGAAACCAAGAAATTCAGCGACCTGAATGCTTGTCGGATGGCTATAGAGGCGCTGTGGGCTGTCGTTCTGGAGAAGACGGCCGTCATGAAAAACCGCCACCTTATCTGCAATGGCAAAAGCCTCCGCCTGATCGTGAGTAACAAAAATTGCCGTTACCCCGACTTTTTTGAGTATCTGGCGCAGCTCACGGGCGAGTCGCTCCCGAAGAGAGCGGTCGAGAGCTGCCAGTGGCTCATCCAGCATAAGAAGTCGTGGTTCTGGGGCAAGGCTTCTGGCGAGGGCAACCCGCTGACGTTCACCGCCAGACAATTCCTGAATTTTGCGCGACGCAAAGTCCTCAAGTCCCACAAGCCGAAGCATGTCGGCGACCCGCTCGTTTTCGACCTCCGCGCCTGTTTTGTGCATGCGCAGTCCAAAGGCCACGTTGTCCCAGACATTCATATGCGGAAACAGGGCGTAATCCTGAAACATAAGTCCAAAGCCGCGTGTATGTGGAGGCTCTTCATCAATATGAACGCCCTGAACACTGACTGAACCAGAGTATTCTTTTTCCAGTCCGGCAATGATGCGAAGCAATGTGGTTTTGCCACAGCCTGATGGTCCAAGAAAACAGAGAATCTGCCCTGCCTCTAAGCTGAGGTTGATGTCTCGAAGGGCGTAATGTGCGTCAAATCGTTTTCGGATATCGTGCAGAGTGAGTAATGGCATTAGAATTCTCCCCAGTCGCGAGGGGTTGCTTTTTCTAGGGCAAGGAAGCTCAGGGCGGTAACCAGCATCAGCAGGCTACTCATAGCCATTGCCTGACCGTAATTCAGTGCGCCGGGCTGTCCCAAAAATCTGTAGACCGCAAGCGGAAGTGTTGGCGTCTGTGGACGGGCCACAAAGACTGTTGCACCAAATTCTCCGAGGCTGATTGTAAATGCAAAGACAGCTGCTGCCACAAGTGCAGAGCTGAGGACTGGAACCTCAATGTGTCGCCAGACCTGAAAGGGTGAGGCTCCTAGCATGGTTGCTGCCTCTTTGGTGTTTTGTGGGATGGAGCGCAGGGCTGGCAAAAGCGTTCTGACGACAAAGGGAAAGGCAACGAGAGAATGCGCCAGCGGAACCAAAAGGATTGAGGATCGGAGGTCGAGCGGTGGGGTGTCCAGCGCAATAATAAACCCAAAGCCAAGCGTCACCGCAGATGTGGACAGGGGGAGCATGAACAGTGGATCAAGGAACCCAGTGAGTTTCCCCGCGTTTCGTTGGCTAAGGGCTTTTGCTGCACAAAAGCCAAGGCAAAGCGCAAGAAGCATAGTCGCAGCACCAAAGAGGAGTGAATTTTCTATGGCGGCGCGGGGCGGTACAAAAAATATGGAGTGATCGCTGTCCGTAAACAGGTGAGTGTAATAGCGTAGTGAAAGACCATGTGCTGTGTGCAGGGACTGGAGCACAAGCGCAGTGAGTGGAAGGCCAGAGAAGCAGCTCAGCACAAAACTTGCCGTCGCGACAGCAAGGCGTTCCATGCCTCTTTTGCATGGGCGTGGTTTGCGGCGTCCCAACGAGAGCATTCGGACGCTCGCCTTGCGTTGGAGGCTGGTATAGGCCCACATCAGGACAAAGGTAAACGCTATTTGAATGAGTGAGAGTGCCGCCGCAAGCGGAAGGTTAAAGATATGAACGGCCTGTCTGTAGATTGCGACTTCAAGCGTTGCAAAGCGTGGTCCGCCAAGGATGAGGATGACGCCAAAGGAGCAGAAGCAGAAAATAAAAACGAGCAGGGCAGAGGTCAGAATTGCCGGGAGCAGAAGTGGGAGCGTGATTTTTCGGAACGCCTGCCACGGTGACGCTCCAAGGATTCGGGCGGCCTGAACAAGCGTTGGGTCGAGCGTGCTCCAGAATCCACCAACAATGCGGATAACCACCGTCATATTATAGAAGACATGTGCAAGCAGAATTGCCCAGATACTATGGTCGAGCGCAATCGGTGCGGTCTGCAACTGGAAGGAGCGCATGAGGAAGGTATTCAGCAGGCCAGAGGGACCAAGCAGGGCATGGAATGCCGTCGCAACAACAATGGTTGGCAGCACAAAGGGAATGCCCGAAATAACGCGGAGTAGTCGTCTGCCGGGGAATTCATATTGTGAAAGGACAAAGGCGGCGGGCAGGCCAAAGAAAAGGGTCAGTCCCGTACTTGCCAGTGCCTGCCAGCTCGTAAACCACAGGGTGCGGAGATAATAGTCAGAAGAGATGAGTCCACTGAGGCGCTCCAGCTGGAATTGGCCGTCAGCAAAGAAGCTGAGGTCAAAAAGTGACAGGAGTGGATAGAAGTAGAACAGGGCGAGGAATGCAAGTGGTGGAGCTATCAGCAGCAGGGCTGGAAGTCGGCGGCGAATTGGTCTGTCCTCCACAAAGAAAGTTTGTGTCAGTTCGAATGATCGTACGTTTTTTTGCGTAATTGACGCGGGCATATTCTATGATGACGACAACTGCAAGCGCAAGCAGGGAAAGAAAAAGCCGGGCTATTGCAACCCGGCTTTGTGTATATTGCGTCGTGATTAGCGCAGAACTGTTGCGGTCCACATCTCAATCCACTTTTCGCGTTTTTGGGCGATTTTTTGTGGATCAAGGTTCGCAGGCTCGCGCAGTGGCTGGGCGTATTTGCTAAATTCATCGGGAAGGATTGCTTCCGTGCTTGCGGGGTACACCCACATTTGCAGTGGAATGTCTTCCTGAAAGCTTTTGGAGAGCAGGAAGTCAATAAACTGCTGGGCTTCGGCGAGGTGTTTGGTCCCGTCCAGAATGCCCGCAAATTCGACCTGTCGGAAGCCAGAACCCGGTGTCAGCACTGCGGCCGTTGGTGCATCGTGTGGCTTTTCTTCGGCAAAGTGAACTTCTGCAGCAGGGCTTGATGCGTAGCTGACAACGATGGGACGGGTTCCATCAGACGCTGCGGAGAATTCGCCCCAGTATGCCTTTTTCCAGCTATCGGTGATTTTAACACCATTTTCGGCAAGCGCTTTCCAGTAGCCAATATAGCCATCTTCTCCGAAGTGGGCGACGGTTGCCAGCAGGAACGAAAGCCCCGGTGAGGACGTTGCTGGGTTTTCTACGACCAGCAGGTCCTTGTATTGGGGAAGAATCAGGTCTTCGAGGCTCGCAGGCGGTGTCAGCCCTTTATCAAGGAACCATTTTTTGTCGTAGTTCAGGCAGACATCGCCGAAGCTGATTGGAGTAAGACGGGATTTTTTGTCCTGGCGCAGGGTTTTGGGAATATTTCGTAGTCCCGCAGATTCAAATGGGATAAAAATATCTGCGTCGATGGCGCGGCTCAGGAATGTTGTATCGACGCCGACAAAGACGTCTGCAAGCGGATTACCTTTGGCAAGTATAGCCTGGTTCAGTGCTGCTCCCGTGCTGCCAGATTTGAGGAACTTAACGGTAATACCAGTCTGTTGCTGGAAGCCGTCAAGAACTGCTTCACTCATGTTAAAGCTGTCATGGGTCATGACTGTGAGTGTTGCGCCTGCGCCCCGGGACTGTGCTTTTTGTGGGGCCTTGGGAGTGTTGTCCTCGCTGCATGCCGCAAGGCTAAGCATGGCAAGGCTGAGAAATAGCGCGAGAAGGCGTTTCATATTCGGTCTCCTTTCATTACGAAAGCGATTTTGGTTTCTGTCTTGGTACGTCGCACAAAAGGATACCCTGCCCAGCCGGAAAAGCAAAGAAGAGACCAGAGTCTTATCCTCACCGGGGGGCGATTTTACATCTGCAAAGAGGCTTGCTGTTCCTTCTTCGGAAGGATACCCTCCGGCTCTTTTTACTGAATATGTCACGCGCTATGATTCATGCTCGTGAAGGCGGAAAGGAGCTTTTTGTATGGTTCAGAAAATGTGCATCATGGGCATGGCTTCAGGCTATCATTTTGGAGATGTACGACCCTTTTTATCCTCTCTTCGGCGTACGGGCTACTCTGGGCGCGTTATCCTTTTTGTTTCTCCCACCACAAGGGATTGTGACAAGATGGAAGCTGCCGGTGCTGAGCTGGTTCATTTTGAGCGTGTTGGCGACTATGAGCAGTATTCCTACAACGCGTTACGGTATCTTTTATATCGCAAGTGGCTTGATGAGTGTGTCGAGCATTTTGATCGTATTCTTTTTACTGACGTTCGCGACGTCATTTTTCAGCAGAATCCAGCAGAATTCCCGTGGCCAGAAGGCTTGAGCATCACTCTTGAGGATGCTCACAAGAGCATTGGCACCTGTCCCTACATGAAGCTTTGGCTTGTTGGGCATTTGGGGCATGACGCGTGGGAGGCGTTATGCGACTGTCGCATTTCTTGCTCCGGTACAACGTGTGGTGACCCCGCCGCCATAGATCAGTATTTAGAGGTGATGCTCCCCCTTTTGCGCAACTACACTCCCGGAAAGAGCATGGCTGGTTACGATCAGGGGGTACATAACTTTATGTTACACAATGGCCTTCTTGAGCGTGTTACCCGTTTTGACAACTCCGGCCCCATTTTGACCCTCGCCTACAAGCAGGGGCTTCCAGATCAGACCTCAGAAGGGATAATTCTCAACGACAGCGGCGTGCCCGCCGTCCTTGTCCATCAGTATGATCGGAAGCCTGAGCTGTTTCGCCAGATTCGAGAGGCTTTTAAAGCGTAGTATGAAGGCTGGATGGGCGGTAGAAGATTGGGGGCCTGCCTCAGCACGTTAGCGCTGGATGGGTGGGTGGGGGAGAGTTGGGGGCCTGCCCCCAAACCCCCGCGTAAGGGAATGATTCCCTTACGTATCCTCAGCGAGTTTGAATTCCCTCCACGCTTCGCGTGAATGAAATTCAAACTTGATGAAAATAACGTCGAGAGCTTCTTTCTCTTTCCCGTGCGTTGCCACCATTTTCTTTTTGAACGCGAGCGTTCAAAAAGAAAAGAAGTGCGGCAGAAAAAGGCAGAAGAACACGCGCTAGGGAAATGCCCACTAGGCCAAAATTAAAGGGCCGGATGTAAGGGAAAGCCAACGGCTTTCACACATCCGGCCCTTTAATTTTGGGCGATAGCGGGATTCCCAAGGGCCTCGTCCTTGGGCGGGGTCAAGGGGCAGCGCCCCTTGCAGGGTTTGGGGCAGCGCCCCAATAAAACTGCGCCCACCCGCGCAGGGTGTGCTGAAATACTTGACGGAGGCTGAATAGCGTGGGGGAGAGCCGGGTGAAGTGAAAAAAGTGACGTAAGGGTTTGGGTTGAAAGAAAAGGTGAAATAAGGAAAACCGGGAAAAAGGTGCGCCTGCGAGGGGGATTTCAAGAAATAGGGCATGATACTTTTTTCATAAGTCAAGAATGGCTTGACATAACTGGGTGCATTTGCGCATAAAGTGGATAGGCATAGTGGATTCTACAAATGTGGATTCCTTACGAGGTTTTTCAGGGGTGCCGGTGAGGTCTTCGGCACCCCTGGACTCTTTGAGAGCAGGCACCCAAGGGGTGCTTTTTTTGTGCCCAAAATTCAGAAAGAGCGTGCCGCGAGGAAGCTGGGGGCGTGACGATGTGCATAGTATGGCTGGACATGAAGAAAAGAAGCCGAGGGGAGGGGGGAGAAGGCGAAAGGCGCGAGGGCTGGGGGCGGCGTGAATACATTGGAGAAGCATGGGCTTCTCTTTTTTTTTGGGCAAAAGAAAAGCCCCTCAGGAACGGGTGAGGAGCTTTTCAGGTGGCGTTTCTCAATAAAGGACGGTTGAGAAAGCCACGCACAGCCTGCCGCAGTACGGAGTCAGGCCTGTACGCATGGGGAGTAGTTAGGAGATAGAAATAGCGTGAGATGTCCTTGAGAAAATCAAAGCGCTTCGTTCGGGAGCGATAAAGCCCTTTTGGCTTTTGAGGAAGCAGCGTTCGAGAGTCGGGAGTAAGTCCTGATCCATGCAAGGGATGGTGAGATACTCCTCAGCGCGAAGAGCACCGCGAACGAGAGAGAGCATATTTTCGCCTGCGAGGACGACAATACCGGTGCGTGGTGCGCGTGCTTTGAGCTGCTGCAGGGCAGTCTGCGTGCACAGCTCAGGAGTTTCTGCATCGATGACGACGGCGTCGACATACTCAGGCATCTTGTTCAGTGCATTTTCGCAACCGGAGGCAGTCAGGACGTAACAGCCCGCATTTTCGAGCTGGGTAGATGCCTTGCGATCACCAAGGGGGTTCTCGATAACGAGAACACAAAATTGTTTCTTCATGTGTATTCCTTGTAAAAAAGGCTGCTGTGAAATGCTACGCGAGATGTTGGAGCGAGTTTCTGCACATGCGAAAAATTTGAGGCTTATCGGTGTCGCTCTATGAGTAAGAAAGTCGACGTAATTCAGACTATACATCTCGGATTTCCCACATGGGAAATTCCCTAGGAAATACTGTTTCCCCGTTGTGAAACAAGGGAAAAGTTCCTTTTTGCAAACTCAATGCATTGGGTTATTCCCAAAACGAAAGCTTTTGTCAAAAGCGTCAGCGTTCTGACAAAAGAATGTAGGTCTTAGTGGTGGCTGTGTTGCTTTGTCAAGGAGAATACAGGGAAAAGAATGTGGAACAGGCAGGGGGTGAACGCTTTTTTGGTTGGACCAATGGAGAAAATATATTGTGTATTGAGTCCTGCAGAGATGTTTACGGTTTTGCTGTGGAGCTTTTTGCAAAGCAAGAGAAAGAATGTGCATTAAAAATGATGCTTCTTTGAAAAACAAAAGAAAATTGTACCGCAGGAGCTATATAAAAATAAATATCAGAAGAACGAATCTTATGGAGGAAAAGTAGCGCATTCCTCCAACAGGAAGCTTTTGCCTTGGGAAAAATAGAGCATGACGTTGGTTGAGAAGGGTTTTGGTATGAAAAAAGTGTAGGGTAGCTGACACATGAATGCCTTATGGGATATGGGCTAAGGCCTGATTTCAGGGGGTCCCCAAGGGGAGGCTTTGAAAAAAATGCAAAATTTCCATTGAAAACTTGTTTAAGGTTTGGCACTATCGGCCCCACGACAACTTGATTACACTTTGACACCTGTCAATAACGAAAGCGTAACCCAGCCGACATCCAAAGCGTCAGCTGGGGAGGCAGAAGAGGTCAGCCAGATTATGATGACGCAAACGAGCCTTAGCCCGATGAACATGTTGGAAGTGTTGCAGAACTCCGAAAATAACCCCTTCATGGGAATGTTTCGCGAGCGCAAGTACCTGAAAAATAACATGATTTATACTCCCGCAGAGTCTGGCGATCAGATGATCGTCGTGAAGCGTGGGAAAGTTCGCGTCTTTTTGGCTGACGAAGACAAGGAATTTAACCTTGCCATTCTGCAAGAGGGTGATGCCTACACCACACACACAAGGGCATCCCTTCAGGCTCTGACAGACACAACGCTTCTCGTGACCGAGATGGACGCCTTTGGTGAGCACGCCGCAGATAGCCCCTTCTTTTCTATGGCAACGCTGACCGTCCTTGGCGAACACCTCCGCAATACCCTGAACATTATCAACCGCCTTGCATTCAAAGATATTAAGATGCGTCTGTGCGACTTCCTTCAGCAGGAAGCTCACCAGAAAGGTGAAAGCAGCAGGGCAGGTGTCGTTGTTTCTACAGGTCTTTCCGTCAAGCAGATCGCCGATTTTGTTGGTTCGACCCGTCAGACCGTGTCCACTCTGCTCAATGAAATGCAGAAAGAGGGCATCCTGACTCGCCTGAGTCGTGGCAAGTACGTGATTCATGACCTCGACGAACTGATGATCGGAGCCAATTCTTCCTCCAAGGGAAACTCTCCTCGCCGTAAGGCCATGTAAAAAAGTTCTCTGTTTTTTTCAGCTCGCTAACGCAAGTCTGGCCTCGCTTTTGCGTCATCCTGGTGACAAAATGCACAAAAGTGTCGGCCAGATTACGGTCTTCCCGTCAGTTTTCCGATACTCTCAGTCCCCTGTCTGTAAGTGTATTAAGGGGGCTAAGATATGGACGCAGTGCAACCACTGTCCGTATCGTTTGTCGTATGCTTGGGCGCCGTCTTGTGTGTGGTGGCGCAGCTGGCTGCAGTAAAACGATACAGGAACCTCCTCCAGCTTTTTGGTTTGTCGTGTTTGGCAGAGCTGGGGGTCGTGTTGGTTGGGTTCGGTGCAGGCTCTTCGGCTGGAATTTCCGGCGCGTACCTGCACCTGATGTATCAAACCGTAACGCGGGTGCTCGCACTTTGTGCTCTGCTTGTGCTTGCTCAGAAGGCAAAGTCCTTTGAGCTGGCAAAGCTGCGAGGCATTTTTAGTGTGCATCCATTCATGGCGGGTGTTTTTGCCTTTGCCATGTTCGCCGCTCTTGGCATCACGCCATTTAAGGGCGCAGTAAGCCGACTCGCCATCCTGCACGGTGCGTTTGAGTCGGGTCATTACCTGAGCGCAGCTCTTGTGCTCGCTGGCTGTATAGCCGCAATCTCCTATACCCTCAGAATTGTGCAGGCTCTCTGTTTTGAAAAGAGCGAGAGCTGGAAGGTCTCTGATGCTTCCAGAAGCTCTTTTGACAAAGCAGCGTGCTACGGTGCAGGCGTGCTGGCCTGTGGCGTTGCTCTTATGCACATGTTCCCCGAGGGACTTCTCCACATCGCAGAAGGTCTTGGCGACGGGCAGGCTCTCCCGCATTTTGAGTCTCCGTGGCCACTGGCAGCGATTGTGCCATACCTTGGCGGTTTCGTTCTTTTGGGCATCTCCCGCTTTGCACCAAAGGAATTCCGGGGCATCCGTGTCCGCGAAACCGTAGCTGTGGCGCTCTCTGTGCTGACTGTTCTGTGCGTCTTTGCTGCTGATGCAGCGTTGCCGCTGTCTTCCCTGTTTGCAAAAATTATGGCCTGTGTAGGCCTTGCCGTGACGCTGTATTCTGTCAGCTACATGGAAGGGAAGGAGCATACTGACCGCTACTGGTTCTTCCTGATGCTTATGCAGGGTTCCCTTGTTGGCCTGTGTCTGGCCCATGATTTTGGAACGCTGTATGGCTTCTGGGAACTCATGACTCTGACATCCTATTTCCTGGTGATCCACGAGCAGAGCGACGAAGCGCTTGAGGCTGGCTATAAATACTTCTTTATGTGTGCCTCTGGTGCGTATGTTATGCTTTTTGGTCTGCTTTTCCTGCATGCGCAGACCGGAAGCTTTGAGTTTGCTACTCTGAGCACTCTTGCTTCTGCTCTTTCTCCGGGAGTTGCCGCGCTCATCCTGGTAACATCTTTTGTAGGATTCTGGGTCAAGGCTGGCCTGATGCCGCTGCATAGCTGGCTTCCGGCTGCCCATCCTGTTGCACCGTCTTCCATCTCTGCACCGCTGTCTGGCATCCTGACCAAGACAGGCATCTATGGTTTCCTGCTCCTTGGCTTTGCCATTATGGGCGTTGAGACTTTCCGGGGTGCTGGTGACGGCTGGAATATTGGTGCAATTCTGTCGTTTGTTGGCGCAGTGACAATGCTCTTTGCCGAGGTCATGGCGCTGCTCCAGCGAAACGTCAAACGGATGCTGGCATACTCCACAATGGCGCAGATTGGCGAAATCTGCATTGTGCTTGGTGTCGGCAGCTATCTGAGTGTTGTTGGCGGGCTTGCCCATGTGGTGAACCATGCCATGATGAAGAATCTGCTCTTCCTTGGTATCGGCATCGTGGTGATGCGAGCCGGGACGCTGGAGATTCAGGGACTCAAGGGGCTGGGACGCAAGATGCCTGTGACGGGTATCTGTCTGATGATCGCCGCCCTGAGTATTGTTGGCCTTCCGCCGTTTGGTGGTTTTGTCAGTAAGTTTATGCTGGTGTATGCCTGCCTGAATGCCGGACATCTGCTGCTTGCAGCTGTCATCCTTACTGGCGGCCTGATTGCGGCGCTCTATTATATGCGCCTTGTTAAGGTGCTATTCTTTGAGGCCTACGAAGGGACTGATACTGTCAAGGATGCACCGCTGCTGTGCCAGATTCCAATGGTTGCCTTTGCTGCACTCATTGTACTCTTTGGTATTGCTCCGCAGGCGCTTCTTGGGCTTGTTACTCCTGTTGCAGACGCGCTTGTCATGGGCGGAAAGCTTGTGGCGCAGCCTGTGCCTGCCTTTGATTTTGCATGGCCGTTCTTTGCGCTGGTGCCCATGCTGGGCGCTGTTGTGCCATACCTGTTGCGGCATGACCTCGAAAAATGCGGACTGGGCGCTGTGGGCGTCTTGGCCGTGTCCTTTGTTGCTGTGCTGTGCTCATGGTCTGGTCTGAGCACGGTTTCCCTGTGCTTTGCGCTGCTCATCACCATGATGGGTATTCTGAACACCGTGTATTCCGTGAGCTACATGGAGCATAGTCACACCCAGTGGCGCTTCTTTACCTTCCTGCTGCTTATGATTGGCGGCTTGCTTGGTGTTGCTGGCTCCGAAGATTTGTTCAGCTTCTTTATGTTCTGGGAACTGATGAGCAGCTGGACTCTGTACTTCGTCATTATCCATGAAGAAACTGCGGCGTCACTGCGCGAAGGCTTTAAGTACTTCGTGTTCAACATGATCGGCGCAACTTTCATGTTCTTTGGTATCGTTCTGCTGACAGCCTCTGGACAGAGCTTTGAGATCGGGGCGCTTGCTCAGACTTTGAGCCAGCTTCCGGGCTGGGTTGGAACAAGTTCAATGGCACTGATTGCTCTTGGCTTTGTTATGAAGGCCGCAATGCTCCCCGTGCGCATTGATGTGTGGATGCATCCTGCAACCGCACCAACTCCTGTCAGTGGATATATCTCTTCTGTCCTGCTGAAATCTGGTCCCTTTGGCCTGCTCAAGCTCTTCTTCGTGCTGGGTGGGGCAGGGTTCTTTGCTGGCAAGTCCGGCATCTGGGGCCAGCAGGCTATCATGTACACTCTGGCCTGGGTTGCCGGAATAACGATTTTCTATGCTGCGGCTATGGCTGTTATTCAGTCTGGGCTGAAGCGTATGCTGATCTATTCCACGGTGTCCCAGCTGGGCTATGTTGTGCTGGGTATTTGTGCCGGAAGTGCGCTGACCGTGTCTGCGGGTATGCTGCACTTTGTCAGCCATATGCTCTTTAAGAACCTCGCCTTCCTGTGTGCTGGAGCAATCATGTTCCGCACTCACGCTGATTCATTGAATCAGGTTTCTGGCCTTGCCCGCAAAATGCCTGTGACGTTCGTTACTCTGGCTATTGCGGCCTTCTCCGCCATTGGCGTTCCTCCGTTTAGCGGCTTCACCTCCAAGTGGATGCTGTACCACGGCCTTGTGAGCCAGAATGAAGTTCTGCTTGCTTTGCTGTCTCTGACCGGAAGTGTGCTGACGATGGCGTACTTCATCAAGTTCCTGCATTCCGCATTCTTTGGCTATCCAACGGAGGCCATCAAGGACGTGCAGGAGGTTGGTCCATACATGCGCTGGCCCATGATGATTTTGGCAGGTGCCTGCTGCGTGTTTGGTGTTTTCCCCGGGCTTCTTCTTGCTCCCATTAACAGCATGATTGCTGGATTTGGCTTTGCTCCTCTCGACATTTCCCTTGGTGGTGTGGCGACAGGTGCCGGGTCATGGAATGCAACGGAAACCGCAATCTTACTTGCTGTGGCCTATGGCGCAGCGCGGTTTGTAATGCATTTTATGAGCAGGAAAGAGCGAGTGTGCGAGATTCATACCTGTGGTGTGAGTGACATCGACGCTCGGGAACTGAATGTTCAGGCAGACAATCTCTACGAGCCGTTTATTTCGCTGCTTCGTGAGTGGATTGCTCTTCCAAAGACATTCCTTGCAAACAGAAAGGGGTAGGTATGCCAGATGTGTTTTCATATACCTTTCATATGCTGATTTTCCCGGGCGGCATCTTTGCGCTTTGCCTCGGACTTCTGCTGAAAGGTGTGGACAGAAAGGTTTTTGCTCGTCTTCAGAGAAGGGTTGGTCCTCCAATCATGCAGCCGTTCTTTGACATAGTGAAACTTGGCCGGAAGGAGTCCATCCTTCCGGCCTCGGGTCACACTCCAGTTTTCCGCTTTGCGCCGATCTTTGGCTTTATGGGAATGCTGCTCGCCCTCATGGTGATGCCTGTTCCCGGAGTCTGGAATGGGGCAGAGAGCATGGGCGATATGCTTATGATGCTCTATCTGCTGCCAATTCCGGCGATTGCCTTGATGCTTGCAGGCTCGTCCTCAAGCTCTCCATACGGCACACTGGGAAGCTCTCGTGAGATGATGTTGATGTTTGCGTACGAAATTCCGCTGCTGGCGGTAATTTTGGCTGTCGCATTCAAAGTTGGCCTCGGGAATGGTGGCATTGCGGAGTTCTCTTTCGCAAAGGTTGTTGAATACCAGCAGGTCCATGGTTCATTTATTTTTGACTGGACTATGCTCCCGGCATTCTTCGCCTATCTGCTTTTCCTGCCCGGAACACTCGGAACTGCACCTTTTGACCTTGTAGAGGCAGAGACAGAACTGCTCGAAGGCCCCTTGTTGGAATACTCGGGACCAGGGCTTGCCATGTTTAGCCTTTGTAGTGCATTAAAAATGGTCCTGGTTATGGGACTCGGTGTAGTGCTGTTTTTCCCTGGCACAGTTCCCGGCGGATGGATTGCAAACATTGTGTGGTTTGGTGTGAAGTGCATGCTTCTGATGCTCTTCTCCATCACGCTGGTTCGCGCAGCAACAGGACGGTTACGCGCGGACCAGAGCTTTAGGTTTTACCTGAAGTACCCGTCGATGTTCGCCTATGCCAGCCTCGCGCTGATCTTTATCATTCACTAAAGGAGGCTTTCCTATGCAGATTGCTGAAAAACTTCAGAATATGGCTGCTCGGTCTCCGTGGCTGTATCGCATCAACGCAGGCTCATGTAACGGCTGCGACGTTGAACTTGCCACCACCGCGCTTATCCCTAGGTATGACGTGGAGCGTTTGGGCTGCAAATATTGTGGTAGCCCAAAGCACGCTGATATTGTGCTGATTACCGGTCCTGTGACGTCACAGGTAAAGGACAAGGTCCTTCGTGTGTATAACGAAATTCCAGATCCCAAGGTCACCGTTGCAGTGGGAATTTGTCCCATTTCGGGCGGTGTGTTTCGCGGAAGTTATTCGATTCCCGGAACGCTGGATTCCATCATCCCGGTCGATGTGAACGTGCCGGGATGCCCGCCGCGCCCGCAGGCTATCATTGAGGGCGTGGCCAAGGCCTTGGAAATTTGGAAGACACGGATTTAGGGGGAGACTCTTATGCTGACATTTCTGAAAGTTCTCTGGAAAAACGTTTTGGACGGGCCAGCAACCGAGCCGTTTCCGTTTGGAGAGACGCATACGCCAAAACGCCTGCGCGGCAAGGCACACATTGACGCGAGCAAGTGCACTGGATGTGGCACCTGCAAAAGTGTGTGTGCTGGTGGTGCGATTCGGCTTCAGGCTCGCGAAGATGGGACCGGTATCAATTTCTACCTGTGGCACAACAGCTGCTCATTTTGTGGATACTGCGAAATGTTTTGCCCAACTGGCGCAATTACACTTTCGACAGACTGGTCCACAGCGCATCTGAATTCTGAAAAGTATGACTACAAGGAAACGGAATTTATTCCGTACCAGCACTGTGTGGAGTGTGACGCTCCGATGCCGCGCCTTCCTGAGTCTCTGATTTCAGATCTCTATGGTGAACCCAACGAGGAAATTCGAACTCTGTATACCCTCTGCCCGGAGTGCCGTCGCAAAAAGGCGGCCATGCAAATGGGAGTCTAAAAAATGAGCACTGTTTTGCAGCACAGTATTGAAATTCTGATTCAGCGGCTCTTGCCAGAGACAGCGGTTCGCTGGACCTCTGATGAGAAAAAGAACCTGTATGGATGGGTAGAGCTGGAGCATGCCGCTTCTCTGGCCACCGTCGCAAAAGAGCTTTTGACAGTGCAGGGGCGGCTGATGACCATTACGGCCCACGCTCCAGAAGAGCACTCCGAAAAAGGGTTCTTTGAAGTTTGCTACCACTTTGATGTCAAGGGGACGGCGTTGACCCTGCGTGTTGTTCCAGAAGGAGCGACTCCGACAGTGCCGTCTATTACGCCGTGGCATAAGGCCGCAGACTGGGCCGAGCGGGAGATTCATGAACTGTATCAGATTGAAGTTGCAGGACATCCGAATCCAGAACCGCTGTTTTTGTCCAATATTACCCAACCCTTGGCGATGGAAAGGCTTGTACCGCTCTCTACGATGAGTAATGGCGCATGCACTAACGTCTTGTGGGAACATATTATGGGTGAAAAGGCGGAGAAAAACTAATGGCAAGCTTTACAATCCCGGTTGGACCGTTGCACGTTGCGCTCGAAGAACCTATGTATTTTCGCGTTAACGTTGAAGGCGAGACTGTCAAAGGAGTTGAAATGTATGCGGGCAATGCGCACCGCGGCATGGAAGCTCTCGCGAGAGAAAGGAATATATTCCAGAATGTTGTATTAACAGAACGGGTATGTTCCCTGTGCTCAAATAACCATCCGTTGACCTATTGCATGTCAGTCGAGCACGTCGCAGGTATTACAGTTCCTGATCGGGCGCTGTATTTGCGAACCATTGCTGATGAAGTCAAGCGAATTGCATCTCATATGTTCAATGTGGGAATAAGCACTCACGTTATAGGCTTCCAGTCACTGTTTATGCATGCAATGGAACTGCGCGAAAAGGTGCAGGATCTGAAAGAAAATGTATGGGGTAATCGTATGGACCTCGCTGCCAACATGATTGGTGGCGTCAAGTTCGATATCGATGACGAAATTGTCGCATACATGACGAGGACTCTGGAATCGTTGAAAAAACCTTGCGAAGAGTTCCTTCATTTATATATGAAACACCCACAGGTTAAAGCCAGAACTGAAGGCGTTGGCCTGTTCCCGTATGACGAAGCAGTACGGCATGGCTCTGTTGGTCCGGTCGCTCGTGGGTCTGCACTTGACAACGACGTGCGAAAGGAAACTCCATATGCAGCGTATGACAGAGTCGACTTTGACGTCATTACCGAAAGTGGCTGTGACGTCAGATCCCGTGCTGTTGTGAGATTGCGTGAGATCTTTGAGTCTATTTCCATCCTCGAACAGTGCTTGCGCGACATGCCGTCAGGACCGCTTGCATGCGATCCTTTGCCAGAGATTCCTGCCGGGGAATCTATAGCTCGCTCAGAAGCTCCCCGCGGAGAGTTGATTTATTACCTCCGCACCAACGGAACACTGAAGCCGGAACGCCTGAAATGGCGTGTCCCGACCTATGTGAACTGGGAAGCGCTGAAAGTGATGCTCCATGACTGCAAGGTCGCGGATATTGCACTTATCGTGAACAGCATTGACCCCTGCCTGTCCTGTACAGAGCGATAGGTAAACCCGGGCAATGCGAGATGGAAAGGACGAAAAAGTGAGGTGTGCTTATGCATGAGCTGGCAATAGTCACCAGTCTGCTTGGTATTGTGAAAGACGAAGCCAAGCGTCATGGCGCCAGACGCATAAGTTGTGTTCGTCTCAAGATTGGGGCCATGTCCTGCCTTGAGTCCAGAACACTTCGTTCCTGCTTTGAGATCTGTGCTGAGGGGACTCCTGCTGAAGGCGCGGAACTTGACATAACAGTTGTTCCGGTACGTTACGAATGCAGCGAGTGCCACACTCTGTTTGAGGAGCCAGAGAATTATTCCTGTCCACATTGCGGATCTGAACGATTCAGCATGAAAAATGGTCGGGAGCTTCTCATTGAAAGCCTTGAGGCTGAAAACTGAAGAGAGGTGCGGAAATGGAAACTCAGGACAATCAGCAGTACATAATTTATGCTGATCCATCGAAATGCAAGGGCTGCAAGAAGTGCGAAATCGCATGTATGGAAGCTCATTATGATCTCACCAAAAAAGAGATCATTAAGAATAGGAAACAGCTGACTCCCAGAATTAAGGTTTATAAGTCTGGTGACGTCAAAATGCCTATTCAGTGCCGCCAGTGCGCTAACGCTCCGTGTGCCCGGGTATGTCCCACAAAAGCAATCGTTCGCGAAGCAGGTATGGTTCGCGTTCGTCACCAGTATTGCGTTGGCTGCAAGATGTGCGTCATGGTTTGTCCATTTGGTGCAATTGCTGTTGCAGAAAAGGACCCGGTCTTTGGCGATGTTGAGCCAGAAAAGACCAGCCCTGCTGTTGCGCTCAAGTGCGATCTCTGTGAAGAGTGGCGCAAAAAGAATGGCAAGGAAACCAGTGCCTGTGCAGAGGCATGTAAGTTTGGTGCACTTCGCTTCGTGACTGTTGACCAGTACCGTGAGCTGAAGATGGCCAAGCATTTCGAAGAGTTTCAGGGTGCGACGCAGTCGCTTGAGCCGGAAACCCCCAAAGTCCCTGCTCAGTAGCGTCGGCGCGTAGCAAAGACGTTTTCCCAAACATAAAAGGCCCGCTTCCGTAAGGAGGCGGGCCTTTTTGTGTCATCGCGAAATTTATTCGACAACCTTGCCGTTTTCGTCGCGGATTTCAACGACACCAAGGCGCTGGCCGCGCAGGTGCTTTTCACGTTCAAGGCGGATGACTCGAATGTTTTCGGTGCTGTAGATGATCTGCTCGTGACCATTCAGCGTAAGAACCAGATTGTAATGCATTCGTCTACTCCCTAAAAATGCAAAAATGCTGGCAGGTGAATGCCAGCCGAGACATGATGTCTGATCGTAAAAACAGGAGGACGGAAAAACCGTCCTGTCCGAAAGTTCAATAGTCTTCCCTCGGATGAAGTCAAGTCTTCGCAGCTGGTATCACGCAGAAACTCCTTTCGAGAAGTGCAAAAAGATCTGCTCTTTGGTAGGATGCAAGGAAGAATTTTCTTTGCCCAGAAGGAGCCTTTATGTTTGCACAAAAAGAAATGCGCGTCTGGTGTGGAATTCTCTTTATGAGTTTTTGCCTTTGCCTTGTGCCGAGGGGAGGGCTGGCAGACAGTTATCCTGTGAAAATTTATATAGATGCAGACTGGTCCGGCGCTGTTGTGTCAAGCCAAAGCATAGAGCGAGGGCTTAAAACTGCTCTCGAAGATGTTGGAGGCTCTCTTTCTGGGCATCCTGTAGAACTTGTGCGCATGAATCATCGAGGCAACGCGCGTCGAAGCCTTGCAAACCTCAAATCCTTTCTGAGCGACAATACCGCACTTGCTGTTTTTTCCGGCCTTCACTCTCCGCCACTTTTGGCAAATAGAGACTTTATTAATGAGCACCAGATCTTGACGTTTATTCCATGGGCGGCTGCTGGCCCCATTACTCGGCCAGAGGGCACTGAGAACTGGATTTTTCGTCTTTCTGTTGATGACAGTAAGGCCGGAGCCTTTTTAGTGGGGCACGCTGTTGCTGTCCGGAAGCTCAAAAAGCCCGCGCTTTTGCTGGAAGAAACAGGCTGGGGCAAGTCAAACCAGCGCACGATGCTGGCCGCCCTTAAAGAAAAAGGCTTGGAACCGGCAGGCGTTTTTTGGTTCAACTGGGGGCTTAATGATGTTTCTGCCCGTATTCTTTTGCGAGAAATCGTGGAGTCAGGAGCAGACAGTGTGTTTTTTGTCGGGAATGCACCCGAAGGCAAAACATTTATGAAATCTGCTCTGGCCCTTGGCAAGGAATTCTCTCTGCCCATTATTTCGCACTGGGGCATAACTGGAGGAGATTTCCCAGAGATTATTACGGCCCATAAGCGTAAAAGCCTTGATTTGACGTTTCTCCAGACCAAGTTCTCATTTGTAAGTCAGCCAGATGATCCCAAAGGAATGCGGGTTATGGAAACCGCCAAGCGGGTTTTCCCCAATGAGATTGAGACACCCTTGGATATTGCCGCTCCGACAGGGTTTATTCACGCCTATGACCTTGGGCTTTTGCTTGATGCGGCCATCAAGCAGGCTGGAGGGCTTTCTGGTGACATAGCACAGGACCGAAAGGCGATTCATGATGCACTGGAAGATTTGCAAAGCCCTGTCGACGGCCTGATTAAGACCTATTCGAAACCATTCTCAGCGTATTCGCAAAATTCCCCTGATGCTCATGAGGCTCTTGGAGCTGACGACTTTGCCATTGGGCGCTATGGACTGGAAAATGAAGTACAGCTGTATCCGTTCACTGACGAGCCATAGGCTGGTGAAATGATGAAAAAGCGATCGTTTCCTGTGATGCAGGGTGTCCTGCTCTTTAATGCTCTTGCTGCGATTCTTTTCATGCTGGGAATTGGCATTGTGATGTATTCCCAGCTGGGAAAAGTTATCTATCAGTATCAGGAGGATCTCCTTGAACGACAGGCCCTGAATGTTCAGAAAACCGTGGAAGGTTTTTTTGAGCGGCATGAGATTATCCTTGCGGATTATGCGGAGTTTCCCCTGATTCAGCAGGCCGTCATGCATCCAGAGCAGTCAGAGGCAACGCTCGCAGACTTTATGGGGTCTATTTCCCTGCTTGGGCAAAAATATCAGCTGACCTTGCTCGACTACACAGGGACCGCGATTCACAGCACGCAGGCTGAACCCAGCTTTCGCTATGCCGACGACAAACAGATAAAGCGGGTTCTTGATGGGAAGGCTGAGCACGAGTACGGAATCAGCCTCAAGAATGGAGAGTCGTACTGGCGTATTTGTACTCCTGTTTATTACGCAAACCATGTGGAGGGTGCTCTTGTTGCAGAAATTCCTATCCGCAGGGTTGATACGTTTTATTCTATGGGCTTGAGCAAATCGAGCTGGGGACTTGAGATCGAATATCTGGGGCAGACCGTGGCTCGTTTTGGGAAAGAGCTTGATGTTCGGCCCGACATCTTTCCTCTGGATATTGTTAATGCAACGGTGCTCTTCCGCTGGGACAAAAGCCGCTTTGATGTCACAAGAAGAAAATTACTTACGCGGGTTGTGCTTAGTGCTGTTGGCCTGTCTTTGCTGCTTGCACTTTTTTCTGGCGGGATGATGCGCCGATTTTTTGCTTCTCCTCTTAGGGGCTTGCGCAAGGTGGCTCATGACATTGCCAATGGTTCGCTTAAAGAGCGTGCACCAGAGGGGCAGATTATTCAGGAAATTGATTTGCTCGCCCGTGATTTTAATGTGATGGCCGGGCGGGTCAGTGCCCGTGAGTCTGCGCTCAAATCCGCACGGGAGCTTTTGGAAACACGCGTTCAGGAGAGGACCAAAGAGCTTGATGATGCCTTGCAGACAGTGAAGGGGCGCGAGGCTGTTGTTACGGCAATGAATGAAGCTTCGCATGATGCTCTCACCATGATTGACTCGCAGGCCCGTGTTGTTTTTTGGAATCCTGCGGCAGAAAAAATGTTTGGCTATTCTGCACAGGAGGCTATTGGGCGAGACATTCATGATCTTGTTGCGCCTCCTGAGGCACGAGATCAGGCGCGCGAGGGAATGGCGCGCTTCTCCCGCTCCGGTGAAGGGACTGTCGTTGGTGTGGTTATGGATTTTGAGGCTATGCGTAAAGATGGTTCTCGCTTTAGTGTTGAGCGGGCTGTTTCGTCATTTTTCCATCAGGGGGAATGGTATGCTGTTGGCTCCATCCGTGACGTCACAGATCGAAAGAAAACAGAAGAAGAACTGAAGCGCCTGTCTTTGGTGGCTCAGCACACAGACAACGCTGTTGTCATTAGCGATGGTGATGGGCGCGCCCAGTGGGTCAACGACGCCTTTACGCGCATCACGGGCTACCGGCTTGATGAAGTCTTTGGCAAGAAACCAGGGCGCCTTTTGCAGGGACGTAATACAGACGTGAAGACCGTACAGTTTATCTCTGAACAGTTACGCAAGGGGCTGGGCTTTCAGGCTGAGCTACTGAACTATGCCAAGGATGGCCGCGAATACTGGCTTTCTTTGGATGTGCAGCCCGTGTTTGATGATGAAGGAGAAATTTCGAATTTTATTGCTGTGGAAAGTGACATTACACAGCAGAAGCAGCTTGAGGGAGATTTGCTTGATGCCCGGGATGCTGCTGATGCCGCAAACCGAGCCAAGAGCGAGTTTCTTGCACGTATGAGCCATGAAATCCGTACCCCTATGAACGCCATTATGGGGCTTGGGCATCTTGCACTCAATACGGAGCTAAATTCTCAGCAACGGGACTACCTGCAAAAGATTTACAGTTCGGCGGAGTCTCTTCTGGGGATTATCAATGATATTCTTGATTTTTCAAAGATAGAAGCCGGGCAGATGACGCTTGAGGCGGTTCGCTTTAACCTTGATGAGGTCTTGCAGGATGTTCGGAACCTGATGGGCTTTACCGCCGAGGAAAAAGGCCTGCGGCTGACCGTGCATGTTGGTGAAAATGTGCCTCGGGGTATTGAAGGGGATTCTTTGCGCCTCAAACAGGTTTTGACCAACCTTGTGAGCAATGCGGTCAAGTTTACGCATGAGGGAGAGGTTGCGGTCCGGGTCACTCTTGCCGAACAGGGCGAACAGTCCGAAGACAAGGTCTCTCTGCATTTTGAAATTCGGGATTCAGGGATTGGCATGACGCCAGAGCAGCTTTCACGTCTGTTCCGTTCCTTTGCGCAGGCAGACGAGTCCACGACAAGAAAGTATGGCGGGACAGGCCTTGGTTTGGCCATATGCAAGCGGCTGGTCGAGCTTATGGGCGGAGATATTCAGGTGGATTCCGAAGAGGGGACGGGAAGTGTCTTCTTCTTTGACCTGACCTTTGACCGAAGCGATGAGGTCGTGAGCTGGCGTATGACCAGAAGTGAATTGCGTGGTCGACATGTCCTCGTGGTTGAAGACAGTCGGACATCGATGGAGATTTTTAGTAGTCAGCTCAAGAGTCTCGGTCTCAAAGTATCGGAAGCGTATTCTGGAATGCAGGCTGTGGAGTTCATTAAGAACCACGGCGAAGGCGAAGACGCTGTCGAGGTGGCGTTTATTGACTGGAAAATGGCAGGAATGGACGGGCTGGAGACTGCGGGAGCGATTCAGCGGCTGACGACGCTTGAACAAAAGCCTGCTGTTGTGATTTTTACGGCATATGACCGTTCCTTGGCGAGGCAGCATGGGCAAGGTCTGGACATCGACGCCTATCTGGATAAGCCCGTTAATTCGTCTGATTTGGTCGATGTCCTGATGCAAATTTTCCGGGGTGATGACAAAACTCAGGAACGGGTGGGGCTGGACATTTCGCAGTACGAAGGGCTGTTTAAAGATGTCCCGATTCTGTTGGTTGAAGATAATGCCATCAATCAGCAGGTTGCAACCGAGTTGCTGAGCAAGGCAGGCTTTGTTGTGGATGTGGCGCATAATGGCTTGCAGGCTCTTGGGAAGCTGGAACGAGGTCAGTATGCTGCGGTCCTGATGGATATTCAGATGCCAGAGATGGATGGCATTGAAGCGACTCAGCGCATTCGTCGAGATGCCCGCTTTGATGCGCTCCCCATTATTGCCATGACTGCTCACGCCCTGGAAGGTGACAGGCAGCGAAGCCTTGAGGCTGGCATGAACGAGCATGTGAGCAAGCCCATTGAGCCTGAAAAGCTGTTTGCTGTATTGCAGTCTATTTTGAGTGAGCAGGAGTCTCTGCTCCGAGTACGCCCCGACGAACAGCAGGCTTCGGCCTCAGCGCCTGCTCCAGTGTCTGCTGAAAAGCCGTTCCCCACAGAGTTGCCCGGAGTGGAGGTCCAGACAGGTTTGACCCGTGTGGGCGGAAAAAGGAGTTTTTACATTAAGCTCCTGGGGCAGTTTATTGAGGAATATTCTGGTGTCGTGGATGAACTGAAAGGCTTTGAGTCAGAAGAAAATTACACAGAAGCCCGGCGTGTTGCACATACGATTAAGGGGGTTGGTGGCAATCTTGGCATGAGCGGCATTCAGGAAACAGCGTATGCGCTGGAAAAGAATTATGCCGAAAACAGGCTTGCCGGAGAGCATTTTGCTCCATTTGAGGCGGCGTTTACTGAGGTGCTTGCGGGATTGCGTGAGTATTTTGGTGACGAATCTGAGGAAGGCGAGGGGCAGGACGTCTTGCTTGGAAACGATGAGCGAGATGCCTTACTGCAACAGCTTGGAGAACAGCTTGAGGCACAGGGATTCTCGGCGCGTAAGCTCTTTGAGCAGCTCAAGGAAACACTGAGGGCACAGTCCGATCCAAAGGGAGTGGATGCTCTGGATCTCGCGTTGCAGGAGTTTGATTTCCTCAAGGCTCAGGAGCTTTTTGCAGAATTACGAAAGACTCTCGAAAAGTAGCTGAGTATTTCACCATAAAAAAGGGAAGGTCGTTTGGCCTTCCCTTTTTTTTTGTGCTGAACACGCCTCGCGCTATTGTTCAGGTTTGAGTTCAAGTGCTTTTTGCAGGCTTTGGAAATCAGGAGGACTCGGCAGAACGGTGTCTGCCCCCGCTGTCATGAGTGCGGTTTCGGAGTGGAGACCATTACTTAGTGCGATGATCTTGAGGCGATGTCCTGTTTGCGCGCTGGCCCGCAGGGAGCGGATGCTTTCTTCTGGGGCAATGACAGTATTTTCTGCATCAAAGATGAATGCGTCAAAAGGCGTTGCCCGTAATGCGGGGAGGCTTTCCTGTGCCGTTGCGCTCACGGTCACCTGATGTCCGGCCTGACGAAGCTTTGCGCCAAGTCCAGCCTGAATTTCTACAGACTGGCTCGTCAGGAGGAGCTGCTTGTGGATTGGTGTTTCACCCGGCATCTGCTGAGTGGTCTCTGAGACGAGGGCGTGGAGTGCCTTGTGGAGTTCTGTTGACTCAATGGGCTTGGTCAGCCTGATGATTTTGGCCTGTGTTTCTGAGGGGGGCAGAAGCATTCGGCCTGTCGCGTCCATAATCAGTACAGGGAGAGAGTTTTCCAGCTCCAGAGCGAGCTTTTTCATGACCAGAAATGCGTCCTGTACGCCGGGGCGATGGTTGAGGAGTACAAGAGGCGAATGGGTGCTTGGGACCTCTTGGAGCTGTTGAATCAGTTCGGCTTCAGTATGGGGATGCTTGACGTCAAGCCCCCATCTCTTGAGCTGTGCAGAAAGGCCCAGCACGAGCGATGCGTTGTTGTCAAAAATGAAGGCACTGAGCTTGCGAGGGAGGTCTGCCTGAGGCTCGGGGCTATGAGCGGGGTCTTCTTCCAGAATGATATGCAGGCTAAAGTGTGGAGTCATGCGTTCGCGGTCGT
Source organism: Desulfobaculum bizertense DSM 18034 (assembly GCF_900167065.1). Lineage (NCBI taxonomy): Bacteria > Pseudomonadati > Thermodesulfobacteriota > Desulfovibrionia > Desulfovibrionales > Desulfovibrionaceae > Desulfobaculum > Desulfobaculum bizertense. The sequence continues at coordinate 449,392 of NZ_FUYA01000002.1, forward strand.
GTGTGATGCTAAGGTCTCCACCCATAAGTGTGGCAAGGGCCTTGGCTACGGGCAGAGTGAGCTGTGGGCGTTCTTCATCAAGAGCAATTTTTTCCGCAGACAAAATCGACAGCTCCATATCAAGGCGGATTCGCTCCTCGTCCTTTCTTTGGGATATGTGCAGAAGGATTTCTTGTGGAGTCTTGAGCGAAAGGGCGCTCGACAGAATGTGTGAGAAGATTTGCCGCAGGCGCAGGGCGTCGCCAATGGCAAATTCTGGCACACTGTCGTCCATGTCCAGAACCAGCTCACAGCCTCTTGCAAAGGCGTCTGGCTGCTGAATGTGCAGTGCGTCGCGGATGGCTTCGCGGAGAGCAAAGGGGCGCTTGTCCAGCGTCAGCTCTGACGCGTTAAGCTGGGTGTAGTCAAAGATTTCTGTGAGCAGCGTCTTGAGTACAGTTCCAGAGCTGGAAATGGAGCGGACAAAGTTTTCCTGATCCGCCGAGAGGTGGCTGTGTTCAAGAAGTTTTGCCATGCCCAGAATCCCATTCACGGGCGCGGTAAGCTCCTGATGCATCTGCTGGAGGAAAGTGTTTTTGGAGTCATGCGCGTTGCGGGCCGATTCTTCAGCTTCGTAGATGCGGCTTTGGTCCGAATGGGTACCAACAACGCGCGCTACTGCGTTGTTTTCATCTCTGGCAACAACCCGGCCTCGTGAATAAAGCCAGCGGTATTCTCCCAGGCTGGTCTGGACGCGGAAGCGGGAACTTCGGGGGGCATCGTTTGCGGTCAAAAAGCTGTCCAGATGTCCTCGGAAACCATCCCGGTCTTTTGGATGCACAAGGTTCACAAGAGTATCCAGAGGAATTGGATCTTCTTCTGGTGCTCGACCAAGGAGCCGGAACCACGAAGGACTGAGGGTGAAACTGGCGTCGGCCAGTTCCCATTCCCAGACTCCCTCGGAAATTGTGTCTGCCAAAAGAGTGTGCTCCTGGTGCGTCTGCTTGAGCGTCTCCTGGAGGTTGTGAATTTCGGTAATGTCCTTACAGGTGCCCATAACGCGGCGGGCCTCGCCTGTTGGGGCGCGTTCAATGACCCGGACAACACAGCGAAGCCAGCACAGGGTGGAATCTTCTTTGTGAACAGGGAGTTCAAGACTGAACGGAAGGCTCTGGTGTCCGCCTTTGTTTACGAGTGAGTTGAGAAAGTGCTCGCGGTTTTCTTCGGGAATGCGCTCCACAAAGGCGTGCATGGTCGAAGGGCGTTGCTCGCCCTGAATTTTAAGCATGTCCAGAAGAACACCGCTGAGGAAAATTGCGTCTGAAAGAGGATTCCAGTCGAACAGCCCTTCTGTGGTTGCTTTGAGTGCCACGTTGTAGCGCCGTTCAGCTTTGACGAGTTCTGTCTGGGTGCTGAGCCTGTCGAGCGAGACCGCCCAAAAAAGACCGCAGTAGTGCAGGACTCGAAGTTCGGAAGACGTCCAGCGGCGAGGGCTTTTTGGGGGAGTGTCAGCGTACAGGATTCCAGCTCTGGCATGTTGGGTGAGAACCGGGGCAACGATGAATGAGCCGGCGTCCCATCCTTCTGGAAGCTCGCCGTCTTTTACGCTGTGAATGCGTCTGGCATGACCCGCCAGAGCGTCTTTCATGAGTTTTGGATACTGTGCAACAGGTATGTCGCTCATTTTGGGAATGAGACGAGCTGTATCTGGAGTCCGCCATTCCTGAACAACGGAAAAAAGTCCGCCATCCTTGTTGAGCTTGAGAAAACAGATTCTTTGCGCGTTGAGAAGTTTCCCCAGACGTTCAAGGGCCTTGCTCTGGGTTTTGGCCCCAGGGTTTTGAACAAGGACGGAGGCTATTTCGTCGGTGGCGTGGTCCTGCTCCAGAATTTGCTCCATTCGGTGCTGGAGCTTTTCTTTTTTTTGGCGTTCCCGCCGGAGCTGAACACTTGGCCAGATAACAGCGACCAAAGTGACACCCAAGAGTGCCAAAAGAAGGTAGATGTGTTGCTGCATAGCATTCCCTTATGAAAATGATCTGTATGGACCCTAAAAGTATACGGTAATTTTTTGAAGAAAAATAGAGAAAGAAAATGTTTCAGCACGCAACCTGTGTTGTGCATGCTTTCTATAAGAAAGAATATGTCTTTTTTTGAAAACAGAAGAGAACTCTTTTAAAATTTGCTATATTCCATAGAGAAAAAGTTTTGTCATCAGAGAAGGGGTTTGTGCCTTCTTCTATGATTTTACATTGATTTTGCGTGATTAGACGACTGATGAACCAGCATAGCCCCTGCCTGCCGGGGGCATAGGCTATTCTTCTGCAAGCAGAAGGGGTCGGGTATGGCGTATGATCGTAAGGTGAAAAAGAGAGCGGAAAGAGCCTCCTGCCAGAGGCTTTGTGTTCTTTTTTGTTTGAGTGCTGCGCTGTGCGCCACGCTCATTCTTGCTGTTGGAAGTGCCTTTGCGGCTCCTGCTGATGGACAGCTCAAGGAAAGTCTTCGCGAGCGTTTTCTTGCGGCGAAAAAGTCGGGCCTGACTGTCACTGTCCGTAATGACATGCCGCCTCTTTCATATGTTGACCGGACCGGGGAACCTGTGGGGCTTCTTGTGGACATCTGGAAGCTGTGGTCCCAACGCAATGGGGTTCCCGTTTTACTTCGTGCACAGGGGAAGAAAGCGGGGTATCGGGACGTTCTCGTGGGCGTTTCGGATGTGCTTGGCGGAGTCGTGGCGCGTGACATTGTCGAGCACCGCATTGCTCTTGCCGGGCCGGTTTATGGGCGCCAGTGGTCTGTATTTTATCGGAGTGACAGGCTTAACCCCGGAGGGCTGGAGGATTTTGTTGGAACCCGTCTGGCGGTGGTGGACAGGAGTCCTGCTGCTGAAAAGCTTTTAAGTCAGGCTCCCTACATTGAGCTGGTTCCGTTCGTGAGCGTGCGACAGGCCGTCAAGGGCGCCATGCAAAAGAATATGGACGGAGTGCTGGTCCCAACGCTTGAGGCGCGGCAGCTGACGTTTGAGGGTGGATTGCAGGGGCAGTTGCTCAAACTCCCGGGCTGGGATTTTATTGAAGATGTGCGCCCCGGTTTTCCTGAGGACAAGGAGCTGTACCGTGCGCTTTTGAATGCAGGTTTTGAAGCTGTTTTTCCAGAAGATTATCTGCGCATTGAAAAGCGCTGGATTAGTTCACCAGAAGATTTTTTGTATCAGTCTGGAGAGGGCAAGCTTTTGCTTTCGCAATGGGAACGGGAGTGGATGCATCATCACCCAGCCATTACTTTGGGGATGCCGTATTCCTTCCCGCCGTATTCTTTTCAGGACAAGGATGGGAATTTGCAGGGCTTGCTGGTGGACACCCTGCGCCGAGTGGCTCATCACGCGGGGCTTGGCTTGCGCCTTGTGCCCGTGCCTCCTGTAAATGGTCCTATTGAGATGATTGAGCGTGGTGTCATTGATGGCTATGGCGGAATAGTCGGAGCTAGCGAGGGGCAGCTCCTCCAGACTCGAGCCATGACTTCGATGCCAGCTGTGCTTTTTACCCGTTCAACAGAAGACTATTCTTCGCTGGATGACTTGGACGGCAAGAGGGTTGGGCTGTACCGGGATGGGCAGTATGCCAAGCTGGACAAGCGTTATCCTGATGTCACATTTGTGTATGTGAATTCTCTTGGAGAGCTGTGGCCGAGGCTTTTGACGGGGGATCTTGACGCCTGCATAAGCACCTTGCCCACGGCAAGTTTTTATGCCGAACAGCAGGGCATCGCACAGCTTCGGGTTGGGCAGCTCTTTGATACACCTGTGCAGTTTTCTGTGGGGATTCGTCGAGACTGGCCAGAGCTGCGAAGCATTTTGCAGAAGAGCTATGAGAGCCTGCCCATTGCGGAAAAAAAGGACATCAACCGGGCATGGTTTGGCATTAAAATGCAGGCTGGCCTGCGCAAAGATCAGGTGTGGCGGGTTGGAATGCAGCTTACTGCTGCTGCTCTTTTTGTTTTTATTTCGTTCATTCTCTGGAATCGGAAACTTGCCAAGGAAGTTGCTCGCAGAAAAGATGCCGAGTTTAAGGCGTCTTCTGTGCAAAACTTTTTGCGAAATGTTTTGGATGGGCTGCCTGTCCCCATGTTTCTCAAGAATGAAGAGGGACGCTTTAAATTTGTGAACCGGCCGTTCTGTCTTTTCTTTGGACTAGGGCCTGAACATGTTTTGGATCGTGATGAGTCTGAGGTTTTTCCTGACGAGTTTATCCACTCTTCACGAGAGGTGGAGCAGGATTTGCTGATTGGGGCCGGGCATCGGACTGTGACGCAGGAGGTACAGCTAAGTACTGCTGGGCAAAAAGCAGATGTTTTGGTCGCACGCAAGCTTATTGTCAGTAAGGATGATGAATGGGCAAGAGGCATCGCCGGAGCGTTTTTTGATATTAGTGTGCGCAAGAAGCACGAGCGGGAAATGCAGCACGAGGCAGAGCGCCTGATGCGAGTTGCCGAGGCGTCTGGAGATGGCTTTTGGGACTGGAATATCGGTGAAACAGCGATGTACCTGAGTCCTACGCTGTATGGGATGCTTGGCTACGCCAAAGGCGAGCTTGCCGCATCTGCGGACACATGGCAGCGCATCATTCATCCAGAAGACCGGGATTCGGTCATGGAAGCATTTCGCAAGCATATTGATAGTATGACACCCTTGCACCGAGAGTTTCGGCTTATTCATAAAAATGGGACAGAAATTTGGGTCATGGCCCGTGCCCTGTTCCTGAATGACAAAGACAAGGGACATGGGATTACAACTCGCGTTGTCTGCGTATATACCGACATAACCATGCGGAAGACGCTTGAAGAAGATCTTCGCAAGAGCCGGGATGAGGCGCTGAGTTCGAGTGAGGCCAAGACCCGTTTTCTTGCACGGCTTGGAAATGAAATACGTACGCCAATGAATGGTGTCATTGGGATGAGTGAACTCCTGCGCGATACAGAGCTGAATGAGAGACAACTGGAATATGTTCACGCGATTCGGTCGGCTGGAGAGTCCATGCTGACGGTTGTTTCTGACATTACGGACTTTTCGCGCCTTGAGTCTGGGCGCATGGATATTGATAGCATTGTGTTTAATCTGCGGGACAGGGTTTTTGAGACGCTCAAAAACCTTTCCGGTTTTGCAGATGAAAAGGACTTGGGCTTTGTCCTCAGTGTGGAGCCGCAGGTCCCTGAATATGTGTTTGGTGATCCTCGTCGACTGGGTCGGGTGCTGGATATCTTGGCATCCAATGCAATACGCCACACAGAAGCAGGGCAGGTTTCTGTTCAGGTGTCCTTCAAGAAGTTCTCAGGCAAGCACGTGCAGCTTGAGTTTACTGTTTCGGATACGGGTGAGGGAATCCCACATGAAGAGCAGCGGCGTATTTTTGAAACCTTTGTGAAGTCCGACGGAATTGTAACCCGAAGCGGAAATGCCAGTGGCTTGGGCCTTGCTATTGTGGCCAAGCTTGTGCGGCTTATGGGTGGTGAAGTCTCTGTGAATACCAGCCCGCAGGAAGGAAGTCTGTTTAGCTTTACGATTATGATGGAAGTCCCCACCGAAGTAACGGTTGACGATGAAGTCTTTGTCGACAGCCGATGGCTGGAAGGGCAGAGTGTTTTGCTTGTGGCTCCTTTGCTTGAGGAACGCAGAGAGCTTGCCCAAAAACTTGAAGACTGGGGCATGAATGTTTTTGCGGTTGATGGAATTGAGGCCGCTCAAGTTTCTCTCGAAGATGCTCCACATACGTCGCTTTTGATTTTGGATAAAGACACGATGGGCGAAGAGGGCATCGCTTTCCTGCGAAAAGTTCGTCACACTCCGGGGTTGGTAAGCCTTGTCATGACCGCTCGCACCGAGCATGCAGACAAGTTCTGGGGGCATGAATCAGGCATTGCCGGAACGATTCAGAAACCCTTTGAGGAAACGAATTTGTTGCGAAGCCTGAGCCGTGCCGTGGGAAGCTGGGAGAATGTCCCTCTGTCCCGAAGTGCCTTGTATGGTGTTTCTCACGCTGGCAGCCGTGGGACGCTACAGGTTTTGCTGGTCGAAGACACACGCATAAACATGAATATCGCTCAGGAACTGCTCAATTCCTTTGGTCATAATGTCGTCGCGGTGATGGACGGCATGGAAGCTTTGCAGGTTTTGACAGAGCGGGAGTTTGATCTTGTTATTCTGGATGTACAGCTTTCGCGTATGAGTGGGCTGGAGCTTGTCGAGCGTTTGCGAGAGCGGGAAAAGGAAACAGGGAAGTATACGCCAGTGATTGGCATGCTTATGGAGCCGACAGAGGAGGCCAAGCAGGCTGTTCTTGATGCTGGCATGGATGGATATTTGAGTAAGCCTGTGACTCCTGGGGCGCTGTATGTGTCTTTGGAACGGGTTCAGGGGGCGCATAAGGCAGAATTTGAGTCTCTTGCGCGCAATTTTGATCAGATGCAGGCGAAGGAGCGAATCGCAGACCCCGCGCAGGATTCCGTGCTTGATTTTCGGAGGATTCGGGAAGTCTTTGGGAATCAGCGAGAGTTTATGCGGGATAATGCGTCACTCTTTGTAGAAGACGCTCCCCTGCGGATGGAAGAGCTGAACAGTGCTGTGGACGATGCAGATGCCCTTGCCCTTGAGATGAAGGCGCAGACGCTTCGTGGTGCTGTTGGGTACTTTGCGAGTGGCCGGGCCTATGACCTTTTGCTGGCGCTGGAACAGTCCGCCCGGCGAGAGAATTTTACCCTTGCCCGACAGCAGGTCAGGGAGCTTGACCAGTATCTTGATATGATGATTGCAGAATTGCGAAAACTCTAGACCCTGTGGCGTCTTTTGTGACCTTTGTTCGCATCGTGCTTTGAACTGTGGTATAACAGGACGAGCATAGTGCCCTGCGCCGTTTGGTGTTTTGGGCATGGAACGGAGGCTGGCATGAGTGAACAGGACGACATGGTCACTGAGTTCTACTCTCAGGTGAATGATGATTTCTATCCGTTGATTATGGAAGGAACTGAACTCCTTGGTGAAGGGAATCTTCAGCAGGGTATTGAGGTTCTGTCTCGTCCTTTGCATACCATCAAGGGTGTGACGGGCTTTATGTCTGGTTTTGAGACGGTTTCTTCCTTTACCCACCATGTTGAAAGTTATCTCAAAAAATTACAGGCCGGAGAGCTGGATGAGCGGGATGAGTTTGTCACGCTTGGCGTACAGGCTGTTTTGCATGTGTTTCAGCTTTTGGACCAGATACAGGAACAGGGCGCTGTTGATGCTGATGAGCTTGCTGGTCTTGAGTCTCGTCTGGAGCAGGCCTCGTCTGGAGATGGAGAAAGCGCCGATGCGGGCACTGAACAGCTTGAGATTGAAGAAGCTGATGGGGTCCTTGTTCTGCACGTTGGAATGCCCCGTGTGCACCTTGCGCCGCAGCGAGCTTCGTTGCGGGAGGCTTTGGAGTCGGTTCAGGATGCGCCCCGTTTGCGGCTGGATTTGTCGCAGGTGCGAAGTATGAGTCCTCGGTCTTTTGAAATTTTGGAGCTGTTTGCGCAGGAACATGAGCTGGAGCTGGAAGGAATGAGTGCTGGTTGCCGTGCGACCTATTATGCCTGGGGCTTTGATCAGTCTCTGCATGAGAGTCCATGCGTAGGGCAGGGAGGTGTGCCTCATGAAGAAGAGCATTGAAGCATGCCTTGAAAGTCTGGAAGCCGAAATTCTCTCTCTTGAGAGTGGAAAGACAAATCCTGTGCAGGTAAAAAGTGTGCTTGAGCATCTGGGACTGTCTCAGGTTCGCTATGCAGACACGAGTGTTTCAACGCTGATGGACATGTTGCAGGATGGTATTGCTCCCGTGAGTCCAGACATGGTCACGGCGCTGTTGCGCATGACAGATGGGCAGCGTCTTCTGTTGTATTCAATGGCAGGTGTGGTTGAAACACGCGCTGAGAAGATTCAGAAGCTGCGGGCCACAGGGGAGTATATTGATCCAGCGGTACAGGCAGAGATGAAGGGGCAGGGCGAAGACAAAAAAGAGCAGGGTGCAGAGCGTACGCCAGAAAAAAAGCGCTCTTCCGCTGCGGTCCAGAATGGAGCAGAACAGGCTGGTGCAGGCGCCAAGGTTCAGCCCGGAAAGCAGCCTCTCAAGGCCCAAAGTACAGAGATTGCCTCAATCCGGGTTGGCACGGACAAACTGGATTCGCTTATTGAATACGTTGGCAAACTCATGACACAATACGCTGTTATAGCACAGAATTCCTCACTTGATGCCAAGGCCGTTGCGGGGATGAAAGAGCTTGAGAGTGTGATAGGGCACATTAAAGAAGAGGTTGAAAAGATTCGACTTGTTCCGCTGAAACAGATATTCACTCCAATCCACAGGCTGGTGTCGAGCCTGACACTCAAAATGGAGAAAAAGGTTCACTTTGAGGTGCTGGGTGATGATCTGGAGCTGGATAAGACAATTGTTGAACACATAAATGAACCACTTGTGCACCTGTTGCGAAATGCTGTGGATCATGGTTTGGAAAGCTCCAGCGAACGAGTCGCCGCAGGAAAGTCCGAAGAAGGGCAGCTGACGCTTTCGGCACGAAGGGAAAATGGCAAGGCTATACTTGCTGTTCGGGATGATGGCCGGGGGCTAGACCCAGAGCGGATTCGGCAAAAGGCCATAGACAGAGGCTTGCTGACTCCAGAAGAAGGGCTGACAGACGAAGAAATTTTCCAGTATATACTGGAGTCTGGCTTTTCCACCGCCGAGAAAGTGACTGATATTTCTGGGCGCGGTGTGGGAATGGATGCTGTTGTTCACTCAATTCGTGGACGCCTTGGCGGCGATATTCGCATTCAGAGCGAAAAAGGGCGCGGCTCGCTGTTTGAGCTGGAAATTCCGCTTGAGCGCTCTCTTTCAGAAGGCATACTGGACGCCCTGATTGTTCAGATGCGCGAAGAAATTTTTGTTGTACCAAGTCAGTCAGTGCTGGAAGTGTATGCTGTTTCTCCACAGGAACTGAGCACCATGCCTTCTGGTGACGAAACAGTGGATGTGCGAGGCGAGCTGTATCCACTGTTCCGGCTCGATGAATACTTTGGGCTGGAATCCGTCCGGGGCAAAAGCTTCCAGGCTGGTGACGTGCAGGCTGTTGTTATCCGGGTAGGGAAGAAAAAGGCGGCATTCCTTGTGGATGACGTGCTCCGGCAACAGCAGGTGGTTGTGGCTGGTTTTACCATTCCGGTAAAAGAAATTTATCAGGTACCCATACTGGGATACGGCATGATTGGAGAACGGGACGCCCTCGTGCTTGATGTGGAAGCACTCTTCGAGGAAATTGGCTAGCCCCGGACTTTTTTGAGAAAAAAGCTTTTGCGGTGAGCAAAAGAAAAAGCAAGATCAGCAAAGAAAGGTCTTGCTTTTTTCTTCTGTTTTGGATAAGTAACCGCGTTTCGTAGTCGGGAAGACTTTGTTCCGACTGATGAGCCTCCCCTTTTTTTCAAGCCGTATTTTCCCATATTTCAGGACAAGAGAAATGTCGAAAAAAACAGCGCGCAACGAAGCGTTGCGCAATATTGCCATTATTGCTCACGTTGACCACGGTAAGACCACACTGGTTGACCAGATGTTCAAGCAGAGCGGTGTGTTCCGTGAGGGTCAGGAAGTTGATGATCGCGTGATGGATTCTATGGATCTGGAACGCGAACGCGGCATTACCATTGCTGCAAAAAACTGCTCCATCCACTGGCGCGATAAGAAAATCAACATCATTGACACTCCCGGTCACGCAGACTTTGGTGGTGAAGTAGAACGCTCTCTGTCCATGTGCGACGGTGCCATTCTGCTTGTTGATGCTTCAGAAGGCCCACTGCCGCAGACCCGATTCGTGCTTGAGAAGGCGCTGAAGTCTGGCCTCAAGATCATTGTTTGTATTAACAAGATCGACCGTGCAGATGCTCGTCCTGACGAAGTTCTGGACGAAGTCTATGACCTGCTGATTGATCTTGGCGCTGACGAAGACCAGCTGGAGTTCCCGCTGTTCTACGCCATTGGCCGTCAGGGTATTGCCAAGAAGTCCCTGGACGAAGAGGCAGAAAATCTGCACATCCTGCTGGATGCCGTTATTGAAGAAGTTCCGGCTCCTGCATACGATCCCGATGCGCCGTTCCAGATGCTCGTCTCTGACCTGAGCTACTCTGACTACCTTGGCCGCCTTGCTATTGGCCGTGTCTTTAACGGACGCGCTCACAGCAACGAGCAGCTCGCCTGTATTGGCGAAAATGGTCAGCAGAACCTGCGTGTTACCCGCCTTCAGACTTATGACGGCACCAAGGTTGTGGAAACAGAAACCGCAACTCCCGGTGACATCATTGTTCTGTCCGGTATTGAAGATGTATTCATCGGCGATACCATTTGTACCGTAACCGCTCCCGAAGCACTGCCCCGTATCACGGTTGACGAACCTACCGTGAGCATGCGCTTTGGTATTAATACTTCCCCCCTCGCAGGTCAGGAAGGCAAGCACGTGACTTCCAGCAAGATCCGTGACCGCCTGATGCGCGAGGCTCTGTCCAACGTGGCTATCCGCGTGGAAGACACTGACGACAGAGATGCTTTCATGGTGAAAGGCCGTGGTGAATTCCAGATGGCTATCATCATCGAAACCATGCGCCGTGAAGGCTTTGAGCTGACCGTTGGTCGTCCTGAGGTTATCCTCAAGGAAGTTGACGGCAAGCTCAAGGAACCCATTGAGCACCTCTTTATTGACTGTGATGAAGAGTCTATGGGTATCATCACTGAGAAACTGGCAAGCCGTAAGGGCCGTATGATGAACCTCGTGAACTCTGGCTCTGGCCGTGTTCGTATGGAGTTCACCATTCCTTCCCGTGGCCTGATTGGCTACCGCGACGAGTTCCTGACCGATACCAAGGGTACTGGCATCATGAACTCCCTGCTGGAAGGCTATGACGACTACCGTGGCGACATTCCCACCCGTTTCTCTGGTTCCATCGTTTCTGACCGTGCAGGTAAGGGCGTTGCATACGCTCTGTTTAACCTCGAGCCTCGTGGCCGCCTGTTCGTGACCCCGAACGATCCGGTTTACGAAGGAATGATCGTTGGCGAGCATAATCGCGAAAACGACATCGACGTGAACCCGACCAAGGGTAAGAAGCTGACCAACATGCGTGCATCCGGTAAGGATGAGGCTGTTACTCTGACCAACGTGCTGCCGACAACTCTGGAGCATGCACTGCACTTCATCCGTGAAGATGAGCTGGTCGAGGTCACTCCGGAATCTATCCGCCTGCGAAAGGTTGAACTCAACGCGCAAAAGCGTTATCAGATGGCCGGCCGCAAAAAGGCGCAGAAATAACTTTGATAAGTAACCCTTGTCAGGGTGCCTCTCAACGCTCAGGAGTTCTGGCATTGCTGGATATTTCTTGATCGTGCAGGTGTGCTCTGACACGTCAATTTCCATACAGAAGCCCCTACGCAGAGCGCGTGGGGGCTTCGTTGTATTCTGTGTTTGGAATGGGCGGTCGCGGCTTAGGCAACCATCAGGATGGAGAACCAGATGCTCCCAAAGAAGAGGATGAGCATGCTGGGGAGGGCAATGCGCCGCCACGTCTGAGTGAAGTTTGCCCGGAAGTATTCGCAGGAAACGAGAAAACAAATGTGAATTGGGGAAACCATAATTCCGGTGAATCCTGCAAACATGCCAAGGATGGTAAACTGCAGGGTGTACTGCTGGAGACCAAGCTGGGCGAGCAAGCCGAGCATGATGGGAAAGGTGCTTCCCACATAGGCCAGAGTGATGCCCGAAATGAAGCCGACAAGGAAGGGGAGGCAGACGCCTGCGACGATGAGCGCTGTGCTTCCGCTGGCGAGCTGAGCCAGTCCCTGAATGACCTGTGCGTCATGAATGAGCTGTTTGAAAACAAAGATGGTCAGGATGACCCACAGGATGCCCCAGAAGCTTTTGGCCTTAAATGTCGCCAGAACAGGGGCAATGGAAAAGTGGTTCTGCACAAAGCAGCATGTGATGGCGCTGAGCAGAGCTATAATGATGCCGATTTCAAAGGGCGCGCTGGGAAAGAACACGCCAATAAAGAATTCAAGAACAATGGCACCACCAATGGCTGTGATGAGCGGCAGGCCTGCTATAAGCGCTTCTTTCCATGTTTCGCCAGTTCGTTTGTCTGGAATGGGGAGAATGGTGGCGCGGGCCATGATGGGCTTGAGAATAAAAATATAGCCAAGCATAAAAAAGATAACCGAGGCCATAAGGTTATAGAACGCAAGCCGCGTGATGGGCAGGCCTGAGAGAGTCGAGGCCATAAGCAGGCCCGGATACAGTGGCCACGACATTTCCAGAACGTGCCGAAACCAGTAATTGACGGCGCTTTTGTCTTCCCCCTTTAGGTGCATCCCGTGGGAGACGCTGTCGACCATAGGGGCAGAAAAGACGGCTCCGCCGGGCATGGGCAACAGCCCAATAAGAATTGGGAAAAAGATAAGCCGAAGCTTTGGGTTCTGCATGTAGACCGAGAGCGCTGCCATAAGGCGTTTTGATTGCCCTGTCTTTTCCAGAAGGTGCGAGAGCACCATGATGCAGCTCACAATAAGTTCGAGGAAAAGGGTGGTCTGGTCCATGATGCCGTTGACCGCACTTTGCGGCCATGCGCTGATGGGGAGTCCAAAAAAAAGGGCCATTGAACCACCACCTGCAAGGATGGAGAGTCCAAGGCCAATGCGCAGGCGAATGCCTGTAAGCATGATGCCGAACGCAGCAGCAATTTTTATGAGTGGGAAAAACTGTGAAAAGGTATGCATGTGGTGCCTTTCTCTTGTACTGTTAAATGGCTGGGCATACAAAATCACAACTACGCCCCTTCCCTGGTAATTGCAATACATTCAACAGGATATGACGGAAGGGTAAACGCTTTTTCACAAAGAAAAGACAGGAGAAACAATGCTTCAGGAACAGGAAACAGATTTTCGGGATATACTTTCTTTGTTTGGCGTTGCCTTCTCCTCTGTGCGGAAGGATATTCCTCTTGTGGGAAGTCCGGAGCGCTGTGGCTGGCGGCAGGTGCTCGAAGCAGAGGATGGCTGCCTCTGGGTGCTGGAACAGTTGAAGGAGGGGCAGGATGCGTGGAGAGAGCGCGTCGCTCAGGTCCTTGCTGTGCTTGCAGAAAATCAGTGCCCGGCTGTTGTGCCGTATGAAAAGGTGGGCGAAAAATTCGTCCTGCATCATTCCTCGTCCTCATGGCAGCTCCAGCCGTATGTTTCTGGCGAAGCTTTGCCTCGTCCTGAGTACATTGAAGACGCTGCCCGGGGTGAAGCTGTGGCAGAGTTTCTGGCAGGGTTCCGAACTCATGCCGCAGGGCTGGCCGCTCCAGACCAAAGCGAACCGTTTTCGCTCAATGCGTACGTGCAGGAACTTTCGGAAACACTTGCCCGAGGCCGTCAGGATGTTTACGCTCCCCTTGTTCCGGTGCTTCGGCAGCTTCTGGAGTGGGAAGAACTTTTTGATTCCGCGCCCAAGGCTTTGTGCCACGGTGACTTTCATCCTCTGAATGTCATTTGGTGCAAGGGACGGGTTGAGGCTGTCGTGGACTGGGAATTTATGGGACTCAAGCCAGAACTGTATGATCTGGCAAACTGCCTTGGCTGCGTGGGAAGCGAAGACCCGCGTGCTCTGGTGCGCGGCTTGTGCCGCGCCTGTGTGCTGAGCCTGCGTGACAAAGGCGTCATTACCAAGCAGAACGAGCACACGCTTGTGCCGCTTTTGCTTGGACTTCGGATGGCCTGGCTGTCTGAATGGCTGCGTCGTCACGATACCGAAATGCTGGAAATGGAAGTCCAGTATATGAATATCATTCTCCAGAATCGCGCGGCTCTTGAGCGCATCTGGGGCATTAACGCATAACAGGGGGCCGGTGTACCGGCCCTTTTAAAGAAAGATTATGAAAACGTATTCTGTGCTGATTGTTGGCGCCGGGGCATCCGGCCTTTTTTGTGCTTTGACGGCGGCCCGGCAGGGGCATGATGTCTGTGTGCTGGACCCGGGCCATAAGCTGGCCCGAAAGGTTCGCATCGCAGGTGGTGGGCGTTGCAACTTTACCAATACGGACTGCGAAGCCCGGCACTATCTCTCTGAGAACCCGCATTTCTGCAAGTCTGCGCTGGCGCAGTTTTCTCCGTGGGATACATTGTCTTTTTTTGCTGAAGAAGGACTGACTGCTGAGGAAAAAGCCGAAGGACAGATGTTCTGCGAGCAGGGTGGCGGTGCCGTTGCTGAAATGCTGGAGCGCTGCGCTGTGGAAGCTGGTGCCCGGCTGGTCTCCAACTGTGCTGTGGAAGATATTCAGGCGCGTGAGGATGGCTTTACCGTGTATACGGATGGCCAGAGCTATGGTGCCAAGCAGCTTGTGATTGCGACGGGTGGTCGTTCCTGGCCTGCATTGCAGTCAAGCGGCTTTGCCTATGAAGTAGCCCACAAGCTGGGGCTGCGCGTTGTGCCACCGCGTCCGTCACTGGTTCCACTTATGGTGCCGCAGTGGCCTTATGCTGAATTGTCTGGTCTCTCCTGCCGCGCCGAGGTGCGTTGTGGAGATGTGAGCTTTAGTGACGATTTGTTGCTGACCCACAGAGGGCTGTCTGGTCCTGCGATTTTGCAGGTGTCTTCGTTCTGGAACAAGAGCATGGAGCTTGAGCTGAACATTTTGCCCCAGATTGATTTTGAGCAGGAAGTCAAAGCAGCGCGTCAGGAAAAGCGGGCCAAGATTCATGTGAAAAACATGCTGGGCAAGTACCTGCCGCAGCGCTTTGCTCAGGCGATTGCTGGACCTCTTGCAGACAAGACTCTGGGCGACCTGCGCCGTGAAGAAATGCAGACCTTGTCACAGGCTGTGCATCACTGGACCTTAAAGGCATCCAAGACAGAGGGCTGGACCAAGGCTGAGGTGACAGGCGGCGGTGTTGACACGCAGTGCCTGTCGTCCAAGACGATGCAGGTGCGCTCTGTTCCGGGACTGTATTTTATCGGAGAGTGCGTCGATGTGACGGGCTGGCTTGGAGGCTATAACCTCCAGTGGGCATGGTCGAGTGGTTATGCCGCGGCAATGTCGCTGAAAAAATAAAAAAAGAAACGCGCCAAAGCAGAAGCTCGGGCGCGTTTTTTTATACGGAGTCGATTAGTCTTCGACGCGGCGGGCGCTGATGATGCTGATGGTGTCAGCAGGCACGTCCTGATGGTAGCCGAAGCTGCGAGTGCGTTCGCTTTCCATAGCGTCGACGGCGTCTATGCCTTCGACAACCTGACCAAACACGCAGTAGCCCCAGCCCTGAGTGTTTTCGCCCTTGAAGTTCAGGAAACCGTTGTCAACGGTGTTGATGAAGAACTGGGCAGTTGCACTGTGTGGGTCCATTGTGCGGGCCATTGCGAGGGTGCCACGGGTGTTCTTGACGCCGTTGTTGGCTTCGTTTTTCACAGGCTCGTGGGTGTCACGTTCCCGCATCTGCGAGTCCATGCCGCCGCCCTGAACCATGAAGCCTTTGATGACGCGGTGGAAGATGGTTCCGTCATAGAACTCCTCGTCAACGTAGCGCAGGAAGTTTTTGACGGTCTCTGGAGCTTCGCTCTCAAAAAGTTCAACGAGAATATCGCCTTTGGAAGTTTCCAGGCGTACTTTTGGGTTAGCCATGATGCTTACTCCTATGTTGTGAAATTTTGTGGGCCCGTGCAGTGCCCAAGAGGGCTATAAAGGAAAAGTTCTGCAAGGTCATCCCCCTTTGGTGCAGGAAAATCATGAAGAGCTTTTTGCGGTGGTTTTGGACTGTTTTGGGGGCTGGAGTGCGGAAAATCATGCTTTGTTCAGGCTTGGCTTGAGCGTCGGGCAGAAAGACGGTAAAGAAGCGGACGGACTGCCTGCGGGAAAGTCCGCGATACAAGCTAAGGAGCCTGAGAGATGAGCGAATTGAAAGTGACATCGGTTCAGACAAAGCCTGAATTTGATGTAATGTATTATTTACAGGTTTGCGGAGAGTCCCGCATTGAGCAGGGCCTTTTGGAAAAGCTTGAAGCTGCGTGGGAAGATTGGAGAGATCGAGTTTCTGCGTACAAGCTGGTTCCCTCCAGCGCCAAAAATGACGAGGGCTTTTTGTTTCTGTACCTCAGCGAATACGTTGAGGGAAAAGTGGAAGAAGCCTGGCAGGAGTCCCCGGCCAATGGCATGGCGTTCCACAATCTCGCCATTACCCTGGTGATGATTTCTGCCCAGAGCCTGATTCCTGAACTGATGGAAAACTGCACGCCGTTGCCGCGTCCCATGAAAGACGTTCTGGACTTTTTTGAGAAAGAAGGTCTCGAGTGGAATGCGCAGATTGGCAGCCTGAACCGTCAGTATGCCGTGTACACTCCGTTCCCGTTCCGTGGTGGCTGTGAACTGTGCATGCAGTCCGACACCTGCCCGAACTCCACCCTTCGAGTGGAGAACTAGCGATGGGAATGGATATGCAGGAGATGCGGAAACACATCACGGAGACAGTCCGGGAGCGTGTTTCCCGCAATGATGCGGATCGGAAGGAAGCTCTGGCTGAATTCTTTGGGGTGACGATGACCGGTGCTGACGAACGTGCAGCAGACAAGTTGTCCGAGATCATTCCCCCGCTTTTGCCTCAGCTCTATGACAAGTGGATTGGCATGTTCGTCGAGCGTCTCTTTGAGACTGTGCCCGTCAAGCAGCTCGAAATGCTGTGTGATGGTACTGACGACAACAATGCAACCCTGATTCTTATCTATCTGATGTTTCTTGAATCCGAGCGTATGGAAAAGCAGATTGACGAAGATCTGCGAAGCTATGGCCTTGCTCACAGCGGAGATGCGGATCTCGGCGACGTGGCTGCCAGCTACATCCGGGCCAAGATGACCCAGCTTGGAAAGACTCTGAAGGGACTTGACGAAGAGTAAGCATATCCCGGTAAAAAGAAAGCCCGTAACGCAGAAGCGTCACGGGCTTTTTGTTTAGACGTGAGTGCTCGGTCTACCAGCGGCGGGGCGGACGTGGTGCACGGGGACGTGCTTCATTGATACGCAAGGCCCGGCCATCAAGGGAAGCGCTCTGGAGCTGGTTGATTGCTTCGTCAGCTTCATTTGCTTCCATTTCGACGAAGCAAAATCCGCGAGAGCGGCCTGTTTCGTGATCTTCTATGATTTTGACGGAGCTTACCTGTCCGTATTGTTCGAACAGCTCACGTACATCAGCTTCAGAGCTGCTCCAGGGCAAATTCCCTACGTAGATCGACTTGACCATTTGAAAAACTCCTTGAAAAACTAGTGAATGCCCACTGGTTTATAGGGAAACCTGTGGGATTGAGAATTGTGCGCAAAAAGCGCGGTGCAGGCCCTTCAATTCCTGCTGATTTTATTCGTCTTTACCATGAATTTAATGAAGGGGAAATATCTATGAATAAATTTTTAAAGTTCGCGAGAAGTGGCAGTATTTATGGATTTTTTGCGATTTCTTGTCTTTTTACTGCTTTTTTAAGTACTTGTAACCCGTTTATTTGTACGCAATCAGCGTATGCAAATGAAAGTTCGGATGAAATTTTTTCTGCCGGGCAGCGGGGTTTTGAACTTGAGGAGGTTTTGCCCCACAACGAACTGCTTTTTACGCAGGGGCTGAGCTATTTCGAGGGCCGTCTGTTTGAAAGCTCTGGTCTGTATGGCCTTTCCTGTCTTTCCAGCCGAATTTTGTATTCGACTCGGCCAGTTCAAAGCATTTCACTGGACCCAGATGTCTTTGCTGAGGGATGTACGGTGCTGGGAGACAAGCTGTATCTGCTGACGTGGAAAAAACATGAGCTTCAAATTCGTGACCGCGAGAGCCTGCGCCTCCTGGAGACGCGGCGTTATGCTGGCGCAGGCTGGGGCCTGACAACGGATGGACGGAGCTTCTGGCAGAGCAATGGCAGTGACAGTCTTTTCCAGCGGGATATTGAAAATTTTCGAATCAAAAAGCGCCTCCGGGTGACGGATGGTGGCAAACCCGTGCGTCTTCTCAACGAGCTGGAATGGGCAGAAGGTGTCATTCTGGCCAATGTCTGGCGCTCAGACCGTATTGCAGGCATTGATCCCGAATCTGGACGTGTCCTGTTTTGGCTCAACATTGGTGATTTTGTGCGCGAAGAGTCTGCCCGAGGGGGTGGCGTCGCTAATGGAATCGCCTGGAATGAAAAAGATGGTATTGTGTATGTGACTGGAAAACGGTGGAAAAACGTTTACGCAATTAAAATGGATGATGAATAACAGGTGATTACCTGTTGTTGGAAAAAAGAACGTGATATAAATTTTGTCTTGCTGTCTGTAATGTTGAGGAAAATGCTTTTTGACTCGCAAAGAGTACTTGATAAAGTCTAGAAAGAGTCTTGATGCAAATTTTCTGGAATGGTATACTTTTCTACTAACTCAAAATTGTTGATTTTTTGAGTAGGGAGCTTGCTATGGCACAAGTTGCAGCACGTATATCATCAGAACATGAACAGTGGCTTAAAGAGTGTTTTCGAACCAAAAGCGCGGGGGCAGAGTTTCTTGTTCCCTGGGCTGTTGATACATTCTTTCGTTCTTTGCGTCAGCTTCGGGGGCTTTTTTCCACTCCGGAACTTTTGACGCTTCTTGGCTCGCATAAAGACATGCGGCTGATGCCGGAACAAACCCGTTTGCCATATTTGATGCTTCGGGTGCAGGACGCCTGTGACCTGAACCGTCTGCATATGAAATATGGGGCAGATCAGGAAATGATCGAGAAAAAACTTCGGCAGCTCAGTGATACGCAGGCAACGGCGCTCATGATCTGGGCGTCAGCCTACTGGGTCAGCAAGCAGTGGAAAGAGACAGACATGCGAGAATATATTCGTGACATCGGGGATGAGGTCACGGAGGTGTGAAAGAAAAAACGGCCAGCGAAAAGCTGGCCGTTTTCTTTTGCGATGCGGAAAAACCGTTATACCGGTCCAAGTCCGCCATCAAACGCGGCGTTGATGGACTGAGAAACCTGCACCAGCACCTGGTTGTCTTTTTCAAGGTATCGAACATTTCGTTCGGGATACAGGGCCATGTCTTCTGCAACACCTTCCCAGCGCTCCACTTCTTTTGCGACATCCTGATTCAGGACCGGAAACGTCGCAACTGTAACCCATTCAGAATCCATAAGACCCTCCTTTCTCCCGCCAGCTAAAATTGGGAAGCAGACGGTGACAGTTCCGGTGCCCAGAGATGGTAAAATCCGGTCGGCAGATTCGGGAAAAGATTAATCTGGACGCCCGTGTTCTGGAGGAAGCTGTCCTGTGCCCACTGGCCCGTGGCGGTGTTATATACGTTGTCATCTGGATACTGTGTTCTGCGGTATGCGATAACGCGTGCATTTCCAGTAATTCCAGCGAGTTTTTTGGCTTCGGCAATGGCTGAGTCTGTGTAGCCAATGGCATCCACAAGACCAAGCTCCAGAGCTTCACCCGCAAGGAGCACACGTGCTTCGGCTACCGCGTTCAGTGCCTTTTGGTCAAGCTTTCGCTGGGTTTTTACGAGCTTGAGGAAGCGGGAATTCATGCTGTCGATCATGTTTTGCAGGGCCTTGAGTTCCTCTTTTTGACTGGGGCGAAGCGGGGAGCCGATGTCTTTGTAGCGTCCGGATTTGATGACAGTTGCGCCAAGCCCGAGCTTGTCCATGAGTCCATAGACCTGAGGGGAAACAAAGATGGTCCCTACAGAGCCGGTAATGGTAGACGGCGTCGCGTGTATTAAGTTTGCGGCGAGAGACAGATAATAGCCGCCGCTGGCTGCAACGTTGAGCATTTGTACCACAATGGGCTTGTTTGTGATCCTGCGGAATTTCATGAGTTCCGTATAGAGCAGATCAGAGGCGACAACTGTCCCGCCGGGAGAGTCAACAATGAGCACAAGAGCGCGAACGCTGGGGTCAGAACCGGCTTTGTGGAGCTGGGCAACAGTTTCCTGCACCACACTGGGGCGGGTGACGCTGTTGAGACCAAAACTTTTCCGTGGGTTTGTTGTTATGGGACCTGTGACGTAAACAAGGGCAATTTTGTTTTCACCCTGGCCGGAAATATGCTGCTCCAAAAGTGGGGCAGAGTAGTCTGGATACAGAGAAATTTTGGGGGCACATGCGCCCAGAAGAACGGCAAGGACTGCCAGAAGCGCAAGGCGAAGTGAATGTGTCATGGAACCTCCAGAGGGAAAATATACTGGAGAATACCAAGTTGTGCTGTTTGTGGGAATGCAAAAAAGGGGGCGGGCACATGCCCGCCCCCTTGCGCGTCACGAGAGTTTACGACCGCGGCCTAGTGGTCGCAGATGTTTTCGCCAACGACAAGGCTGCCGCTGAGATAGCTCTTGAGGACTTCTTCGGGATCGCCGCCCTGTGCGCCGACAACGACCTTGATGCCGTTTTCGGTGAACAGGCTCTGTGCACGGGCACCCATGCCACCAGCGAGGACAAGGTTACAACCCTTGTCTGCAAGCCAGCGAGGGAGAACGCCCGGCTCATGCGCCGGCGGATCAACGAGCTTGCCGCTCTTGATTTCACGAGAAGCGTTGTCGACTTCCAGCAGTGCGAACTTTTCGCAATGGCCGAAGTGCTGGCAGAGCTGGCCCTGTGCTACAGGAATAGCAACGAGGGTTGTGTCGCCAGATTCAGGCAGGGAGCTGTCGACTTCGCCACCCTTCTGCTCCTGAAGGCGACCAGCGAGGTCGATCAGGGGCTTGATGATGTGGTTCAGTGCTTCGCCAGCCGGGGAGTGGTCGCCAAGCTTGGAAAGCGGGAAGCCTTCGTCGCCAGCGCGAGCAACGTCTGCATTCATGGGAATGCGGCCGAGGAAACGCACGCCAACTTCCTTGGCGAGAGCTTCACCACCACCGGTGCCGAAGACGTTTTCGACATTGCCGCACTTGGAGCAGACAAAGCCGCTCATGTTCTCGACAATACCAAAGATTTCGTTACCGACTTCGTTGCAGAAGGTCACGGAGCGGCGGACGTCGTCGATAGCCACGCCCTGAGGAGTGGTGACGATAACGGCCTTGGCGTCCTTGCCAAGTTCCTGCATGGCGGAAAGCGGCTCGTCGCCGGTTCCCGGAGGGCAGTCAACGATCAGAAAATCAAGATCGCCCCAGAGTACGTCGGAGATGAACTGACGAATGAGACCGATTTTGACCGGGCCACGCCAGATAACAGCGTCGTCCTTGGAAGGAAGCAGGAAACCGAGAGACATAACGCTCAGGTTTTTGCTCCATGCCACGGGTTCCATGCAATCACGCTCCATGTGGGGCTGTGCATCCTGCAGGGAAAGCAGGCGGGGAACGCTCGGGCCATGAACGTCAACGTCCAGCAGACCGACTTTCAGGCCTGCCATGGAAAGGGCAACAGCGATGTTGGTGGCAACAGTAGACTTGCCGACGCCGCCCTTACCGGACATGACAACGATTTTATTTTTGATTCTGCCCAGTGCCTTTTTAATTCTCTGGTCCTGAGGGTTTTCCTGCTGACAGGAACCCTCGGAGCAGTTGCCTGAGCAGCTGCCGCATTCACTCATAGTGATCCTCCTGATCTTAGCCTAGTCGCAAAGCCGTTTGGAAACGTTTTCCCAAATGCTCTGCATTTTTTGTCCGAACCCGTCGGGATCGTATTCCACAACACTCTTTCCGTGGATTTGTGCTGCGGTAACGGTCTGGTCGTACGGCAGAACTCCAGCAATTTCAACACCGGACTCTGCACACCACTGACGGATCATCTCTGTGATTTCTTCATTGATGTCCGACTTGTTAATGACGGCCATCATGGGCACCCTGAAATGTTCGGTGAGCTTGTGGACTCGCTGGAGGTCGTGCATGGCCGAGAGGGTCGGCTCTGCAACGGCAAGGGCCATGTCTGTTCCGCCAAGAGAGGCGATGACAGGGCAGCCAACTCCGGGAGGGCCATCAGTCAGAATCAGATCAACGTCTGCGTCTTCGGCGACCCTGCGGGCTTCCTTGCGAACCGTGGTCACAAGCTTGCCAGAATTTTCTTCGCCAATGCCAAGCGCGGCGTGGATCATGGAGCCAAAGCGGGTTTCGGAGTCGTACCAGTGGCCGCACATGCGTTCCTGCATGATGGCAGCCCCGGAGGGACACACAAATTCGCAGGCTCCGCAGCCTTCGCAGTGCTCTTTATGGACAACAAAATCTGGGGTGATGGCGTCGTAGCGGCAGTGCTCAATGCACTGGCCACACTCGACACACAGGCTGGAGTCAATGCTTGCCAGCTCACCGCTAAAAAATTCATGTGTGGCGCGAACCGTTGGCTTCAAAATAAGGTGCAGGTCAGCGGCATCAACGTCGCAGTCTGCCAGCACTTTTTTGGGGCCAAGGCTCGAAAGCCCTGCGGTCACCGTTGTTTTTCCGGTGCCACCTTTTCCACTAATGACAACGAGTTCCTTCATGCCACACCTGCCTTTTCTGCCAGCGCCGTAATGTTGTCCCAAAGCGTTTTGTATGCGTCCCGGAAGTCCGGAAGGGCATCAATATGCAGCTTGCCCTGGGAATAGCAGTGAGCGGCTTCTGTGGAATGGGGCAGGGAGCCGAGAAGCGGAATCCCTTCCTTTGTCAGGTACTCGCGGGTTCGGTCATCCCCCATGCCGTCGCGATTGATGACGACGCCAAAGGGAATCTGCATTTTGCGCAACACGCCAACCGCAAGGGTCAGGTCGTGCAGGCCAAAAGGCGTGGGTTCTGTGACCAGCACAGCGAGGTCAGAGCTTCCAAGACCAGCAATAACCGGGCAGCTTGTGCCGGGAGGGCAGTCGAGGATTCTGATGTCTGCCTGTGGACCATCACGCTTAACAGCCTTGATGAGCGGCGGAGCCATTGCTTCACCGATGCGCATTTCTCCGCCAGCCATAGGAAGCGGGGCAGATGCGGGCAGTGTCGATGTCCCAATGTGAACCTTGCCGATTTCACGCTTTCCTTCGCTAATGGCCTGCTCTGGGCACGCAAGGGTGCACAGTCCGCAGCCGTGGCAGAGTTCAGGAAAGACCATGACTGAGCCGCCCATGATGATGAGGGCCTTAAAGCGGCACAGCTCAGTACATTTGCGGCAGGCATCGCCCGTGCACTTGTCTTCGTCGACAACAGGAACCGGAACAGATTCGGCCTGAGTCTTTTTCCATTCGGGGCGAAGGAAAAGGTGCAGGTTGGGTTCTTCGACGTCGCAGTCAAGGGCAGAAACCTTGTGACCATGTTCTGCGAGCCAGGCAGCAAGGTTGGCGGAAACAGTCGTTTTGCCTGTTCCACCCTTGCCGCTGGCAATGGCGAGAGTAAACATCCCGTTTTTCATATCGTCGGCCTACCAGTGTCCTTCCTTGTCGGCGGAATCAGCAGGCTCCAGTGTGCCAGCCTGAAAAGCCTTGAGGGCTTCGTCCACAGTACCGTTGGCACCGAGGTAAATTTTGATGCCACCCTTATGCAGTGCGGCGTAGGCCTTGGGGCCAACGTGACCAGTGATAACGGCTTCTGCACCGGTGCGGGCAACATTCTGGGCAGCCTGAATGCCTGCTCCCTGAGCAAGGGTCAGGTTCTGGGCGTTATCAGAAAAGCTGGTCTGCTGGGTTTCCGTATCCACAACAACAAATCCAGCAGCACGACCAAAGCGAAGGTCAACGGCACTGTCGAGGGTCTGTCCCTGACTTGTAATGGCAATCTTCATGAAGAGCCTCCCTTTTTCGGAGTTTTTCCAGTCTGAAGTCCCCGCCCCGATTCATTTCCGCAGTAGCGACCCTGATTCCGGTGTCCACAGCCCGGCGCGATGATGTCGGACGACATCCGCCCCCGTCCGCAGCGGTGACCGCCGCATCCGGGCATGGCGAGCGCATCAAGCGTTTTGCTCTGGAATGCCTGCAAAACTTCGTTCTGAGTCCCTCGGACCCAGGGATGCAGTTCAATGCCTGCCTGTTGAATAAGACGACGGGTGCAGCCTGTGACTCCGCCACAGATCAGGACATCGACGCCGCAGGATTCCAGCGCACTGACAAGGTTGGTCGTGTCGCGCTGGGCGAGCTCAAATCCGCCGCTCTGTTTCAGCTCGTTTTCATCATAGGTGAAAAGCTGAAAGCAGGTGGCGTTTTCAAGCAGTGACGCCAGACGGTTTTCGTAGCATGCCAGACAGAGGTTCATGCGGTTCCTCGGACAGCGAGAGGTTTGAACATGACGATATGTCATGCCCATACTGTTCCAGAGAGCATGTATGATGCCATTTCAGAAAAGCATATAAAAATAGAAGGCTTAGGTAAAGCAGACTTAAAAAAGGAGAGAAAAAAGACGAAAAAAGCGCCCGAAGCTTTCAGGGGTAGGGCTTATTTTTCGCCCATTTCTTCGCATCGGCGAATCATGCGCCTAAGGGTGTCTTTGGAGATGCCAAGTTCACGGCAGGTTTTCATACGACGCCCGTCGTTTCTTTCTAAAGCACGGTGCACGGCACGGCATTTGATTTCTTCGAGAGTCATTGGCCCCTCGTCAAAGCCTGCGCTTTGCTGGCTGTCTGGGCCGGGCTGCATGTGCTCTGGCAGGTGCTCAAGCTGAATGAAGCCGCTGGGGCAAAGAATAAAGGAAAATTCAAGGATGTTTTCCAGCTCGCGAACATTTCCGGGGAAGGGATGGCGCATAAGAATAGACAGCACGTCTTCGGACACGCCTTCAATATGTTTGCCCTGCATGGCATTGAGCTTGCGGACAAAGTGGCTGATGAGCAGAGGAATGTCTTCCCGGCGTTCTCTCAGTGGCGGCAAGTTCAGCTGGGCAACATTAAGACGGTAATACAGGTCCTGACGGAAGGTGCCATTCTGGACCAGCATTTCAAGATCTTTGTTGGTGGCGGCAATGACTCGAACATCAGCTTTGACACTTCGCTCGGAACCCAGAGGCTCATAGGTCATGTCCTGCAAGACCCGCAAAAGCTTAACCTGAAGCTGCTGAGGCATATCTCCAATTTCATCAAGGAAAATAGTGCCCCCACGAGCTGTTTCAAATCGTCCTGCGCGGTCACGCTTTGCGTCGGTGAATGCGCCAGCCTTGTAGCCGAAGAGTTCGGACTCCAGCAGGGTGTCTGGGAGCGCGCCGCAGTTGACAGCGACAAAAGGACCGTTGGCACGGGAACTGAGCGTGTGCAGGGCGCGGGCAAAGAGTTCCTTGCCTGTACCGGATTCTCCAAGCAGGAGCACTGTGGCTTCACTTTTGGCGATTTGGGGAAGGATGCGGAAGGTACGCCCAAGTGCGCGGGATTTTCCTACGATGTCCTCAAAGCTGTAGGAGCTTTGCATTTCCTTGCGCAGCAGATGAATGTCCGTGAGGTCACGGAAGGTCTCAACGCCACCAATGACCTTGTTTTCGTTGTCATAAAGTGGTGCTGCAGAAATGGAAATGGGGATTTTTTCCCCATCCGGACGAACAATGAAAATTGAGCGGTTAGAAATAGACCCAGAATCGGCGACACAGGCCCGAAGCGCACAGTCGCCGTCACAAAGGGTCGAGTGAAAGACCTCCCAACACTTTTGACCAAGAGCTTCCTCGCGGGAAACCCCGGTTATGCGTGCAGCCGCCTGATTGAAAAAGGTGATGTTCCAATCAAGGTCGACGGTGAAAACGCCATCAGCAATGGAATTGAGTATGGCTTCACTTGGGAGATCTTCCGGGAATGTCATTCTGTTATAAGCTCCTGGCCTCAGCTAGGCCTGCTTCTTTTCTTTAACCATCTGCCTGAGCCATGCGTACCAGCCTTCGAGGCCTTCGCAGGTTTTGCAGGAAATGGGGTAAATGCTGATTTCCTTGTTGAGTCCGGTTGCAAACTTGCGGGCGCGGTCCATGTCAAAATCAACGTATGGCAACAGATCGACCTTGTTCAGCAGCATAACAGCAGACTCGGCAAAGAGAAGGGGATACTTTTCTGGCTTGTCGTCGCCTTCTGTGACGGAAAGCAGGGCAACCTTGAAGTCTTCGCCGACTTCAAATTCTGCGGGGCAGACAAGGTTACCGACATTTTCAACAAACAGGATATCCAGACCTTCGAGGTCCAGAGAATCCAGTGCCTCAAGAACCATAGAGCTGTCGAGGTGACAGGCTCCGTCAGTATTAATCTGGACGGCCTGAGCGCCTGTTGCGGCAACGCGGCGGGCGTCGTTGTCGGTCAGGATGTCGCCTTCAATAACGGCCATATTGAATTCTTTTCGCAGGTCTTCCAGTGTCCGCTCCAGAGTGGAGGTTTTGCCGGAACCGGGAGAGCTGATCAGGTTGAGCACAAGAATTTTATGCTGGCCAAAAATTTTGCGTAACTGTGCAGAGATACGGTCATTGGCTTCAAGAATATTTCGAACAACTGGGATTTCCATAAGTGCTTCTCCTTGGGAATGCGTTGCTGCTACGTGTTTTTGCACGGGCGTAACGGGCCTTATTCGGCCTCCATGTTGTCAAGGTAGAGTTCTTTGCCCTGCAAGACCTGGTGCCCAATTCCTTCCCCACAGTTGGGACAGGGAATAAAGAGCGTGTCTGGGTCTTCGGGTGAGAACAGGGTTCCGCAGGCGCTGCACTTCAGCTTGAGTGGGACGCATTCCATTTCGAGTTCTGCGCCTTCAAGCGGGGTATTCGCAATACATGCCTCAAACGCGAATTCCAGAGCTTCGGGAACAATCGCCGCGAGTTTGCCATGTTTTACCCTAACTTTGCGGAGCTTGGTCAGCTCATGTTTATCCATTTCTTCCCGAATAATAGCGAGGAGACTCTGGGCAATAGAGAGTTCGTGCATAGTCGTGCCTTCAAGTGGAAAAAACGTTTGCGTTCGAGGACATGCCACCTTTGGTCTGGACCCCCTTCATACATCGCAGAGGCGTGAAAGGGAAGGCATAAGTCGGAAGAGTACAGAAGTCTTTTCCTATGAATTTATTTTGCTGAACGACGGGCATAAAAAAAGGCGGCTTATGCCGCCTAAGGTATCGAAAAAGTGTGGAGTCTAGCTTCCGCAGCAGCTGCTGCTGGAGCCACAACCACCGCAGCCGCCACCGCAGCCACCTTCGTTTCCGAGATCAAGAGAGGATTCCAGTACAAAACCTGCGTAGCTCATGTCGATGGTGATAGGCTGAGCCTTTGCGCAGAGATTCTTGTCGACAACAAAAGTCAGATTGTCGCCGAGGTCAAAGCTGTCATCGCTTTCGTTGGCCTTGTCCAGTGCCAGAGAAAGGCGAGGACCAGAGCAGCCGCCCGGTGCAAGATAAATGCGGATGGGGCTGACGTCTTTATCTTCAAAAAACTTGACCAGCTCTTCGCGAGCAGCCTGAGTAATGCTAACCATGTGTGCACTCCTAATGTTTTTTTCTGTCAATCAGGACATGAGAATTAAGCTGTGACTAAATTTTGTCAATAGAGTGCATAGAAAAAATTAATAAAAGGGCGCAAAGGGTCAGGTTTTGGGCACAAAAAAGCGGCCCTGAAAAAATCAGGACCGCTGAATATGCGGAAAATGGATTAACTGCCGCAGCAGCTTCCGGAAGAACCGCAGCCTCCGCTCGAGCAGTCGCCGCCACCGCAGCTTCCGCCACCCACGGGCATGTTAGAGTCGATGACGAAACCGGTGTAGGTGACGTCAACTTTCACAGGAGCAGCCGTAGCGAGCAGCTGCTTGTCGATAACAAACTTGAGTCCGCCTTCGATTTCGAAGACTTCGTCGGATCCTTTTGGCTCATCCAGAGCCAATGACAGCCGAGGCCCGGATCAACCGCCGGGAGCGAGATATACACGAACGGGAGTCATGTCTTTTCCCTTGAAAAAGGAAATCAGCTCCTCGCGTGCTTTGTCAGAAACTTGAAGCATGGTACCTCCAGAAATTGGTGAATGTCCTAAGTAAGTATGCCCCGTGATTTTGTCAACCGTATTGATAGGAATTGTTTTTCAGTATAGATTTTGTCTATGTGGGTAAAAGAGAATGGGCTGGATATTGCGTCTTGAAGAGTGCTATTATATCAACAGTGCAGGCAAGCGAGCCTGAAGCTCAGGATCACCTGAACCGGAAGCGTGGAGAGAACATGACGAGTAAGAAAAAAGTAGTATTGAATGCCGATGAGATCGGCCGCACCCTCGAACGTATGGCTATGGAGATTAATGAGCGTCACGGCGATTGTAGCAAAGTTGCCATTCTTGGCATCCAGCGCCGTGGTGTGGACCTTGCCGCGCGTCTGCGCAAGGCTCTCGAGACCCGCCTGAACAAAGAAATCCCTTCGGGTATCCTGGATATCAATCTCTATCGTGATGACTGGACTTCTCTTGAAGTACAGCCGCAGATCAACAAGACAGAGATTTTGTTTGATATCGATGGCAAGGAGATCATCCTTGTCGATGACGTGCTGTTTACTGGCCGGACGATTCGTGCCGCGCTGGAAGCCATTTTGGACTTTGGCCGCCCCCGTCAGGTTGAACTGATGGTGCTGGTTGACCGTGGACACCGTGAGCTGCCGATTCAGGCAGATTACGTGGGGACCACCGTGGAAACCCGCCGTGGCGAGCATGTCGATGTGTTCCTGACCGAACGCGATGGCAAGGAAGAAGTCTGCCTCGTTGACTAAATTTTGCAGACGCATACAAAAAAAGCCCGGATTCACAGGAATCCGGGCTTTTTTTGTCATGATGAAAATTACGGTAAATCCAGAAGAATCTCTGTACCGATACCCTGTTCGGTAAACAGTTCCAAAAGCAGAGAGTTGGGCACGCCACCGTCAATGATCTGCGCCTTTTGGACGCCACCACTCACAGCTTCCACACAACACTGGACTTTAGGAATCATTCCGCCGCTCACGGTTCCGTCTTCGATGAGCTTCATGATGCCCTTGACGTCAACGGACGAGATACGATCCTTTTTTTTGTCGAGAATACCGCACACATCGGTCAGGAGCACAAGGCTTCTGGCTTCCAGCGCAACAGCGACAGCAGAAGCGACCGTATCGGCGTTGATGTTATACGTCTCGCCGTTCTCGTCGACACCAACCGGGGCAATGACCGGAATAAATCCGTCACGCATCAGCCCGCGAATCAGGGTGGGGTCAATGCCTGTCACTTCCCCAACGTGACCAAGGTCAATGATTTCCGGAGCGAGATTCTCACGGTCAACAGCCAGCTCCAGCTTGCGGCAGCGAATCGTTTCGCCATCCTTGCCAGAAATACCAACAGCGCGGCCACCAGCCAGATTGAGCTGGTTGACAATCTGTTTGTTTACCTGACCAGCAAGCACCATCTCCACCACGTTCATGGTGGCGTCGTCTGTGATGCGAAGGCCATCACGGAAGGCACTTGGGATATTCAGCTGGTCAAGCATTCGTCCAATCTGAGGACCACCACCGTGCACAATCACGGGGTTGACGCCAATGTATCGGAGCAGGGTCACGCATTTGGCAAAAGCCTGTTTCAGGGCTTCGTCCTTCATTGCATGACCACCGTACTTGATGACAATGGTCTTTTTGTAGAATTGCCTGATATAGGGCAGGGCCTCAAGCAGTACCTCAGATTTGAGCAAGACGTCCTTGTCCACCTCAAGAATCTCCTTTTTTCGAGAGGGCCAGCCCCGCGGCTGACCCTTTGATGTAGAACTAGAGAATGTAGCGGGAAAGATCGCGGTCTTCGACCACTTCTTCCAGATGAGCGCGGACATAGTCGCGGTCAACGGTGATAGTCTGACCACTCTTGTCCGGGGCGTCAAATGCAAGATCCTGCAAGACGCGTTCAAGGATGGTGTACAGGCGGCGGGCACCGATGTTTTCGGTTTCCTCGTTGATGCGTTCTGCATAGCCTGCAATTTCTTTCACTGCGTCTTCGGTGAACTCAAGCTCAAGGCCTTCGGTTTCCAGCAGGGCCTTGTACTGCACGGTGAGTGCATTCTTTGGCTCTTTGAGGATGCGGACGAATTCGTCCTTGCCGAGGCTGGACAGTTCCACGCGAATGGGGAAACGGCCCTGAAGTTCAGGAATGAGGTCAGAAGGCTTGGACAGGTGGAATGCGCCAGCAGCAATGAACAGGATGTGATCCGTGTGGATCATGCCGTACTTGGTGTTGACGACGCTTCCCTCAACAATGGGAAGCAGGTCGCGCTGAACGCCTTCACGAGATACGTCTGCGCTGTTCTGCTTGTTGGCGCCAGCACAGACTTTGTCGATTTCGTCGATAAAGATGATGCCGCCCTGTTCCACACGTTCCTTGGCAATTTCTGCCACGCGGTCGTGGTCGATGAGTTTTTCGCTTTCTTCCTGAAGCAGCACGTCATAGGCATCGCGCAGGTTCATGCGCTTTGTCTTTTTCTGCTGCGGCATGAAGCTGCTCATGACGTCGCGAATCTGGGAACCCATGTCATCCATGCCGGGCATGGCCATGATTCCAACGTTCGGGCCAGAGGCATTGACCTCGACCTCGACCTGACGGTCGTCCAGCTTGCCCTGACGCCACAGGGTACGCAGCTTGTCGCGAGTGGAGTCGTTTTTTTGCTCCTGCACCTGGCCGTCAGGACCAGCAGCATAGATGTCCTGCGGGGCAGGGGTGCTTTTGCCGGGGAGCAGCAGGTCAAGCAGGCGGTCTTCTGCGTGCTTTTCTGCCTTCACGTGAACGCGTTCGCCTTCTTCTTTGTGAACCAGATTGATGGCGATCTCCATGAGGTCGCGAATCATGGATTCTACGTCGCGGCCAACATAGCCCACTTCCGTGAACTTGGAGGCTTCGACCTTGAAGAACGGAGCGCCAGCAAGATTGGCGAGGCGGCGGGCAATTTCGGTCTTACCCACGCCAGTAGGTCCAATCATGATGATGTTCTTGGGGGCGATTTCGTCGCGCAGCTCAGGGGCAAGCTGCTGGCGACGCCAGCGGTTACGCATGGCAATGGCAACCATGCGCTTGGCTTCTTTCTGACCGATAATGTAGCGGTCAAGCTCTGAGACAATTTCTCTTGGGGTCAAAACTTGCACGTAAAAACTCCTCAAAGGGTGCGCGTGGCACCCGTATAGGCATTATTTTTTCTGGGATTCAACGATGATGTGATCGTTGGTGAAGACACAGATTTCAGCTGCAATTTCCATTGCTTTCTGCGCGATTTCTTCGGTGCTGAGATCGGTGTTGCGCTTGAGGGCGCGGGCTGCGGAAAGGGCGTATGCTCCGCCAGAACCAATGGCTGTAACGCCATCATCTGGGCTCATGACATCGCCGTTACCAGTGAGAATGAGGATGTTTTCTGCATCAGCGACGATCATGAGAGCCTCGAGCTTGCGCAGGTACTTGTCCATGCGCCACTCTTTGGCCAGCTCAACTGCTGCTCGGGTCAGGTTGCCGCCAAACTCTTCAAGCTTGGCTTCAAAGCGTTCAAACAGGGTGAACGCATCAGCTGTGGAACCAGCAAAGCCAGCCACAACTTTTTCGTGATACAGACGGCGAACCTTGCGGGCGCCGTGCTTGAGAGCCATGGTCTGGCCCAAAGTAACCTGTCCGTCACCAGCAATTGTCACGCCGTTATCGTCCTGAACGGCAACGATAGTCGTTCCTCGAATTTCCATTCTATCCTCGTACGTTGCGGGATGTGTGGGGCAATCTTTACCCCAATGAGGGCTCGGCGGGGGATTCAAAGAGCGTTTCCCCGGCTCGGAGCCAGATATTCATCTTGTCGCGAGAAAATATAACCATGCATGCGGATTTGACCAGACCTTGATCTAGAGATTTTTTGAGAGTTTTCAGGGCAATCTCTGCTGCATGCTCCACTGGGAAGTGATAGACGCCGCAGCTGATGGCCGGAAAATCCACAGACTGGCAACCAATTTGTCCCGCAATGAGTGCCGATTCCCAGTAGGCGGAGGCAAGCAGGGCATCTTCGTTTTGCGTGCCACCGTGCCAGACCGGGCCAACCGTATGAATGATGTATTTGGCCGAAAGCGCAAAGCCGGGCGTGAGCACAGCCTGACCCGCCGGGAGTTTTCCGCGCTCGCGAATGATGTCCTTGCAGGCTGCGTGCAGGGCTTCGGCTCCTGCGGCGTGATGAATGGCCCCGTCGACCCCGCCACCGCCTGCAAGCTGAGAATTGGCCGCGTTCACAATGGCGTCGGCTCGTGAGCGTGTGATGTCACCGGTGCAGATGCTGAGCGTACCGGGGCAGAATTTCCAGGAATGGCAATTTTTATATGACATTGGACAGGCTCCTGCGGCTGTATGAATGAAAAAAAGCGGCAGTTCCGTAGACCTGCCGCCCTGTTGGCTTACCAGAATTCTGAACGTTTCTTGTACAGTTCCTTGAGCTTTTTGAGTTCTTCTTTTTGTGCGTCTGTTTTGGCGAGAGATTCAACTTTTTTGAGGTGCATCTTGGCTTTCTTCTTGTTCAGGCCATAAATGGCACTGTAGGCAAGCTGGGTGTAGCCCTCAAAAAGCTGGCCGCTTTTTCCTAGGGTCCGCCCCAGATAATAGTGGACTTCACTATCTTCTGGGAGAGTTCGCAGAATCCGCTCAAAGTACTGAATGGCCTGTTTTGATTCTCCCTTGTCGTCCAGAAGCCGGGCAAAGTAGAAGAGGGCAAAGAGATCATCGCCGTTGAGAATGACGGCTTTTTGCAGGTATTTGACCGCGAGGTCCTGGTCGCCTTTCAGATAGTGGAAGCGACCAGCTTCGCGAAGAATCAGCGGGTCGTTGGGCGCCTTTTTGACAGCCTTTTCAAAGGCAGCCTTGGCTTCACTGATTTTGTTTTCGCGGGCATACACAATGCCCCGGCCCATGTCCGCAAGCCCCTGTTCCTCGTGCTGAACGTCTTTGGAAAAGGCATCCAGAGCAATCTGTGGATCAAGGAAGCGTGCCATGATGAGGGCCTTGATGCGTCGAAATTTTGTGTCATCCATTGGCCGTTTCTGAACAGCCGGGTCCATTTTTTGGATGCTGCGATCAAGGTAGGTGATACGTTCTTCGACAGCGGGGTGAGTGCTGAGGTACTTGGGCAGATTGCCTGCACCTGCAAGCCACGCCTTTTTTTTGATTTTTTGGAACGCGGAAACCATGCCTTTCGGGTTGTAGCCAGCGGCGACAAGGTACTGCATTCCAGAGCGGTCTGCTTCCCGTTCGTCTACGCGGCTGTAGTTGAGCATGGTCTGTGTGCCAGCAGCAAAAGAGCCATAAATCATGGCTTCGCCAGCTTCGGAGGCATTATCACCACCAGCGGCCATGCCCATGAACATGCCTGCCAGCATACCCGCCAGCATACCCAGCTGCGTAATCTGCTGCTTTTTGATGCGTGCGGCGAGGTGGCGGTGGGAAACGTGCGCGAGTTCATGCGCAATGACTCCGGCCAGCTCGGCCTCGTGGTCAAAATTGGTAATCAGTCCAGTGAAAACGTAGACATAGCCAGCAGGAGCCGCAAAGGCATTGATATTGTGGTTGAGCACCACAGAGGTTTTGAGTGTAAAAGCGAGCTTGGGCACATGGACAGCAATGTCGTCCACAATGCCTCGGATGTAGCGCGTAATCTCCGGATCTTCAATGATCGGAAGCCGTGCCCGCATCAGGGTATTATATTTTTCTCCAAGCTCTTTTTCCTGCTTGACGGTAAAGTCGCCAAGAAGTGAGGCAGAGGCCGTTTGTGCACTCAGAAGTGGTCCCAGAATAAGCTGGGCAATGAGCAGCATACACAGGAAAAAACGTGCAAGCCCTGTATCTTGGGCAGTAATTCGCATGAATGGTCCCGGGAAAGTGGTTATTTCTGAAAAGAAAACTCTCTTTTACATAGCCTAAACTGTGTGGAGAGCCAAGAAACTGCACGTCTTGCCACAGGAAATGAAAAAGGCCGAGACAATGTCTCGGCCTGTATTTCAGTCAGAAAAGCAGCAGAAAAAGCTACTTGTTCATCATGTCCAAAAAGTCTTTGTTGTTTTTGGTGTTTTTCATCTTCTTGAGCAGGAATTCCATAGAATCGATAGGATTCATTGGAGCAAGCACCTTGCGGAGTATCCACACGCGGTTGAGCACTTCTGGGGAGAGCAGCAGCTCTTCCTTTCTGGTGCCGGAGCGGTTGATGTCCATAGCAGGGAAGATGCGCTTTTCGGACAGGTGGCGGTCAAGGTAAACTTCACTGTTACCAGTGCCCTTGAACTCTTCAAAGATAACCTCGTCCATGCGGGAACCGGTATCAATGAGTGCCGTTGCAATGATGGTCAGGCTGCCGCCTTCTTCCACGTTACGTGCTGCGCCAAAGAAGCGCTTGGGGCGCTGGAGTGCATTTGCATCCAGACCACCGGAAAGCACGCGGCCAGAGGAAGGAGTCACAGCGTTGTACGCACGGCCGAGGCGGGTGATGGAGTCGAGCAGAATGACAACGTCTTTCTTACGCTCAACAAGGCGCTTGGCCTTTTCCATGACCATTTCAGCGACCTGAACATGGCGCTGCGGCGGCTCGTCAAAGGTCGAGCTGACAACTTCGGCGTTAACCGTGCGCTCCATGTCCGTGACTTCTTCTGGGCGTTCGTCAATGAGAAGAACGATCAGGTAGGTGTCAGGGAAATTCGCTTTGATGGAGTTTGCGACAGTTTGCAGCAGGACGGTTTTACCGGTGCGGGGGGGAGCCACGAAAAGTGCGCGCTGACCTTTTCCGATGGGGGAAAGCAGGTCGATGATGCGTGCTGAAAAACTTTCTTTTCCATTTTCGAGGCGGAAATGTTCGTCGGGATAGACGGGGGTCAGATTATCAAAGAGGATGAGGTTTTTGGTTGCTTCGGGCTTTTCGAAACCGATTTCGTTGACGCGAAGCAGGGCGAAATACCGTTCCCCTTCTTTGGGTGGTCGGATCTGACCAGAAATGACATCACCCTTGCGCAGACCAAAGCGGCGGATCTGGGATGGTGAGACATAGATGTCGTCTGGGCCGGGCATGTAGCTGTACATGGGAGAGCGGAGGAAACCGAATCCGTCAGGAAGGATTTCCAGAACGCCTTCTCCATAGATGGAGCCATTCTGGGATGCACAGGCTTTGAGCAGAGCAAAAATCAGCTCCTGCTTGCGCATTCCGCTTGGGTTCTCGATTTTGTATTCGTTCGCGAGCTCCATCAGCTCGGACATGCTTTTGGCTTTGAGTTCAGATTGGTGCATGGCCTTCTCCATGGCGCAGGTGTGATCTGATAGATTCTTGGCTTGATGAGGTGAGCATGGGGTACGCCCCATAAAAAGTATTATATAGATAAACCGTCCGGAAGTGACAGAAAAAACGAATGCAGCTTATCTAAATAATAAGCCCCATGACGGAGCCGGTATGTATCGGCTCCGTTCCGCGATGCATTCATCGCGAATCACAAAGGCTTTGCAAAATAAAAAAGAGAAAATGCTAGGAAGTGTAGATTGAGTAATGTAGCAGCATCAGTAGAGATACTTGCAAACTACTTAGCAATAGATGCTTTAGCCTAGCAGATGTCTGAAGGCAAGAAAATTTTACTCTTCTTTTTGAGGTTCAAGAACGTCTGAGAAGAGTTCTTCGATCTGGGCACGGACTTCGTCCTGCTCTTTGTCGAGAGCATGTGCAAGCTCAAGGGTCAGAAGCCCCATTGCCTGCTCAAGCAGTCTGTGCTCGCCAAAAGACAATTCTTTGTCTTTTCCGATGAGGAGCAGTTCCTTCAGGACGTATGCGACGTCGGCCAAGTCACCGCTTTTCAGATTTTCTGAATATTCGCGGTAGCGGCGGTTCCAGTTCTGACCGGAATAGCCTGTGAAGTCCGAACGGTCCTTCAGGGAATCAATAATGGATTCTGCTTTTTCTTTGGAGCAGACGTGACGAAGGCCCACGTTCTCAGCATTGAGAACGGGAACCATAAGGGTCACGTTGTTGCTGAGGATCCGAACGATGTAAAATTCGGCCTTAGCGCCACCGATTTCCTGTTCCTCGATTCTTTCTACAACACCGACACCCTGTGCCGGGTATACGACGAGTTCATCTTTTTGAAACACGTTACCTTATCTCCATAACTCTCTGTGAAGCACGCAACTCCAGAAATATATATCAAAGAGCCTGTTTCGTCTAGCTCTTCGGATTTTGGTCCGAAGAAAGAGCGCTAAAACTGTTTATGTGCTGCACGGCAAGTGGCATTCCTCGCCGAATGAAAATACCCAGGCCTTTTTTGGCTGCGGCAAGTGTCGCATCAAGAGTGTCCTGTTCGGCAGGTTCAAATGGTTCCAAAACGTAGTCGCGGACTCCGCCGCGCTGGTCTGGTCGACCTATGCCCATGCGCAGTCGAATAAACTGTGCAGAGCCAAGCTCTTCCATGATGGACTTGAGTCCATTGTGTCCGGCAGATCCTCCGCCTTTCTTGAGTTTCATTTTCCCAAGCGGCAGATCAAGGTCATCATGAGCGACCACGACGTTTTCGGGAGTGATACCAAATTTGTTGCACAGCCGTTTTACGGCGATGCCACTGAGATTCATGTATGTCAGTGGCTTAGCAATAATCCAGTGTGGCTTGGAGCGAATAATGGCACAGTCCCACGCCATGCAGTCGTCACCAACCGAGAGGCGGGTGCAGGCACTTTCGCCTGCGTTGCTACGTACTGCATCAGCAAACATAAAACCGAAATTATGCCTGGTGTTTTCATATTCGACACCAGGATTACCTAAGCCGACCAGAAGTCCTGCGTATTTTTTCATAATCGAAACGCCTGCCTGTTCGGAAGAGCCGCCAGAACGTGCAGATCCGGAAAAGGGAAGGAGTGGGAGAGGCTAGGGAAGCCAGAAGCGGAGGAGGGGGAAACCTGAACGGTTCCTGTGTGCCAGAAAAAATACAGGGCTTCGGAAACCCGAAGCCCTGCAAGAAAGACAGATTTATGCCTCTTCTTCTTCGTCTTCTGCAATGGCAGCGCCCTTTGCAACGAGACGGAGAACAGCGAAATTGTCATCATAAATTTTCTTAACGCCTTCGGGAACAACAACGTCTTCAATCTGAAGGGTGTCGTTGTCCTTGAAGTTCGTGATGTCAATTTCGATGGATGCCGGGATGTTTCCGGGCAGGCATTCGATGGTAGCGATGGAACGGTACACTTCGAGTCTGGAACCCATAGCCATGCTCGCTGCGCGGCCAACGGTAACCATAGGAACGGAAACACGGACAGTCTTTTCCATGTCGACGCCCATGATGTCGAAGTGAGTGATTTCGTTCTTGAAGGGGTGGCGAACCAGCTCTTTAATCAGAGCGGTGAAGGTGCCTTTTCCTTCGATTTCAAGGCTCAGAAGCTGAGAAGTTTTCACAGCAGCGTAAACCTTTTCAAGGCTCATCAGAGGTGCCTTGATGAGAACGTTTTCATTTTTGGCGTAGAAAACGCCGGGCACCATTTTCTCAATGCGCAGGGTGCGGCAGGAGCCCTTGCCGGTTTCCTCTCGTACGGCGGCCTTGAGCGTAACCTGTTCAGACATGAGTATCTCCTTCAAGCTGTTCCCGCCCGGTTCCAAGGCGGGCCCGGCGGTGATCTTCAAATTACAAAATTATACGAACAACACACTTACGGAAGATTCCGTATGAATGTTGTGGATAGCCTTACCCAGCAGACTTGCCAGGGAAATAGCCTTGATTTTGGAGCAGGATTTCGCGTTGTCCTTCAGAGGAATGGAGTTCGTTACGAAGACCTCTTTGTACAGCGAATTCTCAAGGCGTTCAACAGCTGGTCCAGAAAGGACAGGATGTGTGGCACAGGCCAGTACTTCCTTGGCACCGTTCTCTACAAGAACTTTAGCGCCAGCGCAAATGGTTCCAGCTGTATCAATCATATCGTCAACAACGATGGCTGTCTTGCCCTTTACGTCGCCGATAACATGCATTGCTTTTGCCTGATTCGGGCAGTCGCGGCGCTTGTCGATGATGGCCAGGCCAGCACCAAGACGCTTTGCGTAAGCACGAGCGCGCTCAACGCCACCAGCGTCGGGAGAAACGATAACAAGGTCTTTGCTATCGTACTTGCGAAGCGGATCCAGCAGTGCAGGGGCAGCGTAAAGGTTATCAACCGGAAGGTTGAAGAAGCCCTGAATCTGGCCAGCGTGCAGGTCAACAGTGACCAAGCGGTCAATGCCGGCAACAGTCAGGAAGTCAGACACGAGCTTGGCGGTGATGGGTGCACGAGGTGCTACCTTGCGGTCCTGACGGGCGTAGCCGTAGTACGGCACGACTGCAGTGACACGACCAACGCTGGCACGCTTGAGAGCGTCCAGCATGATGCTGAGCTCCATCAGGTGGAAGTTGACCGGTGCGCAGGTAGGCTGCACAACAAAAACATCAGCTCCACGGACGTTGGAGCCAATTTCCACTCGGATTTCACCATCGCTGAACGTGTCCGTCAGACACGGAGTGAGTTCGCAACCAAGGTGATTGCAAATCTCAGTGGCAAGCTCAGGGTTTGCCGAGCCAGTCATGATTTTCAATTCGCCAATAGCCATCGTGGTTTTCCTTGAAAAAAATATATGGCTGGGGTGGAAGGACTCGAACCCTCGAGTGACGGGACCAAAACCCGTTGCCTTAACCGCCTTGGCTACACCCCAGCATCAAACGAATGTAAATAGATGGACAAGCCTGCCTGCTGCAATCTTTTCGCGACCCGACTTGCTGTCGAGTAAGAACGGAAAAGGGCAAACAGACTGGCCCCGCTGCCGCTCATAACCGCACTCGCTGCGCCAGAAAGGAGCAGCTCCTCTTTGAGCGAGCGAAGTTTTGGATAGGCTTTGAAAACAACACTTTCAAAGCTATTGAGAAGCAGGCGTTCAGAGCAGGGGAAGCACTTACCGGTACTGGCCCTGCATGTCAAGCTTTCGCTTGTTTTTTCGTCATGATTTTTTGCGAGGAACGCTTTGTCCCATGCTTTGTACGCCCAATTTGTCGGGACGTGCACAGGCGGGCACAAGAGTAGCAGAGATAAACCTCGTAGATCAAGTGAAACTCTGCGAAGTTTTTCGCCAATTCCTGAAGCATGGGCTGGGCTATTCATTAAAAAAAACGGGACATCAGCACCAACAGCCGTGGCGATCCTGTGCAGTCTTTCCTGTGGAAGGGCGTTTTCGCCTGCATTCTCATTCAGGAACTGGAGGAACGCGGCAGCGTCTGAACTGCCGCCACCAAGCCCCGCACCGGAGGGGATTCCCTTCTCAAGATGCAGGCGCAGGCCAGGATTGGTCCCTGTCGCTTCGCAAAATTTGTCATATGCGGAGTGCAGGGTGGTGTGCATGGTTTCAAGTGCTTTTACGGAAGAACTCATGCGGAAGCCCGGTTTTGCCTCCCGGGTGATGGTGAGCGTGTCATGAGGCTCGGGCAATGGAAGGAAAATACTGTCCAGTTCGTGATATCCGTCTTCCCGCAGGCCGCAGATGAACAGATTGAGGTTCACCTTGCATCCTGCATGAAGTGTGGTTGTGGCGTGGTCTGTTGTCATGGGTGGGAGTTTTGCTGAAAGCGGTGTTTTTTTCAAGTGAGAGAAAAAAAGGAAGGCCCGTGTGGACCTTCCTCTTCTGTTTAGTGTTATGGGCGCGTTACTTTCCTTTTGGGAGAGCAATCGACATGAAGAGTGTTCTTCCTTGGCGCTGGATCAGCAGCAGGACAACACCCTTTTTCTGGGCTTCGCCTGTGAGAATGGCATCAAAGGTTTTTACGGAATTCACGGCCTTCTGGTTCGCCTGGAGGATAACATCACCGGGGCGGAGACCAGCAGTTTCGGCCGCAGAATTTTGCTGAACGCCAATGATGAGCAGACCCTGTGGCTTGTCCAGTCCAAGAGCGCGGGCTTCTTCCTTGTTTGGAGTGCGAAGGCGCAGTCCAATTGCAGATTCAGGCTGTGACTTCTGATTGAGTCCGGCCATTGCCTGCTGAGTCTTGCGTTCGCCGAGCTTGATCTTGAGATTTTTTTCGGAGCCGTTGCGCCAGACCGTAACGCCAACGCGTTCACCGGGCTTGTAGGATGCTATGCTCTTGAGCAGGGCGCTTGCGTCTTTGATGGGCTGTCCTTCAACCTTGATAACAACGTCGCCAGCCTTCATGCCAGCTTTTGCGGCAGGTTCTCCATCAATAACAGAGGCAATCAGTGCGCCGCGTTTCTGCTTGAGGTCCAAAGCCTTGGCGGTGTTTTCATCCATGTTCTGGATGGTCACGCCAATCCAGCCGCGGGAAACTTTTTTGTTGGACTTGAGCTGATCGATAACCCGTTTGGCAAGATCAGACGGGATGGCAAAGCCAATGCCCTGACCAGATGCGACAATGGCGGTGTTGATACCTATAACTTCGCCATTCAGGTTCAGGAGGGGACCGCCAGAGTTGCCGGGGTTGATGGATGCGTCTGTCTGAATAAAATCATCGAAGGGGCCGGAACCAATGATTCTGCCCTTGGCGCTGATGATGCCTGCGGTAACAGAGTGGTCAAGACCAAAAGGATTGCCAATGGCCATAACCCACTGCCCGACCTTGGCGTCTTTGGAGCTGCCAAAGCGCAGGGTTTTCAGCTTTTGGGATGTCGTGACCTTGAGCAGGGCGAGATCGGTTTCCGGATCGCGACCAATGATTTTGGCCGGAAGTGTTTTTTCTGCGCCCTGAAGCGTTACAGAAACTTCATCAGCACCAGCAATGACGTGATTGTTCGTCACGATAAAACCGTCCTGAGAGATGATGAAGCCAGAACCAAGGGAGCGTTCTTTTCTGGGGCGCTGGTTGGGTCTGTTGAAGTAGCGTTCAAACTGGTCAAAAAAATCATCTAAAGGAGTTCCGCGTTTGTGAAAGCGGAAAAACTCCTGCATCTGCTGGTTCTGTTTTATGGTCTTCACCGTGTTGATGTTGACCACAGCGCTTCCGGCCTTTTGGGCCAGTTCAGAGAATTCTGGAAGGGCTGCAGAGGCAAGCTGCGCTGTGCAAAAGATCAGCGCGAGCGTCATGGCAAGTGCATGTACTGTTCGGCGTGTTTTCATTCTGTCCTCCATGTAAATGTGTTCTGCATTCTGCCTTTCCTTGGTTTGGAAGCGATAAGCCGTGTCGATAGTATAACCCCTTTTATGTTCCTGTAAACCAGTTGCATTTTTGTTTGTGCTTCGTGTCGGGTGGAGGACACTCTTTTGGGGATGTGGCGCTTATGGAAAGGTGGGTGATGGCGGTAGACAGCTGCGTAAACAATATTTTGAGTATTGAATAAAATAGCACAAAAGTTTCGGCTAACTGACACTTTTTGACACACAAAAATTGAATGTACTAAACAATAGTTTCGTATGCATTTTTAAGAATAAGCACCATAA
This sequence comes from Desulfobaculum bizertense DSM 18034, assembly GCF_900167065.1. NCBI lineage: Bacteria > Pseudomonadati > Thermodesulfobacteriota > Desulfovibrionia > Desulfovibrionales > Desulfovibrionaceae > Desulfobaculum > Desulfobaculum bizertense. The sequence continues at coordinate 490,676 of NZ_FUYA01000002.1, forward strand.
AACGAAACAGTATTGTGACGGAAAATGGGTAGAGCGGGGGAAAAACGAAATTGGCTCTGTTCTACTTGTGAAATTTCAATCATGAGCTGCGCCATACTGCTATGAAAATGGAAAATTACAAATAAATTTTGAAAGTATATTCTTCTAGTATAATTCTAAAAGTTTAAAAATACGTCCCTTTGTGCTCCTGTTTCTCTCTTGTCAACTCGTTCTTTTCGGCTTATGCAATCTATCGTCAGCCAGCTGACATAGTGCTTGCTGAATAATTTTCTTGCGCATCCAAGGTGTTAGGTTCGGCTGAGCCAGATTTCGCCCTTTGCCGTGCTTCCGAAAAAGAGCTTGTCCCGAAGCTCTCCCCAATATTTCGACATGGCAAATACTGTGTACGCAAGCATACAGATGGTGAAAACCTTGGGCACAAGGCCTTTGGCATGCCGGGCAAAGCCCAGGCATGGGAAACTCAACGTTTCAAGGGGTGGGACTGTTGCAAAAGCGATATACGTCCATACTAGCGGTTGTCGCCATTTGTCTTGTTGTCGCCGTGGTTGGTTACGGAGCTTCTTCTGATGAAAAGCCCGTCCCTGCACGATTTGTTTTGGACAATACAGGTGGCAGGGTCATTTCTTCTCATGTTGAGCATGCGGATGACTACGGATACTCCTGCGATGACTGTCATCACGGCGGTTCAGAAAACGAAAATGTTTCTCCTGTTCCGTGTGGGAGCTGTCATCCAAAAGAGTTTGATAACGATTTCAAGATCAAGCATCAGACAGCTTTCCCAGACAAGGAGTACTGCCTGCGCTGCCACGATGACGCTCCCAAGGCTGGGACACAACTCGCCGAAGATGATCGTCCAGATCCAGAAATGATTCCGACGCGTGGTGATGCCTTCCATGACCAATGCATGGGCTGCCATCAGTCAGAAGAGGCTGGACCTTACGGTGAACAAAGCTGTTACGAATGTCATGCCAGGAAGTAGCCTTATGAAAAAACTCGATTTGTCTCTTGGTCATGAGCCAGCGGATGCTATTCGGGAATTGCCTGCCCCCCGGCTCCTGAATGTACGGGTTAAGGATATGTCTGTGACTGCAAAGCGTGGCAAAGTCGTGCCGCGTGGAACACAGATAGCCAAAGCCCAGACTGCACACGGGGCTGATGTTTCTGCTCCTCTGGCAGGAAAAATCTCAAAAATGACTGTGGCCTTTGTTTCGCTTGTCCCTGATGGCGATGCCAGCATTGACCCCATCGACTTCTCGGCGATCCCACGTGGCGAGGAGCTGTTGGAGCAACTTCGTGTTTTTGGCATCTCAACAGAAGGACTTGAAGCAGCAGAGCTTTTGATCGTGAATGGGTTGAATACTGAACCGGGTGTTTTGGTTCAGGCTCAACTCATTAAAGATGAAATGCCGACGCTGGAAAAAGGGCTGGAACTTGTGAAGCGCCTTGTGCAGCCGTCCCGCTGTATTTTGGCTCACGATGAACAGCGTAAGCCAGAAGCTCCACAAGGCTGCGAGCTGTTGGGTATCAAGGCTGTGTATCCCAACTCCCTCGATCCTTTGGTTGTGAAGGCTGCCACAGGAAAAGAAAATCCCAAAGGCGTAGTGGTCGTGAATGCCCTGCGGCTTTGGCAGATTGGGCGGGTCGTTGAAACAGGGCTTCCTCTGGCCGAAACGATTCTGACCATTGCTGATGCAAACTGGAGAGTTCCGCTTGGGACTCCTGTTGGAGCTGTTTTGGAACAGCTCGGCACGGACGTTCGGGATGGGGACATCCTTCGCGTTGGCGGAATGATGACTGGCGAGTCTGCGTACAGCCTCGATCAGGGGCTGACAGAACGGTGTCTGGCTGTGGGGATTGTCCGAAAAGGGCAGATTGTTCCGGTGGAGAATGTGTACTGCATTAACTGTGGTGAATGCGTTCTGCACTGTCCTGCACGCCTCCAGCCAAACCTCATTACCCGTTACGCAGAGTTTAACGAGTTTGAGAAGGCTGCGACTCATGGGCTGGATCTGTGTTTTGAATGTGGGCTTTGCGCCGCACATTGCATGGCACGCCGCCCTCTGCTTCAGCTCATCAGGTTTGCAAAAAAGCAGCGTCAGCTTGGAGCCTAGTGCTTCGCTGATCTGAATCTTTAAGCAAGAAGGACAGATTCTTATGACTCCTCCAGTAATCAAACCCCTTGCCAGTGGTGAGCGCCTGCTGACTGTGAGCACTGGTCCACACTGGCGGGTGGGAGATGGCATTCGCCGCCTTTCTCTGTATGGGCTTCTGGCATTGCTACCGGCAATTGTTATGGCCGTCAGTACCTACGGAATGGGCGCTATTCGTGTCTTTGCCCTGTCTGGTTCTGTATGTGTCCTCGTTGAGGCGCTCTGCCAGAAGATGATGGGCCGGGACATTGATGTTGATAATTTTAACGCATTCTACATGGGAGTGCTTTTTGCGTTTTTGCTTCCAGCGCAGACTCCGTGGTGGACGGTTGTTCTGGGTGCAGCGCTGACCGCATCGCTTGGCCGTATGGTTTTTGGCGGTGGCGGTTCAAGCCCCCTGTGTGCTCCTCTTGTTGCATGGGCTGTGTGCCGAATCTCTTGGCCTGCCTCCCTCGATATTGACCTGACAATGGCAAGCAATGCGCTGAACGAACCTCTTGCCCAGCTGAAGTTCTTTGGGCCAGAGGCGCTGATGTCGCAGTATTCCTACACGGATCTGTTCCTTGGTCACACGCTTGGGTCTATCGGTGCTTCTCAGGTTGCAGCCTTGCTCCTTGGCGGCATCTTCCTGATCGGAACACGGAAAATTCGCTGGTACATCCCGGTGGCTTTTCTTGTTGGCGTTTTTGCAACAGCCGAGCTGTACCACATGCTGAATCCTGAACTGTATGTTTTAGGCTTGTACCACGTTCTTGGTGGCAGCGTGATCTTTGGGGCATTCTTCCTCGCAACAGATACATCTTCCAGTCCAACTGGCCGGACTCCCCAGCTCCTTTTCGGATTGATTGGCGGCATTCTGGTCATGATTATTCGCGTTTATGGCATGTATCCTGATGGCGTGACCTTTGCCATTCTTCTGGCAAATCTCCTTAGCCCGTTGCTTGATCGCATTCGGCCACGACCTTTTGGAGGCTAGAGCACAATGAAAGAAATTTTGAGCATGGTTCTGGTTTTGTCTGTCATCTGTGGTGTTTCCGGATTCTCTCTGGCAACGCTAAAAGGAATGACAAAAGACCGTATTGAATCTCAGGTTTTGACGTACGTGCAGGGGCCAGCCCTGATGGAAGTTGTCGGAATGCATGACAACAATCCCATTGCCGAGCGAATCAATGTCCCTGCTGACGAGGGCGAATTGACGATTTTCCCCGTTAAGCAAAAAGGGAAGCTGACGGGCTTTGCGCTCGAAACTTTTGCTCCCGGATATTCTGGGGATATTGGTGTGATGGTTGGCTTTTCCACTGAGTCGAGTGCTCTGCTTGGCATTGGCATCACCACCCAGACTGAAACTCCAGGTCTGGGAAGCCGTGTCACCCTTCCTGCATTTACCAGTCAGTTCAAAGGCCACGCGATGAGCCGTCTTGATCTTGGTGCTGGCATTGAAGGTGTGTCTGGAGCGAGCTACTCCTCCAAGGGCGCCGTTGAGGCTGTGAAGAAGGCTATGCAGGTTTACGCAAAGAACAGAAGCCAGATTCTGACAGCCTTAAACAAATAGGGGAACACAATGAACAGAACATGGAAAGAATTCTCCAAGGGTCTGTGGGACGAGCTTCCGCCGTTCCGCGTTGTGCTTGGACTCTGTCCGACCCTTGCTGTGACGTCTTCTGCAGAAAATGGTCTGGGTATGGGACTTGCGGTCCTCTTTGTTTTGACCCTGTCCAATATCTTTATTTCAACCTTGCGAAAGGTCATTCCCTCTAAGGTACGAATTGCCTGCTATATTGTTATTGCAGCATCCATTGTTGTTGCTGTTGAGCTGCTCATGCAGGCGTACACTTATCCTTTGTATCAGCAGCTTGGCATCTTTGTTCCGCTGATTGTTGTTAACTGTCTGATTTTGGGACGAGCTGAGGCTTTCGCTTCCAAGAATAATGTCTGGTACTCCATTATGGACGCACTGGGCATGGGACTTGGCTTCACAATGGCGTTAACCTTTCTTGGTGTGCTGCGTGAGGTTCTCGGAAACGGAACCGTCTTTGGCGTGCCCGTTATGTGGGACAGCTTTGAGCCATTCATCATGATGGTAAAGGCTCCGGGTGCATTTATCTGCCTCGGTGTCATTCTGGCATGCATGAACGCGTTCAACATCTGGAATGCCAAGCGCAAGAGTCTGCCTGCACCCAAGCCGATCGCTGGCTGTGGTGGAGACTGTGGCTCCTGTGGTGGTTGCGGTAAGTAATCTCACCAACCTTAGCTGAATGGGAAAGTGCTATGGAATACTTTCTGCTCGTAATTTCCGCAATTTTTATCAACAACATCGTGCTGGTGCAGTATCTTGGTACCTGCCCGTTTATGGGGACGTCCAAGAGTATTGATGTCGCACTCGGCATGGGCGGTGCTGTTATGTTTGTTTTGGTGATGGCAACAGCCATTACCTGGCCCGTCCATGTGTATGCACTCAAGCCCAATGGTCTTGAGTATCTGCAAACCATCGCGTTTATTCTGATTATTGCGTCGCTTGTCCAGTTTGTTGAAATGTTTCTCAAGAAGGCCATTCCGCCGCTGTACAAGTCTCTTGGTTTGTTCCTGCCGCTTATCACGACGAACTGCGCCGTACTGGGTGTAGCAATCATGGTTCAGCGCAGTGAATATAGTTTCTTGAAGTCCATTGTTTTTGCTCTTGCATCTGGCGCAGGCTTTACCATTGCATTGGTAATTCTGTCGTCCATTAGAGAAAGACTGGACATCTCACCCCTCCCTCATGTATTTCGCGGAGTCCCAAGTGCATTGGTGATGGCCGGTCTCATGTCGCTTGCATTTTTTGCATTCCAGGGCATGGCCGCCTAGCCGGTGCTGCAACACCGCTAAATCGTGAGAGGAATGTAATATGATGAATTCTGTCGCCTTAGTCCTTGGTGGATGTGCCCTGGCCGTAGGCTCCCTGCTGCATGGCGTTTTGTTCGTGCTGCTGTTTTCTGGAGTCGTTTATACCGGGGGGAACCTGATGCCCAAGCCGAAGCACCGTTCTGGCCGCTTCTTTCCGGGTTCCGCGTTTTCACGCCATGCCAAGCTGGCTGTGCCTGCTTTTTTGGTTTTGTGTGTCGACGTTGCCCTTGTGGCTGTCGCGCTCAAGCACGCTGGAGCGTAGCCAGAAAAGCGGGGAAGGTGGCTAACTGTCAGGAAGGGTAAACGTTATGGCGAGTACGTCGATATTCTTGCTTTCTGGACTTGGTTTTGCCGCAGCATCTATTCTGGCTGTTGCATCCAAGGTTTTGCATGTGAAAGAAGACCCGCGCATTGCCGAGGTCGAAGCCTGCCTGCCCGGTGCAAACTGTGGTGGCTGTGGCTATCCCGGATGTAGTGCTGCTGCAGCGGCTGTTGTCGCTGGCGAAGCATCCCCAGAGCTGTGTGTGGCTGGCGGAATGGAAACCGCAACGGCTGTAGCGCGTGTTATGGGCATGTCTGTTGCCTTTAAGGAACCCAAGGTTGCGGCTGGTATTTGTACTGGCGGCAAGCGAGCCAGAGAGCTGTATGACTATAACGGCGTCGAAGACTGCCGGGCTATGGCCATGCTGTATGGTGGCGACAAGATTTGCGGAATGGCATGTCTTGGGAAGGGTTCTTGCGTCAAGGCGTGTTCCTTTGGCGCCATTGAGATGTCCGAAGAGGGCTTGCCTGTTGTGAACAGGTCTTTGTGTGTTGCCTGTGGGCAGTGCGTAGAGGCGTGTCCGACAGGGGCGATTCGGGTCAATGGCCTGTCGAGCGAGCTGCTGCACATGAATCAGCTGGATGACTGCCTTGCTCCGTGCATGCAGAAATGTCCTGCACAGCTTGATGTGCGAACCATGATTCAGCAGATCAAGAAGAATGAAATGGGCGAAGCGCTGCTGACGCTCAAAAAACGTATTGCACTTCCAGGTATTGTTGGACGCATTTGCCCGCATGGCTGTGAAACAATTTGCCGTCGTCAGATCGTTGATGAAGGCATTGCCATTAATTCCCTTGAGCGCCACGTCGCTGACTGGGAAATGGAATCCGGTGGACGGGTTCCGGTATCGTGTAATCCTGCCAATGGACACCGGGTTGCGGTTGTTGGTGGTGGTGCCGCTGGATTGAGCTGCGCCTTTTACCTGCGCCGACTCGGATATGAAGTTCATGTTTTTGATAAGCAGCAGACTCTTGGTGGCATGGTTCGCCATGCTATTCCTGATTATCGTGTTCCGCAGAGTGTTTCTGAATGGGAAGTTCAGGGCATTCTGGATCTTGGCGTTATTGCCGAGCCGGGAACGGTCTTTGGTCAGGACATAACGCTTGAAAGTCTTCGCAATGATGGCTTTGAGGTAACATTTGTTGCAACGGGTGCATGGAAGACGCCAGCCCTTGGCATTCCCGGCGAGGAGAGTGCTCAGTGTGTAAATGGCATTGAATTCCTGACGACCTTGAAAAAGAACCAGCCAGACCTTGAGGGCAAGCGCCTTGTTATTGTTGGTGACACCAACGCTGCAATGGACGTTGCCCGGAGTGCTGGTCGTTTGCATGCGGCAAGCGTTGTTGTGCTGACAAAGCACATCAAGCGAAAGATGTCTGCGAACAATCTGGAGATTGACCGAGCTGCCGAGCTTGGCACAAGTCTTCTGTTCAAGACGACACCGACCGCAATTGAAGCCGGTGCAGATGGCCTGACTGTTCGCTATGTTTCTACCGAATACAAAGACCCGAAAAAGGCGACTGGTGAGCCAAAGCCTGTTGAAGGAACAGAAGCGTCAATTCAGTGCGATTTGGTTGTAAATTGCGCTGATCGTGTGGCTGATCTGGCTCCGTTTACGTCTGAAGATGGTGAGTGCGAAATGAAGCTCACCAAGAAGGGCACCCTGGACGCCAATAAAGAAACGCTCCAGACTGCCGTGCCGGACGTCTTTATTGGTGGCGAGCTGTATCGTGGGCGTGGTCCCATTGTTCAGGCTGTTTCTGATGGCCGTGTTGCCGCTCGTTCCATCCATATGTTGATTACGACAGGCAAGGTTGAAGCTCCTGAGAATGCTCAGCTCCGCGTTATTCCGGAAACAATTCTGAAGGGCATGAAAGTTGAGTACTCCGTGCCGCGAGTTCAGATTCCAGAGATTCCGGTTGAGGAGCGTCGTTCGACGTTCCACGAAGAAGTGAGCAAGGCTCTGGACAGGGCTTCTGCCGAGCGCGAGGCATCTCGTTGCCTGCGTTGTGGCTTGACCTGTTATGATGCGTCGGCTGGCGCACAGTACGCAGGCCAGCCCGGTGTAAAATCGCTTCTTGAAGAGCAGGAGGACTAGCCATGGGTTTCTGGGACATGACACGCAGATCGTTTCTCCGCATGAGTGGAGTGCTTGGTTTTGGTGCTGTTCTTTCTCCGGCCGCAGCGAGCGCAGAAATTGCGTTTGGCAATGTTCAGGAGAAGGATGGGCGGTATAAGCTGTCCCAGACCCGGTTTACAATGGGAACTTTTGTTCAGTTTACGCTGTATGATTCTTCACTGGATCGCGCTCAGCAGGCTGTTGGGCGCGCAGTGGAGGAGATGCACCGTCTTTGTGAAATATTTGATCGGCACAAGGACGGGACGGAGCTGTCTCATTTGAACAGTGCTGGAGTGCTCCGGGGCGCAAGCCCAGAGCTGGGTGCTCTTGCACAGGAAGCCGGGCGAATCTATGGCCAGACAGGGGGCGCGTTTGATGCCTCCGTTTTACCTGTCGTGTCGTACCTGTCGTCTCATGCTGCCCCTTCGGGGCGGATGCACGTTGATCGCAAAGAACTTGCAGAGGCATTGTCGCTTGTGGATGGTTCTGCAGTGCAGATCAAGGGGCGAGATATTCAGTTTGCAAAGTCTGGCATGGCATTGACTTTTGATGGAATCGGCAAGGGCTATATTGTGGACCGGGCTGCGGATGTGCTCCAGCGTGAGGGCGTTGAGTCCTTTATGATAAACGCTGGAGGTGATATTCGTGTTGAAGGCGATCACGTGTGGCATATTGCCGTAGAGGATCCTCATGGGCAGGGGAAGTTCCCGACAGAGCTGGCGCTGAAAAGCGGGGCGATTGCAACGTCTGGAGGCTATGAGCAGGCCTATGATGAGACGGGGAAGATTCATCATGTGGTGAATCCCAGCTCTGGATTGTCACCTGTGCAGGCGCTGAGCGTGAGTGTGTGTGCTCCAACAGTTATGGAAGCAGACGCACTGGCAACGGCAAGCTTTGTCATGGGGCCAAAACGCGGAACGAATTTTGTGAATTCGCTTGCTGGGCGGGAAGGCTTTATTCTGACCGGAGAAGATGTCCCCGTGCAGACTTCTGGGTGGAGCGGAAAGACTTTTCGTAGCTAGCCTGGCTGTGCGCCGGATTGCATTGCACCCCGTAAGTACCAAGAAATGCCTTGCATTTCTAAATGAACTCGCGTAGTTCAACTATCCGTTTGACGAAAACGCCAGCATACATAAATATGGCCCCGTAGCTCAGTTGGATAGAGCGACCGCCTCCTAAGCGGTAGGCCACAGGTTCGATTCCTGTCGGGGCCACCATTGATTTCAAGGGTTTACAGAAGATACCTCTTCTGTGAACCCTTTTTTTGTCAACAAATTGTCAACAGCTCTGGGATTTGTTGACTAAAAAGGGAGTGAAGAAAAAGCTCCCTCTCTTAGAGCCGATCCTTTTTAAAAAAAGTGATGAGTAGGTCTGCTGGCCTAGGTATAAGACCACAAAAAAAGCTCCCCATATGGGGAGCTTTTTTTGTCGTGTGTCGACAAGGGATTTCAAGAAGTGCTCATGGCATTAGAACACTAAGAGAAATTTCCTTGCCGAGTATACGCGTCTATTGCCTGCTGTTGCAGAATCTTAGGTGTATTCTTATTCTCGTTTTGGACGTGCTGGCTCAAGTGAAATTGGTATGTCTTTTTCTTGATTGAAATGTCTTGCGCAAACATCCCCTTTTCTGGGGATTCCTTGTCGTCTTTATTGAAAGTCTTATTGGCTTGGTACAGCTTGTATAAGCCTTCAGAAAGCGCATGGTTCGCTTTCTGGCCTGTGAGCTTTGCTATTTCATTTTCTATTTCGCGAGCTTTCCGGACGTCCTCTTTCGTCGGGTTGTTCCCCATGTTGAGAACAATACCTTCGAGCTGATCCTGAAGCTTTTCCAGCCTTTTTTGTTCTTCTTCAGACAGTGCTTTGCCTGAAAGTCCAGAGGCAGAGGCCTGCTTTGCGTCTTTGCCTGATAAGATATCAGCAAAAGCTTTGTGGGCTGATCCTGTCTGCTTCTCTTCGGATTGATGCCCAATGGATACTCCTTCTGCGGTCGAGAGAAGGTTAGTAAACGAAAAGCTACGCTTTGAAGTTGGGGCTGTAATATTCATCAGTTTTCTCCGGTAAAAAATTCCTGCTAACTAGGTAAAAGCAAGAATAATTCCAGATGAAACTAATGAGGACTTGTTCGAAAAAAAATTGCCGATGTCCTAACGAAATGGATAGGCTTTTTGAGGAAATTTCTGAGGTTCCCCTTTGCTACATAACTATATTTTACGGTTGGTTAAACTCCTTCGATTCCGCCTTAGAAAAATCAAGAGTGGTGAGGTCGATTTTTTGAATAGTGGGATCATTGAGCGTGCGATAAAAAATGCGTTTGTTTTTTATGTCGGTGACTATGGTCCATTGTGTGCAGCCATGTTCAAATTTGGGGGGAACAGAAAGAAGTTGTACAAGAGCGAACCCTGAATTTATTGCCTGCTTGTTTGTCGCGGGGGCGGGAAGATGTTTTTTGTAAAATGCTCCGCGTACAAATCGTTCGAGTGATTCAGGGCCTCCGGGGATATCTTCTTTGCCCCCAAACTCTGAGTAGGTTGTGAGAGCTTTGAGAGCCTCACTGTAGGGAGTATTTGTAAGGATTGTTGTCTTTGGCGCAGTGAAGATTATTGGTTGGCCGTCGAGGAAATCAATTATGGCTGAATGTCCATCTTGATCGTGGATGTAGAAGTGGAGTTTGATTTTGAGATCATTAGCTGAGACAGGAAGGAGAGTGTAGGAACTAGACTGAATGTCTGCGAGTGCCTCGGCAACATTTGCGTAGTTGTCGAGAAGGTATTGCATATAAGATGTGATTGCTATTGATTCTGATCCTGTCGGCGCAGGGTACTGCGATGCTTCAAGGAAATATGTACCAATTTTTAATCCTGCCTCGTTTATCCCATCGACCCCGGCGAGTATTGGATTTGAATTGTTGGAAGGAAGAGAAACCCAGAAAGATACGCTAGCATATTTGCTGGTCCATTGTTTTGAAGGGTGAGCGTTGGACGAAAAAGCTGATTTATGGAGTTGCCCTCTGGGAGATATGGAAATTAATCCTTTCCCTGACATGAAATCAAAGTTCCGGGCTGAAACATTTGCGTTGTTGTTTTGTATGTGTATCTCAGAGCACGCCATTGTGTTAGGACTGGTCGAGAAAGTAAGAGCAATATAAGCTAAAATTATAGTTGAAATAATAAGTGTTTTCCGCATGGCGTCCCCTTTGTAAATGAATAGACTTTTATAAATGATACCTCTTGGTTTGGATTGTTGCAAAGGGGGCTGAGATTTTATTTATTGGGAATAAAAAGCTCCCCATATGGGGAGCTTTTTTATCGCATATCGATAGTGCGCACTTCACAGTATTCAAAGAACTTTCTGAGCGACTCTGGTCGATAGAATATTCCTCGGTTGAACTTCACATAGCGCGGACCTTCTTTTCTCGTGCGCCAAATGCTCAGTGTGCTGACAGATATTCCGGTTAGCTCGCTGACTTCTCTGGATGTCAAAAGGAGCTTTGGCGTTTCCACAAGCTGGACTGGAATGTGTGCTGCGTCTTTGGGCGCGCGTTCTATGATTTCTCGATTCCTCATGTTGTTTCCTCCTAGCCCTTCAGGCTTTTCCATCCAAATATTTGAATATCGTTGCCTAAGTCCTTGCGCAGTCGGAAGTTCATTATATTGATATCCTCTTCTGTGCGCATGGGATTCTCTGTGTGGACAAAAGCAGTTCCCGGGCCTTTCTCGCTGACGTATGAAATGAACCAATGATAGGGGAGTCTTTCCCGTCGCGAAGGTTTCCTGAAAAGTTGTTTAAGCCAGTGCATGAGGCTTCCTTTGGTGCATTACATCCCTGCTGTGAGTCGTTCGCCAAGAGCGCAGGCCATGCCATACACGGCAATTATGAGAAGTGCTCCCAAGGTTGGAGTAATGTATGAATAGGCTTTGCGTAAGGCTTTCATATGCTTCTCCTGCTCTTTCTTGTGTGAAACAAGCCGATCAAAGGTCTTTGCCTACTTGCCGGGCGTACCGCGGACTTTTGGCTACGGCCTAGGTTCAGCCTGTTTGATGAAGAAATGTTTTCACGAGTCAGTTTTTAGGTCAAGAAAAAGTTTGCACGAAGAAACTTTAAGGTCAAAAGAAAACCCTCACCACCAAATGGGGGAGGGGTTTTAATGTGTTTTTGGGTTAATGATGACGTTTTATTTAATTATATTTCTGCAATAAGGTATTTAGTACTTGTCTAATATTGGCTCAACGTATCAACTTTAGGTAGTGATGGATTTCCGGCCTGTATCGTTGAACACGCCGGGGAGTAGCCCTCCCTCCTATTATTACCCTTAGGCTGACCGCCTAGTCTTTCGTTTTTTTTCTTGAGGTTGCAGGGTGAGTTCTCTAGCTCGCTTCATGACTGTTTCCGGGAGAATATCAATAGCGGAGCACACCGCTGTGAGTTCTTTTACAGTCATAGAAATTTCGCCGTCGAGAATTTTTTGTACCGTTTCGGTTGTGATCCCCTCTCCAACCTCTGAGGCAATAGACCTTGCATTTTTTCCGAAAACTGTGGCTGCACCGGCTAAAGTCTTTGCGATATTCTCTTCATATGTCGAAGGTTTCAAGCGGTGTGGCTTTTCTGGGATGTAAATTCCAGCTCCAAACACCTGATCAAAAGGAATATTTAGCCTATCAAGGTAGCGAATCATATCTCTAAAAGAGGTACGTTCTCCACCTCGCTGATTATCGAGCCAGAGTTTTACTGTCGATTTATGTGCTGCGAGGTGTTTCCCTATCGCTTCAAGAGTTTCGCCGTTTTCACGCCGTTTTCTTAGCTCTTTGATGATAAGTTCCCACGCTCGATCATTTACCCGGTAACTATCCATAAGGAGAAGTATATCCTCAGAGCAATTGACCATGCACAACTCTCCAGTTGACTAAAAAGTTTGCGTGTGTCAACTTTCTCCCATGCATAACGCACTTGAACAATTCAGACGAAAAAACGGGCTGACGTTCGCGGCCTTAGGGCGGCGAGTAGGTCTTAGCCGAGCAACAGTTCTTATGCACTGCAAGGCGAAACGTCAGATCGGCGGGGATGCTGCCATCCGTTACGCGGTAGAGCTGGATATCCCCATCCGAGAGCTTCGACCGGATTTGTTCAAAGCAAATATTTGATTGTGTATATGCGAAAAGTTTTTCTTAAAAAATTACGCATGTATACGAGAAATTAGAGCTTTATTCTCAGGAGGTTGAAGTGACGGAAGAGCAGGCTCTGTTTTTTCATACTTTGGGGCAGGCCGTCCGTGAAACACTCGGCGCAGAACGCGCAGCTGAGGCTCTGGGCAAATCCTACTCCACGTTAATGAACGAGCTGAATCCCACGCTGTTTAGCCACAAGCTTGGCTTAAGCCACGCTTTAGACCTGATCGCGATGACGGATTCAGAACAGTCCCGCTGCCAGCTTGCCCGTGCGATGGGCGGGGTATTTGTCTCGCTCCCGCAGGTTGAGGCAGGGCTTTGCGCAAATAGCCAGCAAGAAATTATGCGAATCGTCAAAGACTTTGGCGAACTTGTCGGAACGTACACCGACGCCATCGCGGACCGTAAAATCAAGGAGGATGAACTCTTAGAAATTGAAGAGAAGGCGCACGAAGCTCAGACCGCTATTCAAAGCTTCCTTAGCGCCGTGCGATCCGAAACTGTTCGATACTGAAACACGATGGACCGGGCACCGGTTAGGGATAACGAGAAACGTAAGAGCCATCACTGCACAAAAGTCCCGGTCCACCAACTCTTCGGAGTCTCAAGAGGCCAGCTCCTTCATACTGATCCTGAGGCGCGACAGGCGGGAGTTTAACCCTTGCTCCCGCCGCCTCTTGAGACCCCGACCCCCCAAATGGAGGCCACATGCAAATTCCACTCATTTCTCTTCGCGAGTACGAGCGACACGTGCTTCGGCTCCTGGGTGAAATGGCTGATCACCCGGACGCTACAAGAGGCACGAGGGATATTTTGCATGTGGCCTCACTTGGTATTCGCCGGGCCGTTGAAAAAGCTGCTCAAGCCAAGCAGTCGCCCGCCGGGGTCTTGATGCGCATCAATCGCGAACTCAAGCGGTAGATGCTTTTATTTTCGTCTTTTTTCCCGGCACTGGGTCAGGTTAGCCCCCCGATCCCCCCACAGGAAGAGTGCCGACCAAAAATCCAAAGAGCCTGAATCGCCAGATGTGCATGCTGA
>NZ_FUYA01000004.1:0-143019 GCF_900167065.1 Desulfobaculum bizertense DSM 18034
GTAATCGCCCGTGCAGGGCTGGAGCGCCTTGATATTTCGCTGGCGATGGACCTTGAAAAGCGCATCGTGTGCACGATCCTTTACCTCGCGGGCCTGAGCGTTGCGTGGTGGTTCGGGGATCGCGGGCGAAAGGTGGGCAAATGATGAATGATCTGAATTTCCTCGGCAAGGACCTTGATTTCTTCCTTTTCGGGCTGGACACGGTGCAGGCGGAAGTCGTGCTTCCTGATTGCAGTTCGTGGACGTTCCCGGCGTATTTTGACCAGCCAAACGAGGTTTTCGGACTCGTGGGCAAAATGCACGGCAATTCGAGCAGCTCGGACTTTGATCTCCAGATGGAGGACTGTCGCCTGACCTGCAAAAGTGTCGACGCCGTGGGTATTCCGCGCGGTGCGAGCATCGTGATCGGCGAGATGGCTTTTACCGTGGAGCGCGTTTTGCCAGACGGCACGGGGATTAGTTCCATTTTGCTCTCTGATGGCAGTGTGAGCGTGTACGAATGAAGCTCTTTCTTGACGGGCCAGAGCGCGAATGTGAGCGGCTGGCGCTGGAATTTGCCGCAACAGAAAAGCAGATTCAGGCCGCAAGCCGCCGGGCCGTGTCCAAACTTGGGCGCTGGATGAGGTCGGCAATCCTGCGGGAGAGTTCCCGCGATACGGGGATGCCGCGAAAAGCCTTGAAGGGCCGACTCAAAATGTCGGAGGACAGGGTTGCCGCGTCCACACGCGTCTGGGTTGGGCGGAACGCGATTCCGCTTTCGGCGCTGAACCCGCGCCAGACTCGAAGCGGCGTCACGGCCGGGCCTGTGCAACGTCGACACGCGTTTATGCTGCCGGGGCGTCGTGGACCAGTCTTTAAGCGAGAAGGCCGGTCACGCCTGCCGATTTCCGTGCAGTACGAGGATATTTCCAAGGACATTGAACGCGTGCTGCAAACAGAGATTTATGCCGAAGCAGAGCGGAAATTTTTGCATTTCTTTCGGCAGGAGCTGCGCTGGGAAAAAGTGAAGGAAGGCCGCTCATGATTGAAGATTTGCACGCCGCGCTTGTGGCGGAGCTGAAAGCGATACCTGGCATGCAGGACGTGTGCGATTACGGTCACGCGACAAAGCTCAAAACGCCCGCCGCAATTGTAAATCTGGCGGAAATGCGGGCCGATTATTCCGGGCTGGATGCCACGGGGCGGCTTCCCCTTGTCTGTCGCTGGGAGATTTTTCTGGTGCTTGGCAACACCGCCACAAATCAGGCTCTGAAGCTTCGCACTTTGGCTGCGCATGTAGCGCACATGATCGACGGGAAAAGCCTTGTGTGTGGCGCGCCAGAAGCAGCTTTTGTGTCTGCGGAACCAAATGAATTTGAGCCAAGCTTTGAGCACGCCAAGAGCTGGCGGGTGGAGTTTGAGCAGATGCTGTACCTTGGCGAATCCATGTGGAGCGACGAGGGCGCACCGCCAGAAAAGGTTTTTGCATCCTATGCGCCGCTTATTGGGGCCGCGCATGAGGACAAATATTTCGAGGTGAAAGATGAGCTTCCAGATCTCGGAGCTTGAGCGCAGGCTTGCCGGTCTCATTCGTTTTGGGACGGTTGAGGCGGCGGATTATGCCCGCGCCCGCGTGCGGGTGCGCATGGGCGAAGCGGTGACGGACTGGCTCCCGTGGCTCACGCTCCGGGCCGGGAATGATCGCTCGTGGTGGGCCTTGGAGCCGGGCGAGCAGGTCCTTGTTTTGTCTGTGTCCGGGGATACTTCGCAGGGCGTTGTACTTGGAAGCATCTTCCAGCAGGTGCACCCCGCACCGGCATCCTCAAAAGACCTTGACCGGCGCGAATATTCCGACGGTGCCGTAATTGAATACGACCGCAAAGCGCATCGCCTGCGTGCAAACATTCCCGGAGACGCTGAGCTTGTTGCTTCTGGCGATATTTCGGCCAATGCCGGGAAGAATATCACGGGCACGGCAGGAACAAAGGTGGAACTCACAGCCCCAAGCATCACGCTGAACGGGGTGATCTTTTTGAACGGCCCGCTCACGCAGGGCGGCGGATCTGGTGGCGGCAATGCGGAATTTCGCGGCAGTCTGCGCACAACCGGGGAAATTCACTCCGAGGATGACGTGACTTCGCGTGTTTCGCTGAACGGGCACACGCACCCTTGCCCACACGGCGGAAACACCGGGGCACCGTCATGATGGGCGTGAATGCAGAAAACGGGAAAAGTCTTTCCGGACGGGCGCATTTGCGCCAGTCCATCCGCGATATTTTGACCACGCCGCTCGGCTCGCGAGTCCTGCGCAGGGACTACGGCTCACGCCTTCCGCGCCTTGTGGACGCGCCGCTCAATCATGAAACGCAGATAGAATTTTATGCAGCAACGGCCGAGGCTCTCGCCAAATGGGAGCCTCGCTTTCGGCTGGAGAAAGTGCAGGTGGACCGCTCCGGTTCCGGGCGCATCGTGCTTGAACTTACAGGCGTGTACCTGCCAGACGGCAAGCCCATTCACATGGACGGAATACTCGGATGAGCGGATTTTCAGACATTGATCTCTCGCAGCTCCCAGCGCCTGCTGTTCTGGAGGAGCTGAGCGCCGAGCAGATACAAAGCGAAATTTTGGCCGAGTACCAAGCGAAAAACCCAAAACACACGGCCCTCGTGGAGTCTGACCCGCTTTTCAAGCTCATTGAGGTGTTCACATACCGTGAACTTTTGCTGCGCCAGCGCGTGAACGATGCCGCGCGGCAGGTTCTTCTGGCCTATGCGACCGGCTCTGATCTGGACCAGCTCGCGGCCTTGGTTCCCATGCAGCGAAAAATCGAAGATCCCGGCGACCCTGATGCATATCCGCCTATACCAGTGCTTTTAGAGGATGATGCGAATTTTCGCAGGCGTGTGCAGCTTGCTCCGGAGGGCTTTAGCACGGCCGGACCTGATGGCGCGTATATCTTTCATGCGATCGCCGTGAGTGGCGTTCGGGACGCGGCTGTAAGCAGCCCAAAGCCCGGCGAGGTGCTCGTGCATATTCTCGCCAGTGACGGGGATGGAACGCCAAGCCCGGAGCTGGTGAAAACCGTGAACTCCGCGCTCAATGCCCGCGAGACTCGACCCCTCACAGATCAGGTCATTGTGAAGCCTGCGGAGCTTGTGAGCTACAGCGTTGACGCGGTGCTGCATGTTCGTCCCGGGCCGAGTGCCGAAGAGGTCGAAAGCGCAGCACGTGAAGCCCTGAAAAGCGCCGTGGCGCAGGCACATGTGCTGGGTGCAGGTATGCCGCTTTCGAAGATTTACGCAGCCTTGCAGGTGGAAGGCGTGGCGCGTGTGGAACTCACTAGCCCGGCGGCGGATGTCGCCTGCACTGCGAGTCAGGCCGCACTCTGTACTGCGCAAAATGTGAGCGTGCAGCGTGGCTAATCTGCATTTGCTTCCACCCAACGCAACGCCCGCAGAACGGGCTTTTTCTGAGGCCACAACCCGCATTGACCGAATCCCGGTGCCCATTGCCCGGCTCTATAATCCGGATGATTGTCCGGTGGAATTTTTGCCGTGGCTTGCATGGGCGCTTTCCGTGGATGCGTGGGAAAGCTCGTGGAGCGAGGCGCAAAAGCGGGCAGCCGTGAGAAATGCGATCTGGATTCACAAGCACAAGGGCACGCGCGGCGCGGTTGATCGCGCTGTCCGGGCGCTTGGCTACCGGGTGAGAATCCGCGAATGGTGGCAGGAACGGCCAAAAACAGAGCGCTTCACCTTCACCATTGATATCGAGGTGGATGATAGGGGCGTTTCGCCGGATTTGTACGCCATGCTTACGCGCGTGGTGCTCAAGGCGAAAAATACGCGCTCGCACCTCACGGGCTTTCAGGTGACGGAAAGCGTGCAGGGCGGGTGCTCTGTAGGCGGTGCCTTCCAGAGTGGCGAAGAACTCACCGTGCTTCC
This sequence comes from Desulfobaculum bizertense DSM 18034, assembly GCF_900167065.1. Taxonomy (NCBI): domain Bacteria; kingdom Pseudomonadati; phylum Thermodesulfobacteriota; class Desulfovibrionia; order Desulfovibrionales; family Desulfovibrionaceae; genus Desulfobaculum; species Desulfobaculum bizertense. The sequence goes on from NZ_FUYA01000004.1 coordinate 3,924, forward strand.
GTGGATGACCCACGAGGTTCAGCAAAGCACGAATCTCTCCGCAGCCTGTGCCATAACTGAATATTTAAGCATTACTGTCCAACCGCGATGAGGAATGAATGCCCCAGAATTACTTTGTTATTTTGACTGACATTGGCCGCGCCAAGCTTGCCAATGCCTTGAGCCTTGGGCGGCAAATCTCGCTCACCCATATGGTCGTGGGTGATGGGAATGGCTCCGCCGTGACGCCCGATGCTTCGCGAACATCCCTTGTTCATGAGGTCTATCGAGCGCAGCTCAACGCGCTTCGGCAGGATGAGGAGAATCCAGCCTACCTTGTGGCTGAGCTGGTAATCCCGCCAGATACTGGCGGCTGGACCCTGCGGGAAGCGGGTTTTCTGGATGCTGACGGTGATCTTTTTGGCATCGGCAACCTTCCAGAAACATACAAGCCCCAGCTCGCCGAAGGCTCGGCCGCAGAGCTTCGGATTCGTCTGACGCTCGAAGTGGGAGAGCGTGCCCCTGTGCAGCTCAAAATTGACCCTACGGTGGTACTTGCGAGCCGAAAGTTCGTTGAACTGGAGGTCGGAACCCTTCGCGATGTGATGACGAATCACATTCAGGACAAAAGCGATCCGCACGACACACTGCCCGATGGCGGCAGCCGGGGCGATTTGCTCATTCAGGGCCGCGATGGCTTGGAATGGCAGGAAGCCGGAGCGCGGCACCTTTCGACAACGGTGAAGGCGACTCCCGGTGAATATCATTACGTGAAGCCCGCTCATTTGAAATTTATTGAGGTGGAAGTCTTGGGTGGAGGCGGCGCAGGCGGTGGAGCCAAAGGCGGGAGTTTTGCGTCCTGCGGTTCTGGCGGAGGCGCTGGGGGCTGGGCCAAAGCTGTGATTATGGCCTCGCGGCTTGGTGCTGATGAAACGTACACGGTGGGTGCTGGAGGCGTGGGGCAGGCAGCCGTTCGCGCCAGCAACCCCGGCGGCACAAGCTCTTTCGGCTCTTTCGTGAGCGCAACCGGAGGCCGTGGCGGATTTGGAATGGATACGAATTTTGAAGGAAGCGACATGCACCCGGACGGCGGGCGCGGTGGTCACGGCGTTGGCGGCGATGTGAATGCGACCGGCAGCGCAGGCGGCGGAACGGCCGTCATGGGCGCGCTGCACAACGCGTCCGGGATTGGTGCCCCCAGTTTTTACGCTGGCGGCGGGCTTTCTCTGTCGAATGGAAATAGCACAAAGGACGGCGAACCCGGCACCCTTGGCGGTGGCGGAGGTGGCGCAAACGTGGACAATTCAGCCATTGACGGCACCGGCGGAAACGGTGGCGATGGCCTTGTTATTATTCGGGAGTTTGTTTGATGCACGCCCTGATCTGGGAAAATGAAGTCATACAGATTGAAGAAAATGCTTTCCCTGTGGCGCTTCCGCTTCGCTGGGCGAGCTGTGACGGCTCGTGTCGCGTGGGTGATCGCATAGGCGAGAGCGGCCAGATTGTCCCCCAGCGTTTTGAGCCGGGCGTTGATGACTTGGCCGGGGATGTTCGCCGCGAGCGTGACGCCCGGCTCCGGGCCTGCGATCCTCAGGCGCTTCCTGACTACCCACATGAAAGCGATGGCTCGGAACAGGCGTGGCTCGCGTATCGCCAAGCCCTGCGAGATTTGCCGTCGCTTCCTGGCTTCCCGTGGGGCGGCGTGTCTGACCCCGCGATACCGTGGCCCCAAAAACCAGAAACACCCGCAGCAAGCGAGGAATAAACGATATGCCCGAACAGTTTTTGCACGGCGTGGAGGTCGTGGAGCTGGACTCTGGACCCCGTCCAATTCAGACCGTGAAAAGCTCTGTTATTGGACTGGTAGGAACAGCTCCAGACGCTGACGCCAGCGCTTTTCCCGTGAATACGCCAGTGCTCATTGCAGGCAACAGAACCGAAGCCGCGAAGCTCGACACAACCGGCAACGGCGAAGGCACGCTTCCGGCGGCCATTGATGGAATTTTTGACCAGACCGGCGCGGCCGTGGTCGTGATCCGCGTCGAGGAAGGCGATACCGACGCAGCCACGCAGACCAATATGGTTGGCGGAACAGACGCGACCACAGGCCAATATACGGGCGTTCACGCGCTGCTTAGCGCAAAGTCTGCCCTTGGACTCAGCCCTCGCATTTTAATCGCTCCGGGGCACACGCACCAGCGCGCCTCGGACCCGGATAGCGGCGACGGCGGAAAACTGAAAAACCCCGTAGTGGCGGAACTGGAAGGCATCGCGGACAAGCTCCGGGCCGTGGTGATTGTGGACGGCCCGAACACCACCGACGCCGAAGCGCAGGCGGCCATTTCTGACTTCGGAACCGCCCGCATTTACATGGTCGACCCATGGGTAAAAGTCTTTCGTGGCGGGGCCTACGCGGACGAAGCACCGTCCTCGCGCGTGGCAGGACTCATTGCCCGAATCGACAACGACAAGGGCTTTTGGTGGTCTCCGTCGAATCAGCAGATTTACGGCATTGCCGGGACTTCTCGCGGAGTGGACTTTGCCCTTGGCAGCACCAACTGCCGCGCGAATCTCCTGAATGAAAAGAATATCGCCACGATTATCAATGAAGAGGGCTATCGGCTGTGGGGCAATCGCACGGCCTGCTCTGACAAAAAGTGGGCATTCCTGTCTGTGCGCCGCACGGCGGACATGATCAACGAAAGCATTCTCCGGGCGCATCTTTGGGCCGTGGATCGCAATATCAGCAAAAATTACATGGAAGCCGTGGTCGAGAGCGTGAACGCCTACCTTCGGCACCTGACGGCGATCGGGGCCGTTCTAGGCGGTTCGTGCTGGGCTGACCCGGAGCTGAACACCAAGGACCAGATCGCTAAGGGCAACGTGTTTTTCGACTTTGATTTTACGCCACCGGCTCCGGCCGAGCACGTGACGTTTCGTTCACATTTGGTGAACGATTACCTTGAGGAGGTCCTGAAATAATGGCGGCCAGCAAGCTTTTAAAGAATTTTGCGCTGTTCGTGGACGGGCGCGGATACGCCGGAGAATGCGAGGAACTCCAGCCCCCGGCGCTCTCGCTCACAACTGAGGATTTCCGCGCGGGCGGCATGGATACGTCAATCCCGATTGACATGGGCATGGAGAAGCTGGAGGCGTCTTTTGTGATGCCTATGCAGGACGCGGATTTGCTCGCAGCCTTTGGCGTCATTGAAAATAACGGGATTCAGATGACGGCTCGCGGCGAGCTGAAAAGTTTGGATGGCTCAAGCGAAGCCGTGACCCTGCAAATGCGCGGCACGGTGATCAAGATTGAGTCAAGCGCGTGGAAGTCCGGTGAGCTGGCGAAAAACACGTACACGCTGGGGCTGAATTATTACAAACGCGAGCAGGGCGGAAAGGTCCTGCATGAGGTAGATGTCCTGAATATGAAACGAATTGTAAACGGTGTGGACCAGCTTGAAAAAGCCCGTGCCGCAATGGGAATTTAAGAATGAGCGTTGAAATTACTCTGAGCGAGGCCGTCACGGCAAAGGGCGTTGTTTACGAGGCGTTAACCATGCGCGAGCCGCGTGTCCGGGACTCGCTGAACGCGGACAAATTCAAAGGCTCTGACGGTGAAAAAGAGGTGCGCATGTTCGCCTCGCTTTGTGAGGTCCCGCCGGAAGTTTTTTATGACATGACGCTCCCGGATTTTAAGAAGGTGCAGGACGCGTTTTCCGGTTTTTTTTCCTAGGCGCAGACGCTGCCCGTGAGCTGGTGATGCAGCTTGCTTCGCTCACGGGCTGGACCCTTTCCGAATTCCTCGCGCTTGAGTGCTCCGAGCTTGTGGCGTGGGCAAAAGCAGTTCCTCAATGAAGAAAAATCTTTCCTCAGTCGTTAAGTTTAACGCGGTCGTTGGCAGCTCGTTTCGGGCTGCCTCGGCGACCGTTCGCGGCGATCTGTCGCACGTGAGCGAGGCCTACCGGACTATCAAAGGGCAGCAGGAAAAGCTGCACCGGTTTGCGGGCTTTGACATGAAGGGCCTCGCGCAGGCCCGTCGGGACATGAAAAACGCCGCAAAGGACCTTTCGCGGCTGGAGGCTGAACTTGCGGCCACGGCCAAGCCGTCCAAGAAACTGACGCGGGAATTTGAGCGCGCTCAGCGGAAGGCGAAGCGCACGTCAAAAGCCTATCATTCGCAGAAAAACGAGCTTTCCACGTTAAGCCGCCAGCTCAGGCGCGCGGGTGTGAACACGCGTGATCTTGAGGGCGAATTTGACCGCATGGGGCAGGAGGTCGCCAAGGCAGAGCGCAAGCTCAAAGCCATGAAAGGCGTACTGGACGCGGATATTGGCGGAAGCTTTCGCAACGTAGCCGGTCAGGTTGGACGCCTTGGCACTGCCGTTGGCGCGGGCGTCGGCGTCGTAGGCACCGCCGTGACCATGACAAACAAGCTTACCTCGGAACAAAGCGCGCTGGCGCAGGCTCTGGGCGTTTCAGCCAATGGCTTGGCCGCGTGGGGCGGCTTGGCGAAAGAAGCCGGGTTTGATGCGGATACGGTGGGCGATCTTTTTGAAGAGCTGAACAATAAGCTCGGCGAGTCGGCCGGGCTTGGTGAAATTACGCCAGTGACCGAATCTTTGCAGATTCTTGGACTCAGCTTTGAAGAGCTTCAGGGACTCAAGCCAGAACAGCAATTTGAGCGCGTGGCAGAAGCCATTCAAAAGCTCGACGATCACGCGCAGGCCGTATCAGCCGCCGATATTCTGATGGGCGGTGAGGCGAACAAATTCTTTGGCTACCTGAGAAGCCGAAAGCAAGGCGTGGGAGAACTGCTCGACCAGCAAAAGCAGCTGAATGTCCTGTCTGATGAAGGGCGCGAGGGCGCGAAGAAATACAACGTGGCTTTCGGGCGCTTCTCTACGGTGGTTTCGTCGACCACGCAGGAAGTTTTCGGGCTGATTGGCGGGGCGCTGGCTCCAATCGTGGAAAAATGGGGACCAAAACTCGCGGACTGGGTGCGGGAAAATCGCGACGAATTTGTGAAGCTGGGGCAGAGCGTCGAGCGCGCTGTGCCTGTGATTTTGTCCTTTGGCCGGGGCTTGTTCAAGGTCATAAGTTTCGTTGGGAGCGCCATGAACGGGCTGGCGTCGATCTTTGGCGGCTTTGAGAACTTAGCCATTGCTGTGGGCGTGGCACTTACGGCAAAAACCGCCGTAGGCCTGTTCTCATTTGGGCAGTCACTTTTTGCCGCAGGGCAGGCAATTGCGCCCTTGGCGTCGGCAGCGATTCCTGGACTCATTGCCGGAATTAAGGCCGTGGGCTTTGCTATGATGAGCACGCCTCTCGGCTGGATTATTGGCGGCGTAGCGGCGCTCTGTGCTGGCGTCTGGCGGCTTGTTTCCGTCTGGGACAGGCTGAAAAAAGCGTTCTCCACGGGCGGCGTCTGGGGCGCTGTGAAAACCTTTTTTGGCTTTGGCGATGATGAGGAGGAGCCGAAAAAGGCGGTTCCGGGCGCGGCCATGCAAAGCGCTCCAAAGCCGATGGGACAAGGCTTTTCAGTAGCTCCCGTGACGCGGGCAAGCTCGCCCTCTGCACAGGCTGCAACGGCACCTTTGCCCATGCAGACCGCGTCGAAAAGCCAGAGCGTGCAGGTGGATGTGGGCGGGATTACGGTTCACGCTGCGCCGGGGCAGGACCCGGAAGCCATTGCCGACAAGGTACTGGAGAAATTTCAAGCCCTGCAAAGGGATGCCCAGAATCGGGCGCTCTACGATTACGCATGATTATGATGAAAATAGGCGACTATGCTTTTTCGGTGAATAGTGCCGCGTATCAGAGTTTTGAGCGCAGTACGGCCTACGCGTGGGCCGCGCAGGAGCGAATGGGACGCGAGGCTGCATTACAATTTGTAGGTGTGGGCGAGGACTCGATTACGCTTACAGGCGTGGTTTTCTCAGGAGGTCCGGCACAGGCCGAGAAAATGCGGCAGGAAGCCGCGCAGGGTAAACCATTACTTTTTGTAGATGGTACCGGAAAAATCCACGGGCTATGGGTGATTTTGTCCGTGGGCGAGACCGGCAGCGTGTTCTTTGCCGACGGCGTGGCGCGCAAAACGGAGTTCACCTTGAAGCTGAGGTATTACGGGGAGACCTGATGCAATATCGAACAAAGGCGGGCGATATGCTCGATGCGGTGTGTTTTGATTTTTATGGCCGCACTGCGGGAGTTGTGGAGAAGGTTCTTGAAGCCAACCCACGGCTTTCGGAGTGCGGCCCTGTTTTTGAGGCGGGCGTTTTGATTGAGCTGCCAGAGCTTCCAGACCCAGAACCAAGCGAAGGGGTGAGCCTGTGGGATTAGAAAAGTACGCGCCCGCGTTCCGCATTGTGGCGGACGGGGATGACATTACGGCCGTGATTCGAGAGCGGCTGATTTCGCTGAGTCTGACCGATGAGGCCGGGATGCAGGCAGACAGTTTGACCGTGGAGCTGGACGACTCCGCGCCGCAGATCCGGTTGCCGAGAACCGGGGCAGAGCTGCGCGTGTGGCTGGGCTATGGCGAGCAGGTGGAGTTTATGGGGCTGTATGTCGTGGACGGCGTGACGCTCTCCGGGCCGCCAGAAAAAATGGTGCTCAAGGCGTCAGGAGCGCCGTTTGAACAAAGTCGGGCGTATAGTCAGCTCCAAGATCAGAAAACGCGTTCATGGGTTCCGGGCGAGCTGCGGGAACTGGTGGAGACCGTGGCCGCAAAGCACGGGCTTGAGCCTGCAATCGGAAAGGACCTGAAAAGCCTTGCGCTGCCGCACTTGGATCAGATTGCGGAAAGCGACATGAACCTGCTCACGCGCGTGGCGGACAGCGTGGGGGCGGTGGCAAAGGCCAATGGCGGGAGTCTTGTGTTTGTAAAGCGAGGCGAGGGGAAAACAGCCTCAGGCCGGGCGCTGCCAGAGATTAAAGTCACGCCGCAGGACGTCACAAGCTGGCGCGTGAACATCACGGAACGGGTGAATTTCCGCAAGGTGAGCGCAGGCTGGCGAGATGTGGAGACGGCGCAGGACGTGCTAGAAAGCGTAGGTGAGGGAAGCCCGGAGTTTCGAATCCGGCATAGCTTCCCGAATAAAGAAGCCGCGCGAAAGGCTGCCGAGGCAAAACTCGACGCCTTTCAACGCGGCAAAAGAACCTTGTCTGTAACGCTGCCCGGTGATCCGAAGCTCCGCGCTGAGGTGAAACTGAACCTTATGGGCTTCCGTCCCGGCGTGAGCGGGACGTGGAGTCTCTCCAAGGTCACGCACAGCCTCACGAGGCAGGGCTATGTGGTGATGGGAGAGACAATGTAAAAAGACTATTGGGGAATTATTTTTGAAGGAATTTGGGCTTTTCGTAAAATGTCAGCCATATGGCTACTCATGCCGACATTTCCTTGAAGATTTATTCCTTGCTGTGTCTTTTGAGCTTGGAGAACGACTTTCCTAAGTTTTTCTAAGCCATCATGAACATCAAAAGAAATAAAAGTGCTGGGTGTCCCCGGATATATGATTTTATCCGAGCTTACAGGAGCTCCTGTGTGTAGTTGGACAATCCAAACACGATTTCCATCGTACACCCATTCAAAACGGCTCACTGTAATTTTCGAAGATAATTTTGAGAATACACTCAAAACATTCTTTTTAATAGCGGTAGGAATTTTAGAAGGACTTTGAGTCCCAAGCATAAAATTGTCACCAAACCCGCGGACCCCTTCAATTAAGGGGGCACCACTAGTCGTATTGACTAGTGCTCCAGAATATACAGCGGTGACCTCTTCTTGAGCTAAGCAAGAAGGGATTGCTTGACCTGTGGGGTCGTCATTATTCATAAGATTGAAGGGGTCTGTCCAACCTCGCTGTGTTGTAAATTTTCCGGGGTCTTGTACCGCTGGACAGGTTCTGATCCATAATTGTTCAGAACCTGTAGGAGTCCCAAATGTGAATAGTCCAAGCTTTGGGTTACGTGAAAAACATGTTGTTCTTGGAACAAAATCATGAAGGGTTGACGCAATGAGTAGACCATATGCTTTGTCACCTATTAATCTGCTAAACGCATTTGGCCATGTGACAGAATATGAAATATTATCTTTTTTTGTAGATTGAATTTCCCATATGATAGTGTGTTCATTTTTCCAACCCCGTCGTTTGGGATGGATACTGAACTCTACTCGTTCAGAGGGGGGGTAGTTAAGAGAAGGGAGAAAACCATATACAGTTTGTAACAGTCGCTCCGCAATTTCTTTGGGATATGTCGGAACAGGATCTACGGAAGGGTTTTCAACAAAACGGGGTATTACTCCGGGGGCAAATTCAACGCGACTATTTTGTAACACTCCAGAAACTCCACCATCGTTAACGTCAATTGTTTCGTTAACGATGGTGTAGAGCCCTTTTTGGGCTAATCGGTTCAAGTTTAGGAGTATTTCATTTATATCAGTTAATCCATATATGAACTCGTTGCCTTGAGGGGAGTCAGGAGCAAAAGAACGAATGTTAAGAGAGTTCTCTGGTGATGCCTTAAGTAAGGCCAGAATGTTGTCTTTAATGGAAGGAAAATGATGGTTTGCTGCAAAACCAAAAATACGACTATATCGAGGCTCTAAGTTCGGTGAAAAACTTAAAAATTGTGCAACATTAACTCGTTGGGCTAATGTATCAAGAACTTGGTCTTTATAGAAGAGTTGAGTCATGTCTTATTTGATTGAATATTTTTTGTATGGGGGTTGGGTCTCTGTTGTGCCGTTTTAGTTCTTCTATGCTCTCTGAGAGTAACATAGATGCTTTTTTACGACTAATGATTTTTCCGGAGTGATCTTTCGCAGGTAACTGTTCTCGAAGGGCAATGTAGAATTCATAGGTACACCCATTGCTAAATTGCCAGCCTTCGTTAAACCAAACCTCTTGAGCATAGTGTTGTATGACAAGTTCCCAAAATAAAAGGTAATCCTTTTGAGTCCACTCTTTTTGAAAAAAACAAGTTGGTTCAATGGCTGGAAGCGAGGTCTTGCTTCTAACTTTTTGAGCAAATTCTCGCCCCGCCCTGCAATTAGGTTCAATTACTTCATGTTTAAGAAAATGCAAGTAGTTGTCATTAGATATGCCATCTTTTTCAAAATGTTGAAGATATTTAATCAGACGCTTTCCGCTGGTTATTGGAGTGCTTATATAAATTGCTTTGTGGGGGATTACAGAAGCAAGAATGCTCAAAAGCGGGCTAAATTTGTTTCTATTTTTTTTTGAGGGCAAAAATTTTATCTCCTTTAATTAAACATGTGAATATTTATAAAAATTAAATATTCACATGTCTTAAAGAATAAACGAAAATATAACCTTTTGCTAGTTAATCAATTCCCTCCAAAGTCTTGGTGAGCGTTGTTTTCGGGTCGATTTGGGGGTAACGCTTGAGATTCTCTAAAAGTTCTAATTTTAATATATCAGCCCCTGGTTTCTTGAAGAGGTGCTCTCCTAAAAAGGTCCTAAGATATCTGAGAGTTTTTTCTTGTTCACAAGCAAGAAAGAGAAGTGGAACAAGTTCTTTGTAAGGAGTTTGTTCAAGTTGTTTGAGTGTTTTTTGTTGTGTAAAAAATCTTGGAATATATTGAGTGAGCTTTGTTTTGTATATACTTTCCGGTTTATCAAACGTTTGTTTGTGTTCGCTATTTTTTAAAAAGTTGCTAAGTTCTTTATAAGTATAAAGGGGGGTTAAGTCTGCAAGTTCTTGAATATTATCTTTAATCCATTTTTTCTTTTTGGAGAAGGACAAGTCTTCAATTCCTTTGATGTTTTGTTTAATCCAAGTTTTCTTTTTTTGGGGGGATAAGTCTGTAAGTCCTTCAGTATTATCTTTAATCCACTCCTGCCTTTTGGGGAGGGATAAGTCTGCAAGCTCTTTACTATTCTGTTCAAGCCAATGCTTTTTTGGGGGGAATAAGCCTGCAAGCTTTTTAATATTTTGTTCAACCCAATCCTGCTTTTCTTTTTCGGATAATTTTCGTTTATCACCAAAGATTATATTTTCAATAATCGTTTGCCTGACTTTATTGCATGGCGGAAGCAATGGTAATTTTTCGTCAATTCGTCCCAGACGCTTAATTGCAGGGTCGATTCTTTCTTCATAGTTGGTCGCAATGACAAAAATAAAATTATTTTTTTCTGCTTTGTCGCGAAGTCGTTGGAGCTTTGGGAGCATCCCTGGGGTCATGAATTGAAAAATACCAGTTTGGTTGTGATATTCATCTGATTCTCTATCTAGCAGGAAGTGATCAATTTCATCAAAAAGTATTACAACTTCTTGTTGTTGTTCCAAACATTGGAAGATTGCCTTGGCTCGAGCCTCAACTTCTCCTGAACCTCCTGCAAGAAAGTCGCTGGGTGTTACGGTTATGTGTCTCCAATTTAGCTTGTCGGCGATACATTTTGTCAAAAAAGTTTTACCTGTTCCAGGAGGGCCATAAAGTAAAAATGAACAGGGTGCGGTAGGATCATATGACTGAGGGTCAGCCCGTGGTTTTATAAAATTGTCTCTTATAATAGAGTAGATTGGATATTTTTGATTAATGTAATCTCTGGGAAAAGGGTCAATCAACTCATCGATTTTATCTTTGTTGTCTTCGTTTGCTTTTTCTACAAGCAGATTGGCTCGGTTTAAAGTTTCGGAACCTATATGGAGCTGAAGGGCGCTATTATATAGCATAAGGTAGGTCGCTATTTCGCTTGTTTGCCACAAGTGGATTTCGTGAGGATTTCCTACATGCTCGGACTCCCATCCCCATAAATCAAATTTTTTATTTGAATCAAAAATAGTTATTTTTCTAAGTTGGGCTTTAAGCCAGCGGTAGTATCGTTGGAATAAAGGTAAGTGGTTTGAAAAAAACATTGGAGTGTCTCGACTTTTGTCAAGGGAGAGGCATGTCCTGAGTAAAGAGTTAGCTACCTCGATACTTAGAGGAAGAAGAATTTGACCCTGTTGAGTCGCATAAATTGGATTGATTGGTCGCCAATATGGAGCAGTTGATTGATGTTGTCCGATTACCTCTAGGGCTCTTTCGAAAGTTTCGTCGTTTGGTTTGAATTCATTAAAGAGAGAAATTCCTTCAAGACAAAAAACGAGTTCAGCAGGATCAAATCGGCTATCGGGAATGCTATTGTATGAAAGCTGCTGGTGGAGTCTCTGTTCAAAAAAAGAGAAAAAGACGGGGCGAGCCTGAGGGAAGTTTTTTACTTTAGAGGGTTTTTTTTCATATAATGCTTTAGCAAGCAGAAAAATTTTTAAAACAACAAAAGCGTTAGTTGACTGTTTATATCTTTCTATATTTAAAAGTTGAAAATTTGCTGAGGTTGAAAGGATTTTTTCTTGTAGAGTATCATCAGTTATTTTAAAGATTGTATCTTCGATATTTTTGATGTCTGATGGATTTATATTAATGGAGGATTTGTCCTCGGCATCATTATAGATCCCTATAAGATTAGAAATCCATAGTAACGAAGATGGATCGTTATCACCGTAAGTGTTAGATTTTGTAACAAATTTTTTATTTGAGTTATCTTGGTTCAGGGCCACAATTTCTTTGAACAACTTACATAAGGCAGTTCGCCTTTTTTTTTTGCTAGATTCAGTAAAGTTTGTTGTAATTGACACCCTTGGATATAATTGTTCATGACAAACTTTGTTATCTGCAAGATGCAACATACAGAGTATCATGGCATTGGTGCTGAATGAGTAATTTTCCGGGGGTTCTAGAGTTTTTTCGTGAGCAGCAAGGTAGGGCCACTGGTCTTTTTGTTGTGTCTTTAAAATGGTGAATATTGCATCTTCAACTTTTGAATTAATTTCGTTTATCTCTGCCTGTATATCTTTGAACTGATTTTGTATGTATTCTTCGAGTCTTTTCATATGGGAATCTCTTTTTTGTTTTGGCAATGAAGTGGTAATATCAACCGTTATATAATAAAATATAGGATTATATTTAGTCTGATTAGTTGTCAAACTGTTCCGGAGGTCGGGGCCAAGAGGAAGTGTTAATTGTAGAATAAAAATTAAGGTGTGTATTAGTTAAATTTAAAAATTCTAATCTGGAGTGAGACAGTGCCGAAGCCTAAGCCATATTCAATTAAAATGTTTTTGCCTGTTGGGGATCCGGACGGGCTGCGGATTATTGAAAAATCAAATTGGACGGGTGAGGGGATTGTTTTTGCTCGTGCAGGCTTTGAGGAAGATCATAAGAAGAGGAAGGAATTTCAAAGGACAGGGGTTTACGTTCTTGTCGGTCAGGATGATACAAGCTCTTTGCCACAAGTCTATATTGGAGAAGGGGAGTCTGTAGACGCCCGATTGACGTCCCATTTTGCCAAAAAGGATTTTTGGACGTGGGGCATCTTTTTTGTCACGAAAGACAATAGCCTCAATAAAGCCCATGTAAAATTTCTTGAAAGCCGTTTGATTGAGTTGGCAGCAAAAGCAAAGCGCTGTAATTTGACTAATTGCGCAGAGCCTACAAAGCCTTCGCTTTCCGAGGCTGATACGGCTGACATGGATTGCTTCCTTGACGATATGTTGAGCATTTTCCCTTTGGTAGGGTTGTCGATATTTGAACAGCCACCCAGGAGACCATGCACCGTCAGTAAGCTTCTATATATCGAATCCAAAGGAATAAAGGTGAAAGGCTGCGAGTCTAACAAAGGGTTTATTGTTTTGGCAGGGTCTGAGGCTGTGCTGAAAACTGTCCCTTCGTATCCTGAAAGTTTTGCTAAGCTGAGGGATGAGCTAAGTAAGAAAGGCGTAATGGTAAGAAAGGGAGATCTGTATGTTTTTGCAGACGATTATCTTTTTTCGTCTCCCAGTACGGCGAGCAGCATTGTCTTAGGAAGGAACTCCAATGGACGCACAAGTTGGCGGAATAAAGAAGGAAAGACGCTGAAAGAGCTTCAGGAAGCCGTGGCCTCGGCTTCGGTCAATGACTGAATGCTTTCTCGAAGTCGCTGTGCATTCGCAGGGGATTGCAAAAAGTAAAGCGTTTCATTCAAGCTCTCAAATTCTTCCACAGAAAGCAGCACAACATCTTTGCCATTCTCTTGGCGGAGAACTACACGGCTTCCCGAGCTGACCTTGTCCATGATTGCGGCAAGGTCTTTTTTTGCGTCTGCTATAGAAAATTTTGGATGCATGAAGCTCTCTCGATATTTGAAATTGAACAGAAAAAATAGATAAATTTAAGTATAAGCTTTTTCTTGCAACGTGGCTGCATGTTACATATGTTACATACATAACATTCGGTTGTATATGTATATGAGGTGTCTGATGGCCAAAGGAAGTTCTGGAAGAATTGTAATTGAAGTTGATCCCTGCTTGAAAAAAAAGATATACGCTAAGCTTGCGCTAGAAGGTAAAAATTTAAAGCAGTGGTTTGTAGAGCAGGCTGAAGGGTACGTGCTTGAACCCCATGAAAAAGATAAGAGATCTGAATGAATTTTAAGAAGGATCAAACCACTCAGAAGTTGAGAGGTGGTTACTATACTCCTCTACATCTGGCAGAATTTATTACTAAGTGGGTTTTGGCAGCTGCTCCTAAAACAATTATGGAGCCGAGCTGTGGTGATGGGCATTTTTTTGAAGCCTTAAATAATATCTCTCATAATAAGGATATTTCAGTTTGGGGCTGTGAGTTGAATGAAGATGAGGCTGATAAGGCTGATAAAAAAATAACGGAATTTTTGTTTAGGAACGCAGTAATTCGACGAGGTGATTTTCTAGAATGGGCAATTGAAAAAATCAAGAAGGAATCCGCTTGTTTTGATGGAGTGTTAGGAAATCCGCCATTTATTAGATATCAATTTTTAGAAAAAAGATTTCAAGAGCTTACAAAAGATATTTATGCAAAACTGGGATTGAAATTTACTAAGCATACTAATGCGTGGGTTCCCTTTGTCGTGGCCAGTGTTTCTCTGCTGATTCCTGGAGGACGTTTGGGGATGATAATTCCTGCAGAAATAATAAATGTGAAGCATGCTCAAGCTGTAAGGTCTTATTTGGCTAAGACCTGCGACAAGATTGTAGTGTTGGACCCAAAGGAAATTTGGTTTACTGAAACATTGCAGGGAGCGGTGATTTTACTTGCGCAAAAAAAAGAAAGGGAGGCTAATAAAACACAAGGAGTATCTTTGCTTCGTGTAGAAGGAGATGCTTTTTTGGACTCAAATCCAGATGAATTGTTTAGAGCTGCACAGCCTATTAATGGAGAGACCGTTAGAGGAAAGTGGACCAAGGCTATTTTGGCCCCTGATGAATTGGAGTTGTTAGATAAGTTTCAAACCCACCCAGATGTTTATTCCTTTGAGGATCTTGCAAAGGTTGAAGTTGGCGTTGTAACAGGCGCGAATAAGTTCTTTTTGGTGTCAGATGATGTCGTTTCTGACTATTCATTGTCAAAGTATAGTCTGCCGATGTTTGGACGGAGTCAGCATTGTCCCGGGGTGGTGTATGATGAGCTGCAACATCAAGAGAATAAAGAAAATGGAATTGCTTCTAATTTTTTATATTTCGATAAAAAGATTGAAGAATTTCCATCTTCTGTGCAGGATTATATTAAGCAAGGTGAACAAGAAGAGCTTCATAAGAGATTTAAGTGCAGGATTAGAGACCCTTGGTATAAGGTCCCTTCCGTACATAGTGCGCCGATAGGTATGTTTAAGCGTGCACACTTTGCTCCAAGACTCATTTTAAATGAGTTAAATGCTCTTACAACTGATACCGTATACCGAGTCCACCCCAAGACTGATGACCCCAAAAGATTGGTTTATAGTTTTCTTAATCCGTTAACAGCAATTTATGCTGAACTTGAGGGGAGATCCTACGGAGGTGGAGTGCTAGAGCTTGTCCCATCAGAGATTAGAAAATTGGTAGTGCCATACGGTTTGCTTTATGATGTTGATCTTCAACGTTTGGATAAGGAAGTTAAGACCCAGCGAATGGAAGATGTGTTGATTTCTCAAGCTAAGAAAATCTTCCACCCTCTGGGTTTTTCTGAAAGTGAAATTAATCGGCTGATTTTGATTTGGAAAAAGCTTCAAGAAAGGAGATGTCGGGTTTAGTCCACATCTTGTTTTAGAGCGTCATAAAGTTCATTTATTTCCGGGAAAAGAGCTTGTTCTTCTGAAGAAAGTCCATATAGCTGGCCAATGTGCTGGGAGAGTTCGTTCTCTTTATGTCGAATTTGCCGTTTGTTTTGGATTTTGATGCGGTGGTTAGCCGTTGTATACGCTTGCTGAAATAATGTAATGATTTTTTTTTGAAGGTTCACGATATGGTCGTGGGCCTTTTTTTCTTGTTTTTGTGTAAAATCAATAGGCACAACAGGCATAGATTTTAGAACCTTTGTTCCCCTCGCTATGTATCCACCACGAAATATTTCTCCAAATGCAGCCGCAAAAAATTCTAAGTATTTTGAGTTCAAAAAGGCTTGGATATAGTATGGAGAATATCCAGAGTTGTTAGGATTGATTGCGCAATATCCAGCTGTTCCCCCTGAGCTAATAAATGTTTTGGAGGTGTCAATTGCATATTTATAGCCCTGTGAAAGGATGCCGACAATAATTTTGATATCGGTGTCAAGTATAGAAAGGCTCTGGTGGCGTCCATATTTGTACCATTCTTGATCCGTTTCGGGTTCAGGTTTTATGTCCCGTTTAGGGGAGGAGAGTTCAATTTTTATAAGTTGTAAAAAGGAGTAAAGGTAAGGGTAATCTCTCTCTATTTCATCAAGAGGAATGAGCTCAATTTTGTTCTCTTTTTTTTGGTATGGATAAATAACAAAAGAATTTGGGGTGAAAAGTTTATAAGAGTGAAAACTGTTGTTTTCTTTTTTGTCTGGACGTTGAAAATAGGGCTTTGTTACGTCCTTTTCAATTCTGTATAGCTTTCCTCGAAACTTAAAATATATAAATTTATCGTCTAATTTATATATCTTGTGAATGTATAATTTGTTTGCACTGGTTTGAATTCCATTTGTGATGGATTTTTCTCCCAGTATTTTTTTTAGAGGGATTCCTCTGGTGTTTAATTGGCTAATTAGCTGAATTTTTTGTGGATCGAGAATCCAAGGGCTAGCCGAAAGTTTGGCTTGAGGCACGGTGCTGCTAGTATAGCGAGACGGTGTAGTACGCCAAGTCTGCAGGTTGGATATGTTGGTGTATAATAACGTTTCGTGTTCCGCCTTTTGTGCCATGAAAAGGCATGTATATGTTGTCCTGTTTGGAAAAATTTGGTTGGAATTGAAGTCCACAATTTCTGTGATTACGTGGCTCGCAGCTAGCATTTTTCGGAGTTTTTTAGCAGCTCCAACAAATTGGAATTTTGATGGGATTATATATCCAAGGCGTCCGTTTGGCTTTAGTAAAGAAAGGGCTCTTTCAATAAAAAGATAATATTTGTCGTATTGTTTGTAAGCTGTTTTGTATTGAGAAATGTATAGAGGACCTTCACTTGGAGTGAATTGTTTTATTCGTTCTACAGTTTGGTAAGGGGGATTGCCAACTATGGCGTCATATGGGCTCGTTTTAAATTCATATGGATTAATTTTGTATATGTCGTCTGTAGAAGCTCCTTGAGGGGCGTTTTCAATAAGAGCGTTTCCGTATGTAATGTTGTTGGTTAGGTCTGGAAGAATAGGGTTATCTTCTAAGGGGAGGTGCTCATCTTCTAGTAGTTTTAGTAATAGCCCAAATTTGCAGGCTGTGACTGCATTAAGGTCTTTGTCTGTTCCATAAATACAAGAGGTGAGTAACTTCCGTTTTAGGTTAAATTTGAGCTTATATATTTTTCGAGAGATTTCTTCAATCTGTGTAAAATCATTTTTGGAGATATAATATTCTACAAGTTTATCTTGGAGAAGCTGGAACGTTTCTAGAAGAAATGCTCCAGATCCACAAGAAATGTCGCATATTCTAAGGGATAAGATTTCTTCATCTGTTTTGTCTTTGCATAATGGCGAAATCGTTTTTTCTAAAATTTTATTTATTATAAATGTTGGTGTTGTTACTACATCTCTGTCTTTGTGTTCTGGTTTGTCTTCAAGTTTTAATCTGTTTTCTTCTATTTTAAGTTCTTTTCCCAAGAAAATTTCATATACATTGCCTAAAATATCAGAAGGGAGAATAGAGAATGAGTATATATTGTTTGGAAAATATAATTCATCAATGATGCAAGAAATGGTTTTATGGTCATTTCCTATAATTTCTTCTTGAAAATCTAATTCAAAAAGTCCTGAATTATATTTTTTGTTAGAGTATGTGATTTTTTCAAGTAAACTTTTTTTGCGTTTATTTTTTGATGCTGATTTAAGAGAACCATGAGGTTCAATTGACCTATCTTCACAAACTCTAAGGAAAAGAAAGCAATTAATGTATTTTTGCACAAGGTCATTCAATTCTTCCATACCAAGATCGATCTGTTTGTCGATGCAGTGTTGTCCAATTTTTAATCGCCATTTGTTTATTTGATTTACAAAT
The DNA here is from genome assembly GCF_900167065.1 of Desulfobaculum bizertense DSM 18034. Taxonomy (NCBI): domain Bacteria; kingdom Pseudomonadati; phylum Thermodesulfobacteriota; class Desulfovibrionia; order Desulfovibrionales; family Desulfovibrionaceae; genus Desulfobaculum; species Desulfobaculum bizertense. The sequence goes on from NZ_FUYA01000004.1 coordinate 21,410, forward strand.
GCATTATCTATTCTATTTTTTTGAATATTAGCTTTTGGAGAATTCCATTTGTTATCAAATTGACCAGAATAAACACATTCTCTACTGAGTTTGTCGTATAGAAAATCAAAAATTTTTTCATAGTCAGTATAACGATAGACTTTGAGTCTAGAATGGGTTGGGTCGTCGTTTACTGTTGGTAAAAATGATGTGTCATATATGACCAAGTATTCAAAATTAGTTAAAATAGAAATCCCCAGCTGCGCTGTATAACCATAACTTCGGATCTGGAAAGCAGGAGTCCTGCTCGTGAGGATATCTATAGCTGGCTTTTTTGCTTCAACAAAAAATTTGCGATCCGAATAGAATCGGAAGGTATAGTCTGGTTTTTTTATATGGCTTGAAGCGTATTTAAGGGGTTCCTCTACTAAAACTTCTCGTTGGCTGGAGGGCTGGTGAGTTTCATTTTTGATATCCCATCCTAAAAGTTCGAAAAATGGGTCAATAAAATCAACACGTAATTGAGCTTCGTTATATGTCGAAGATTTATAGTGTTGAATATTTTTTTGGAATTTAGTGACTAATGATGAAATAGACATGGAAGCTCCGAAGTAATTTGTAAGTAAGAATATTGGTAACGACGTATGTTCAATGTGATATTTTAGATGCTTTTGCAAGCTTGGTCATGGACGCTCGTGGAGGTGTGCACTGATGTCGAATGTATGGTTAGTTTTGGGGACAGGGCTATTTTCTGGTGTTTGTTCAACCGTTATGAATAATTGTTATAATATGTATATATCTAAAAAAGAGGGCAAATATGCTGCGGCTAGACTCGCGGTTATTTTGGAACGCTATTTTTTTGAATGTGCGGTAGCTGCTCAAGAGATTGAATCATGGCGAATCTCTGGTGGGGAGGTAGGGGAAAAACATTGCGTATTACCTATACTCAGTTTTGATCAGTTGGACATTAATTGGCCTTCGCTAGACAGTTCTCTGGTTAGTCGTGTTTTAGGGATTGTGAACAAGAAAAAGGTCAGTGAAGTAGAAATATTAGATTGTAAAGTTGTAGCTGAAATGGATTCGATGCCATTTGACTCTGATGACAAGGTTCAAAAAAAGAGTTGGGATGCGCATATAACAAGGGGAAAAGAGGCCCTAACACTTGCAAATGATTTGCGTGAAAAATATAGCCTAAAAAGTTTGTGTTCTATAGATGAGCAATGGATCTTGGATTTTTATGAAGAGGCATGTCAGAAATTGATTGGAAAATAACGAAAAGTAGGGTGCGGGGTAGGGGACAGGACCTGTTTTAGCCCCTGCGGGATAAGTGTTTTGTTGAAGCCAAAAACACAAAATTAGCGAGATGGTAGCAAAAAGGGTCCGCAAAATTCTTGTCAATTTTGCGGACCCTTTGCGGTCAATGGTGGGCCAGGTAGGATTCGAACCTACGACCATCCGGTTATGAGCCGGGGGCTCTGCCAACTGAGCTACTGGCCCGATCCGATCTGTGATCGGGGCATCGTTAATAGCCCCGACATTTGAACTATGTCAAGAGAATCATACAGATTCTTTGTTTTTCTTTTTGCTTAGCTTTTGTCCTTTTTCAGATAGGACATCGCCTCGCGTGCCGCGACAGCTCCTTCGCCGACGGCAACAGCTATTTGCGCGAAGCGTCCGACGCAATCTCCGGCTGCGAAGACCCCTTGAACATTGGTGTGTTGCATGGCGTCTGCCTTGATATGTGGACCGTTTCGCTCAAGTCCCAGTGTCCAGGCAAAGTCACTTGCCGAAGCCTCGCCCATAGCAATGAACAGCCCGTCTTTTGCAAGTGTTTTCCCGCTTTTGAGCTGAACATTTTCCAGTGCCGGTGTGCCAGAAAGGTGGACAACTTTATCCTCAAGGAGTGGAATATTTGCTTCTTCCAGCTTTGCGAGGAACGACTCTGATATTGAAAATGCTTTGCCTTGGGAGCATATCGTAACATCAGACGTATAATTTTTCAGCTCAAGCGCCTGGTTCGCTGCGTAATTTCCTTCTCCGAGGACAAGCACGGGCTTCCCCCTATAGAAAAAACCATCGCAACTCACGCAGTAGGAAATTCCTTTCCCATCATATGCTTCAAAATTGTCTATGCCGGGACGAATGCGGGAGACTCCCGCAGCGAGAATAAGTGCCCTTGTTTCGTAGGCACTGTGTTCTGTCAGGACCTCAAAACTGCCGTCATCTCCGTGGTGGATGGAAAGAACGCGCTCGGTGATGAGTTCAGCGCCGAAACGCATGGCCTGCTGCCGCCCGCGGGCCATGAGTTCCGAACCTTGAATGGTCTCATCAAAACCAAAATAGTTGTCTATGCCATATTCACCATCAATCTTTGGAAGCAGGCCAACGACCGTCGTTGAGATGCCGGTTCGTGCTGCGTAGGTGGCAGCTGTCAAACCGGCTGGCCCTTGGCCTACAATCAAAAGATCGACGTTGTTCATTTTGCGCAGGAGCATGGTAACCTCTCAAGGTTGCTGTGGAAGAGTCTCCCTAGAGTATCCCATGTCGGTCCACTGTCAAGCTGTCTTAGGCAACTCGATGCACCAGTGGCTCAACCCTGCGGGCAAAATAAATAAACGGCGTATCCAAAGCTGCTACAACTGCTTTGAACAGGTACGTGGTGAGAAGAATTTCGAGGAAAACCGGGGTCTCAAAGACGCCCCAAAACGCAATACAGCAGAACACGGCTGAGTCCAGAAGCTGGCTTACCAGTGTGCTCATGTTGTTTCGGAGCCAAAGGAACTTGGAACCTGTGCGCTTGCGGATGGCATGGAACGCCCAGACATCATAACTTTGTGACATCAGGTAGGCGGCCATACTTGCCAGTGTGAGACGAGGCATGAACCCAAAAATGGCTTCAAGATGTGGCTGGGCGAAATCTTCGGCGGTCGGCGTAAACTGGAGCGCGAGCTGCATGTACACTGTCATGAGTAACAGGGCGACAAAACCAAGCAGGACGCCTCGCTGAGCCTCTTTCTTGCCGTAAAATTCGCTGAGAATGTCTGTAGAGAGATACACGCTGGCGTACAAAATGTTGCCAAGCGTGGTCGTCAGGCCAAACAGTTCAACTGTTTTGATAACCTGAAGATTACAGACAATAAGGTTAAAAACAATCAGGCCAAAAAGGCCAACCCGGCCAAAGAACCGGAACATGACGATGACCATTGTCAGGTCAAAAAGGGCGAACAGCACCCAAAGCAATTCGTTGGACATGAAGAACATCTCCGGAGTTAGATTTAGAAGGAGGGCGGCCTCCTTCCCGACCCCAGTGGTCGGAAAGTGATGGGAGAAATAATCCCAAATTATAGTGTGGTCAAGCTCTGGTCCCCCTGTCAAGAAACAAAAAAGCACCCAGCCAAAAGGCCGGGTGCGTATAATCATTTTGTGGAGAGATTTGTGCGTTTAAGAAATTGCCTGACGAATCGTCTGATTTTTGGGCATGGAATCACTGCCGCAAACCATATTGCGCCCCATTGCTTTGGCAAGATACAGCGCCTGGTCAGCTTCAAAGAGCAGATCCATGTTTTTAGGACTATTCTGAGGGTCCAGATGCGCAACACCAATGCTGACAGTCACAGAGAAGCATGCTCCCTGTTGACGGAAATACAGCGCTTCAATCTGCTGGCGGATTCGTTCCGCAAGTTTCCATGCCTGATCCTTGTTGGTGTGCGGTAAAAGAATCGCAAATTCCTCTCCTCCATATCGTGAGGGGAAGTCTGTTGAGCGCAATCCATCCAAAAGCAGAGCGCCAATTTTCTTTAAAACCTTGTCCCCAGCTTGGTGTCCATAGCTGTCATTCGTATTCTTGAAATGGTCTATATCCATTAAAAGGATAGAAAGGTCTTGATCGTATCTGTGGACTCTTTCAAGTTCTTCTGTGAGTCGTCTGTCAAAATATTGACGATTGTAGATGCGTGTTAGACCATCGTGATCTGCCCGGATTTTGACTTCCCGAAATAACAACGCATTTTTGAGTGCCAGCGCTATGTGATTCACCGCAGAGTGTAGAACGTCTCGCTGTTCTTTGCCGAGTCTGAGTAACTCTGGAGTGAGCAGGGCAAGGCAGCCAAAAGCGCTACCACCTGCTTTGAGCGGCAGGAGCGAAACATAACCCGCAGATGGAGACAGAGGTTTGGGGTCGACGTCTATAGGTTTTCCTGCCTCAGGTCCCAGCATAAGCGAGAGCTGATAGCTTCGGATTCGCGTCCCTGTCTTTTCTCTCGCCGCCTGGAGGAGAAGTTCTGTCCATTCTTCCTGAACCTGATTGTTTTCATGCAGGGCTAGGAACAGCTCGGCATCCATCCTGTCCCCGTTAGGGTGCCAGAAAATGCACTGTGCCGCGCTGACATCGAAAAGTGTATTCAGATCCTGCCATGCCTGAGTAATGATAGTTGCCGGATTCAGGCTTTCTGCCGCGTGGCTCATGACTCTGTTCAGGAATTCGAGGTACGCATTTTTGCGCGCCAGCACTTCTCGATCGAGCGAAATTTCCTGTGTCATGCGCAGAATGTCTTCATAAATATCTTTGACTTCCCGAGCCTTTTCTAATGCTTGGCGAATTGCCGGAGCCTTGAGTGGCGTGCTCAGGACGGCGAGGAAGCCCATTTCGAGGTATTGCTCTGGGTGCGGATGCGAGCGTGCGGAGTTTCCCAGAAGCAGTATCTTTTGCACGGTTTCCCAGTGCATAATTTTTTTTCGTTGTGTCTCTGTGAGCTTGTCCCAAATCTCGACCGGAATCCATGTAACAAACGAAGCCTCTGGTGAAGGCAGCTCCTGATCTGTGCTCAGGTGTTCGGGCTTGACGTTTTTCAGGGCAAAATCATGACCTACCGCCCCCTCGATAGTCTTGCGGTCAAAGTCATTGAGGCCCAGGCCCAAAAGCAATTTTGGCTGTTTTTCTTGCATAAGAATCTCCCCATAAATGATATCTCGTGTTTGAAATTGCAAAAAGAGAGCCAAAAAAGGAGGCTTTGGGAGGAAAGAAGAAAAATCTTGCATCTTGGATGCATAGAACTTTGGGCCTAAATGTTGCAAAATGCTTCCTGCGTGGGAAAAGGGAACTTTTTTCCTGTTACATTTACATCCTCAAAGAAAGAACGGGCACATGGAATCTTCTCGCATTTGGGCAAGTCTTGACCCCTTTTTTGAATCCGGTGGCATCATGGGCCGCAGTGTCGCGAATGCAAATTTTTTGCAGGCGCTTCTTCAGGCTGACCCTTTTGACCAGTATCATTTCTTTTTGTCTCGAAAGCAGGACCGTGAGCATGTTCAGAGAATAATTGCAGAATTATTCCCGGATTCCATCTCTGCAAAGCTTCGGTTTTTCCCTCGTATGGCTTTGCCTCAGCAACTCGCAGATGTTCCATATCATTGTTTTCATCTCTCGGACTGTGTGGATTCGCCCGCCTTTCTTGCTGCGGTCCGTAATAGGTATTCCCGGCAGATTTTTCCCATCACGGGTCCGACGCATTCTTTGAGTTATCAGCGTTTTATGAGTTCGTTTTCATCGCATCTTTGGGAAGGAACCACGGCTCGTGACTGTGTGGTTGCGACATCCCGCACTGCGATTGGAGTCATGAATCGTTTTTATGACGAACTGGCGCGAAGTTTTTCCTATGAAGGACCTCGTCCCGCTGTTGAGCGCATCCCTCTTGGTGTGGACACGGAAGCGTATCGGCCTGCCTCTCTTAAAGAGCAGCAGGGAGCGAGGGAGAGTTGTGGACTTGCAGAAGGGCAGAAGATGGTGCTGATTTTTGCCCGTTTATCACATTATTCCAAGATGGATATTTTACCCGTATTTCGGGCATTACAGCGTATGCGGCAGCAGGGGGAAGACCTCTCATGTCTGACTTTGTGTGTCGCAGGCTGGAATGATGGAGATGCCCGTTTCGCGACGATACTTGCTTCTTTTGCCAAGGCATTGGGTGTTCGGTGGCGTCTTGAGGACAGTCCCTCAGATCAGCGGAAGAAGGAGCTGTTTTGGGCTGCGGATATTTTTCTGTCTCCTGTGGATAATGTTCAGGAGACGTTTGGGCTGACGCTTCTTGAGGCTGGTGCGATGGGAAAGCCCGTGATTGCCTCTGCATATAATGGGTATCGCGATCTTGTTGAGGATGGAGTGACAGGGCTTTTGGTGCCGACTGCTGGTCCCGCCTACACTGAGGACATTGATGTTATGGCCCCCCTTCTCGGTGACTCTGAGTCGCATCTTATGATGGCGCAGCGGACCGTTGTTGACGTTGAAGCGCTTGCGTTTGCGTTGAGTTCCCTTTTGCGTTCTCCTGAGCTGTGTCAGCGCATGGGGCGTGCTGCGCGGCAGCGGGTGGAAGCCAATTTTTCGTGGCAGCAGGTCATTCAGCAGCATTGTCTGTTATGGGATTCTTTATGGCAGCGTCCTGTACAGGATTCACCCGCTTTTCAGCATCCATACATGCTTCCATATGCTCGTATCTTTGCCGACTACACCACGCAGGACTGTGCTCCGGATGATTTTTTCCGGTGGACGTTTGTTGGGGAGGCGCTTTATCGCGGCAAAGAAAATTTTACCGTATATGCAGCTCTTGAATCTTTCATCACAGAAGATCGTCTCAAGCGGCTCCTCTTTTTTGTTCGCAAGCCCCTTATGTACAGCGCTCTTTGTTCGCGCCTTGCCTCTGCGTTGGCTCTTACTTCCGGCAGTGCCGAGTCTCTCGTGTTATGGGCATACAAGCATGGATTTATCGAAAGAGTAGTTGGGAGGGAGGAGTTGGGGGCCAGCCCCAGCCCGTGAGGGCTGGATGGGTGGGAGGGGAGAGAACCGGGGCCAGCCCCGGACCCCGCGTAAGGGAATGATTCCCTTACGTATCCTCATCGAGTTTGAATTCCATCCACGCTTCGCGTGAATGAAATTCAAACTTGGGTGAGAATGGCGTAAAGAAGCTCTTTCTCTTCTGCGAGTTGCCACCATTTTCTTTCTGAACGCTTGCGTTCAGAAAGAAAATAAGTGCGGCGGAAAAAGGCAGAAGAACACGCGTTGAGGAAATTCCCCTAGCTTAAAAAATACGGCTGAATGGAGAGGAAAGCGAAGCTTTCATCCCATTCAGCCGTATTTTTTGAGCGAAAGCGGGATTCCCAAGGGCCTCGTCCTTGGGCGGGGTCAAGGGGCAGCGCCCCTTGCAAGGCTTGGGACAGCGTCCCAACAGAAAAAATAAAACGTTTCTATGCGTCGTGCTGTAGCGATGCAATTTGCCGGGCAAGGAGCCGTTGTCCAGATTCAGGGCCGAGGTTCTGCTCTTCGGGCGGAAGATGCACAGACTGAATGCGTGCGAGGTCCAGCTCAGCCTGCGTGCGAAGGTCGTTCCCGGATAAGGCGAGAACAAGAGTGAAGACTTCGCGAGTCAGCTGTGAGGTGTGCGTTTTGCGCAAAAGATGCACTTTTTGTTCTGGAGAAAGGGACGAATAGCTCAAAAGTGCGCCACGGCAGTTTGCCCATAATTCGCCAGCCTTGATGAACCGCGAGGGGAGGCGCAGGCGCGAACCAAGAGAGTGGGCAAGCTTGGCGGCATGGGTGTTGTCCGCAATGCCGTCTGGGCAAAGCGTCCGCTGGGCCGAGTCTTTTTCTGTTTTGCCAATGGCGTGAACAAAGGCCATCCAGCCGAGAAGCTCCTCTTCTTTTGGGTCGAGGGGTGCATTCCGCAAATATTCCCGAAGAGCGGTGAGGGCGTAGGCCGCGCCATAGACGGACGGGGTACTCGCACTGGCGCAGGCACTTTCCTCAAATTCCTGAAACCATGGACTCATGCAGTTCGCGCTAATAATCAGATCGAAAAAGCGGCTGGGAACGTCAGTCCGAAAGACCTTGCGAATTTCAAGGCCGATGCGTTCGGGCTGAATGTCCTTAATAAGATCCTTGGCACAGACTTCTGCTATAGCAGCGCGGAGTTCCTCGTGAACGTGGAAATTAGGGAATTGCGCAGCAAAGCGGGCGGCGCGAAAGACTCGAAGCGGGTCTTCGAGGAAGCAGTGCGCCGAGCAGGGACGCAGAATTCCGAGCCGGAGATCTTCGATACCACGGGGGTGACCTGTGGCCATGGTGAAGGCTGTGCTCGAAGTTGGTAAACGTGGATAGTTTGGAAGAGGGATGGCGAGCGCATTAATGGTCAGATCGCGAGATTCGAGATCAGCCATAAGTTCGGCCTGAATTTGAGCAGAGGGGTTTACGGAGCAGCAGTGTGAGATCGGGCGCCGGGGGAAGGCATATTCTGAATGATTCAGGATGAAAACAGGGAAATTTTTCCCTACTTGTACGGCGTCTGGATAGGCTCGGAGGAACTCTTCTGGTCCAGCTCCGAGAACGAGATAATCTAAGTCATAAGCATTGTGGCCCATGAGTATGTCACGGACTGCTCCACCAACGAGACAGATTTTCATAGATTTTCTTTAGCATTTTTTAAAAAATGATGCCAGTTCAGTGTTGACCGTTGGGGTATGAAGGCAGTAGGTATCTTTTATGAGCAACTGCCCGGAAATCTTTCTGTATGAAGGTGAGCAGGAAAAAGATATTGAGAAGCTTACCTTAGAAGAACTCTCTGCTATACATCCTGTATGGAAAACTGATTGTGAAAAATTTGCTCCGTGGAAGAGCGATTCACACGGAGTGTGGTATGCAAAAGCGCAGGAGGGTGCTCCTGTCATTGTGTCTGCACAATGCAATTCCAGTTTAGACCTTGTGAAATCCTTTGCGGAACAGGGAAGGCTCCCGGAGTGGGGGGCTGTTCTTGCTGTGAGCCAACGTTCTGGCCGGGGGCAACTCCGCCGACACTGGGTTTCTCCGGTTGGGAATATTTATGCAGCATGGTATCTGCCTCGTTTTGCTCCAGAATGGGATGCAGTATTGCCTTTGGTACTTGGAGTTTTGTGTGCAGAGACCTTCAAAGAGTATGGAATTCCGGTGCAGGTAAAGTGGCCGAACGATCTTCTTGTGTATGGTAAGAAGATTGGTGGCATTCTCATCGAGGAGCGAGGGGAAAAGGTGTATGCTGGAATTGGCATTAACCTTGTTTCGGCTCCAGAAGATGCAGAAATTCGTGAAAGCTGGTCCCCAAAAGCCTTGTCATTGCAAAAATATGACGGTGTGCCGGGCCCTCTTAGCGTTTGGTTGCAACTTGTGAATCGTGCTGAATGCTGGTACAAGTCCACGTTCTGCTCCCCAGAAGTTCGCAATTTTCTGGAGTATGCCTCGCAAAATATGGCATATATGGAACAGGAAGTTCTCGTCCACGATTCGAACGGCGAGTATCGAGCCACAGTGCTTGGGCTTGCCGAGGATGGGGGACTTATTCTTCTTCGCTCCGGAAAGAGGCATGTCCTCTATACTGGAAGCATATCTCCGGCCTAACCGCCAAGTCTCAAAGCTACCGCGTTCTGCGGAGCAAACGTTACGCATAGGGAGTAAAAGCCTTGTCAGGGAAGAACACGCGAGAAACCTCCTTCGCAGAGGTTCTGGAAAAAGTCCGAGGCAAGCGTATTCTTGTCGCAAACCGTGGTATCCCAGCCCGTCGAATTGCCCGTTCTATCCGAGAGATGTACGGCGCAATCCCCGTCATGACAGCAACAGAGCAGGACAAGACCTCTCCCGCCTCGTCGGGTGTTCAGGAACTTCTCCTGCTTGGGGATAATCCGCGCGCGTATCTCGATATTGATACCATCATCCGAAAAGCGAAAGCAAAAGGCATCATTGCCATTCATCCCGGCTGGGGCTTTGCCGCAGAGGATGACACCTTCCCTGAAAAGTGTCGCAAGGCTGGAATTGAATTTCTTGGCCCGAATTCTGAGCCGATGCGCATTCTGGGCAATAAGGTTCAGGTGCGAGAGCTTGCCAAAAAGCTTGGCGTACCTGTCGTTCCTGGTTCTGATGCGGCAGTGAGCATTCCCGAAGCCCGCGAAGTCGCCAAAGAAATTGGCTACCCGATTATGCTTAAGGCAGAGGGTGGCGGCGGTGGCCGTGGCATCTATGAAGTCTACAAGAAAGAACAGCTTGAAGATGCTTTTTCCAAGGCTTCTGCAATGGCTCAGGCCTCCTTTGGCAATCCTCGCCTCTATGTTGAGCGCCTGCTGACGAGCGTTCGCCACATCGAAATTCAGGTCCTTTCCGATAAATACGGCAATGCCTTTGCTTTTGATGAGCGCGACTGTACCGTTCAGCGTAACCACCAGAAGCTGATTGAAATCACGCCGTCTCCATGGCCGGGAATGACCGAAGAGCTGCGATCCCGCCTGAAGGAGTACGCCCGCCGTCTCGTTTTGGGCGCAGACTACCATTCTCTCGCAACGGTTGAGTTCCTTGTCGATGCGCAGGGTACACCGTACCTCATCGAAGCCAATACCCGACTTCAGGTAGAGCATGGCATTACTGAATGCCGCTACGGTGTCGATTTGGTTGAGGAGCAGATTGCTATTGCTTTTGGCGCTCGCCTTCGTTTTTCCGAGGAGTCAACTCGTCCGCTGAACCATGCTATGCAGGTTCGCGTTAACTGCGAAGATCCCCAGAATAATTTTGCACCAAACTCCGGGCTGATTACTCGATACGTGTCTCCTGGTGGCCCTGGTGTACGAATCGACTCCTGTGTGTGCGCAGGCTACGAATTTCCTTCACAGTACGACTCCGCAGCCAGTTTGCTGGTTGCATATGGCAAGTCATGGAAAAAGACGCTTCGTGTTATGGAGCGTGCCCTTCGCGAGTACCGCATTGGTGGCGTGAAGACGACCTTGCCGTTCCATTTTGAGATTATCAAAAATCGCCAGTTCCGAGATGGTGTGTATGACACCAACTTTATCGCAAAGAATCCTGAGCTGATGAATTATCGCTATCAGGAAGGTGAGGCTCATCGCCTGTCCCGCCTGATTGCAGAAATTTCTGCCAAGGGCTTTAACCCATATGTGCAGCTCGGAGAATACCGAGGCAAGAAAGACAAGCGCATTGGCGGATTTACTCCTGTTCGTCCGTCCAGTGATGTTGCAGAATTCGAATCGCCGTATCCGCGTGGCGATCGTAAGGCTGTCTTGGATTTCCTGCGTGATAGCGACTACGTCCATTTCACGGATACCACGACTCGCGACCAGACCCAGTCCAATACTGGCAACCGTTTTCGCCTTGCAGAAGACGAGTTGATTGGACCATACTTGGATAACTGTGGGTTCTTTTCGCTGGAGAATGGCGGTGGGGCGCATTTCCATGTCGCTATGCTGGCAAACATGACGTATCCGTTCACAGAAGCAGAACGGTGGAATCAGTTTGCTCCCAAGTCACTCAAGCAGATTCTTATCCGCTCGACCAATGTGCTTGGATACAAGCCGCAGCCGCGTAATCTCATGCGTCGTACTGGCGAACTCATTAACCAGCACTATGACGTTATCCGCTGTTTTGATTTCCTGAATCATGTTGAAAACATGCGACCTTTTGCAGAGGTTGCTCTTTCTTCTGAGTCCAACATTTTTGAACCTGCTTTATCCCTTTCTTATGCAAAGGGCTTCACTGTTGAGCACTACCTCGGTGCGGTCGAAGAGATTCTTGGACTGGTCCGACAGGTTGCAGGAGTGAGCAGTAAGCAGGCAGAGAAGATGATTATTCTTGGTCTGAAAGATATGGCAGGTGTGTGTCCGCCCCGCTTTATGCGGAAACTGGTGGGTGCTATCCGTAAGGCACATCCCGATCTGGTGCTTCATTACCACCGTCACTACACAGATGGCTTGTTTGTTCCGGCTGTGGGAGCCGCAGCAGAAGCAGGGGCGCATATCGTTGATACGGCGCTTGGTGCGAGTGTTCGCTGGTATGGGCAGGGTGAAGTTCTCTCCACCGCAGCGTACCTTGAGGATGAGCTGGGCCTGAAGACCAATTTGAATAAGGATATGATTCGTTCCTGCAACTTTATGCTGAAGCAGATCATGCCGTATTATGACCGCTATACCGCACCATATTTCCAGGGTGTGGATTATGATGTGGTCGAGCACGGTATGCCGGGTGGTGCAACGTCCTCGTCCCAGGAAGGCGCCATGAAGCAGGGCTATATTCACCTGTTGCCCTACATGCTGAAGTTCCTTGCAGGAACCAGAAAGATTGTCCGTTACCACGATGTGACTCCCGGTTCTCAGATTACGTGGAATACTGCATTCCTCGCTGTGACAGGAGCGTACAAGCGTGGTGGTGAACGAGAAGTTCAGGAGCTGCTCGATGTTCTGGAATTTGTGGTAAACACACCAGAAAACGAGATGCCGGAAGCTATGAAAACGGCTCGTCTTGCCCTGTACCGAGATTCCAATGACGCATTCCGTGACTTGCTGATGGGTAAGTTTGGCAGAATGCCTCTTGGGTTCCCGCCGAACTGGGTTTACGAGAGTGCGTTTGGTTCTGACTATGTGTGTGCTCTTGAAAATCGCAGTGAGAATTCTCCGCTTGAAACTCTGGCAGAGATTGATCTTGATGCTGAGCGTCAGGAGCTGGCAAGCCGCCTGCGCCGCGAGCCGTCCGAAGAAGAATTTGTTATGTATCTGAACCATCCCGGTGATGCCCTCAAGACCATTGAGTTTGCTGAGACCTTTGGTGATTGCAACAGGGTGCCGCTGGATGTGTGGTTCGAAGGCCTCGAAGTTGGCCGTGAGCTGATGTTCGAAGATACGAACAGGAAGCCGCATTGCATGACAATTCTGCACATGTCTGAGCCTGACGATCAGGGTGTATCTATTGTTCGGTACTCTCTTGATTCTGAGTTCTTTAGCACCGAGATCAAGGTTGCTGAGGCCAAGGGCACAGTCCGTGATGATTTTGAAAAAGCAGATCCTGACAACGCAATGCAGATTGGCGCCCCGTCCAATGGTGACCTCTGGATTATGTATGTGAAGCCCGGCGACATTGTGGAGCAGGGCGAGGAACTGTTCAATATCTCGATCATGAAGCAGGAAAAAGCGGTGCTGTCGCCCATGAAGGGTGTCGTCAAGCGCGTACTCAAGTTTGCTGACTTCCAGCACGACCGAAAAATGGTTCCCGTACGCGGAGGGGAGCTTTTGGTCGAACTTGGGCCAATTCCGCATACCTGCCCAACATGTCGACACATTATCCTTAAGGATGACTTTGTTTTTTGTCCTGCCTGTGGACAAAAACTCCAGTAATATCAATCCGGGCCAAGTCATTGGCCCGGCCTTTTCCTCGGGACCTTATGTTGACGAGGCTCGCTGCAGGAGCGTAATATAATCGCGCATATGACTCTCTTGGAGGGAAAATTGTCTTGACCAAGACCAAGATATTTTCCTAGAGCTGCATCCAGCACGGATACCGTGTTGACTAAAGCAATGTAAGTTTTCCGATCCGCTCTCATAGGAGGAGAGAATGGCCAAAGGACAGCAGAAGGTAGCTGACGCTGAGAAAACGAACGCCAAACCCGCTAAACAAAAAGCATCAAAAGTGGACGAACTCAAAAAGAAAATCGTGCTGTGTGGTGCGGATATCGTTACCATCGGTGAAGAGGCGGAAATTATTGTAGGTGGCAAGAACTACAATACCGCTCTTATCAGTCAGGTCGAAGGTATTAGAGCCCCCCAGTTTAGGGCTATCTCCTCCATCGCGTTCCACAAGCTCCTCGACGAGACCAAAGTCGACGCAGCTCTGGTGAGAACGACTGTTGACGAGGAGTATAAGCGCATCGACTGGAATAGCGAAGAAGTGAACAAGGACACTGAATATCTTCAGAAATTTGTTCGCCGTGTCGCTTTGAAAATTCGTGGAATTCAGGACCAGGAAAAGGGCGTTAGACTTCGCTCTTTCGTCAACAACGTCGTTGATGGTTTTGCAACTTCCCCCGAAGGTATTGACCAGCTCCGCAAGCGTTCTGTCCTCGTGCAGACCGCTATCCTTTCCGTACCGCTACCGGCTGTAGTTGAGAACGAAGTTCGTTCTGCCTACAACGCCATTTGTGGCGAAGCCGGCCTTGAGGATGTCCCTGTTGCAGTTCGTTCTTCTGCCGCAGGCGAAGACAGCCGCAAAAAAGCCTTTGCAGGCCTTCAGGACACATATCTGAATATCGTGGGTGAGGTGAACTGCGCCGAAGCCTACCATTGGGATTGTGCATCCGCTTACAACCTCCGAAGCATGACGTATCGCCGTGAGGCAATTCTCGACGCCATCTCCGAAGCTGAGCGCACTGGCAACGACGCCATTGCAGCGACTGCCAAAGAGGAGTGGGCTATTGAGAACACCTCTCTGTCTGTCTGTATCATGCGCATGATCCGTCCAGAAATTTCTGGTACGGCTTTCTCCGCTGATACTGCTACAGGCTGCCGTGGTACTGATAACAAGGATCTCGTTTCCATCGACGCAAGCTACGGCCTTGGTGAGGCTGTTGTTGGCGGCATGGTAACTCCCGACAAGTTTTATGTCTTTAAGCGTGACGACAGCGCAGAAGTTGTCATCCGCTTCATGGGCTGCAAGGACAAGAAAATTGTCTACGCCCCCGAGGGTGGTACCAAGCTCGTCAAGGTTGATGAGTTCAACACCTTCCAGTGGTCACTGTCTCTCGCTCAGGCAGAAGAAGTTGCTCGTGGCGTTCGCGCCATCAGCAAGGCCTATGGCGGCATGATCATGGATACAGAGTTCTGTATCGATGCTTCTGATCGTCTGTGGTTTGTTCAGGCTCGTCCTGAGACCCGCTGGAACGAAGAATTTGCTACCCACCCGACGACCATCTTTATGCGCCGTCTCGAAGTCGACCCCAAGGCTCTGACCCGTGCTGAAGTTATCGTTGAAGGCAACGGTGCTTCCCGCGGTGCTGGCCAGGGTGTTGTTCGCTTCCTGCGTTCCGCTCTGGAACTCAACAAGATCAACAAGGGTGACATCCTCGCTGCAGAGCGTACTGACCCGGACATGGTTCCTGGCATGCGTATCGCTTCTGGTATTCTCGCTGACGTGGGTGGTGACACCTCTCACGCTGCTATTACCTCTCGCGAGCTTGGCATTCCTGCTGTTATCGGCATTCAGCGTGCTGAGATCCTCCGCAACCTTGATGGTCAGGAAGTGACTGTTGACGGTTCCCGTGGCAAGGTCTACCGCGGTAAGCTGCCTCTTATTGAGGTTGGTGGTGTCATTGATACTGCAAAGCTGCCCAAGACCAAGACCAAGGTTGGTCTTATCCTCGCTGACGTTGGTCAGTCTTTGTTCCTGTCCCGTCTGCGCAATGTGCCGGGCTTCGAAGTCGGGCTGCTTCGTGCTGAGTTCATGCTCGGCAATATCGCTATCCACCCGATGGCTCTGGAAGCATACGACACCGGTCTGTTGCACAAGCTCGTCTCCAAGAAGCTCGAAGAGCTGGACCAGGAGCTGACCAAGCGCGTTCAGGAACAGCTTGCTACTGGCGTTCGTACCCTCGACCTCAAGCTCCGCGAGTATGTCGGTCACGTGACTGGCATCGCAGATCAGCTCAAGACTCTGACTGATCGTGAAAGCACTCCCGGTGGCACTGATGAGGTTCTGGCTATTCACCGTCACATGCGTGAGCTGGACAAGCAGCTTGATCACCATCTTGAGCTGGCTACCCATCGTCTCGACGTGCTCAAAACATCCCGTCATCTTTCTGATCACGTGGCTGTTATCATGGGCTGGGCCGAAGCAATGGAAATGCTCACCGGTAACGAGCCGCACATCCAGAAGCGCCGTGCTGAGCTTCAGGCCAAGATCGACGCACACGTCGCTCTGGTCGAAGGCGATGAGTACATTGCAGACGTGCTGAACCGCATCAGCGAGATGCGTGACGAGGTTTCCCGTCAGGTTGGTCTCTCCAAAGAGATCGAAGAAATCCGCACTCTGCCCGAACGCATTGCAGAAATCATCAAGTCTCGCGGTTATCGCAATGGTCGCGAGCACTACACGCAGACTCTGTCCCAGAACCTGGCTCTCTTTGCCATGGCATTCTACGGAAAGGACATTGTCTACCGTACCACTGACTACAAGTCGAACGAGTACCGCAACCTTATCGGTGGCAGCCTCTTCGAAACATATGAATCCAATCCGATGATCGGTTATCGTGGTGTTTCCAGAAACATCCATGACTGGGAAATCGAGGCATTCAAGCTTGCTCGTGGCGTCTTTGGCGGCAAGAACCTCCAGCTGATGCTGCCCTTCGTGCGCACACTGGAAGAAGCTCGCAGCATGAAGCGTTACCTTGAGCAGGTTCACAAGCTGAAGAGCGGTGAGAATGGTCTTAAGATCATCCTCATGTCCGAGATTCCGGCCAACGCCATTCTCGCCAAGCAGTTCATTCAGGAATTCGATGGCTTCTCCATCGGCTCCAACGACATGACTCAGCTTGTGCTGGCTACTGACCGAGACAACGCTCGACTCCAGCACATCTACGACGAAGAAGATCCGGCAGTTGTCTGGGCAATCCTCGCGACCATCTTCACCGGTCAGAAGTTTGCCAAGAAAGTCGGCTTCTGCGGTCAGGGCGTTTCCAACAGCGAAATCCTCCGTGGCCTCGTCGCAATTGCTGGTATCACCGCCGCTTCCGTTGTTCCGGACACCTACGAGCAGACCAAGCACGACATGGCTGCCGTTGAGGCCCTGAACATTCCGCTTTCCGGTCTCGGCAAGTGGGTGAAAGCTCGTCACCTTGAGCGCCTTATTGAGTTGCTCAAGACCGAGAATTACGGTCACATCCTCAAGAAGTACAAAACTCCTGAGGACTTCCTTGAATGGTACGAGGGTGAGCTGGCTCGCTTTGCACAGCAGCTGCGCGAAAACCTCGACGAAGAGAAAGAACAGTTCTACCGCCAGGAGATGGAGCACTTCCGCGCCACCTTCCACAAGCCTGTGATCTACGCAAGCTGGAACTGGGAAGACACTGTTTCTGATGCTCTGCATCAGGCTGGTTTCGCTTCCTTCAAGGAACAGGAAGAAGCTCTTGCAAAGCAGCGCAAAGCCCTTGGCATTGCCTAGCGCGCATGCTCTTCTTGCAGCATAGAAAATAAACAAAGCCTCCTGTTCCCATTGGGTTCAGGAGGCTTTTTTACGTACAGTAGAGTTATGAGCACGACACATTTAGAATCATGGGTTCAGCACGTTCCACTTATGGCAGAGGGCTATCATCTTGAGTTGATCGACAAGGTCACTGCGATGCGGCGTACCAAGAGCATTTTTCCCCCAAGAGGAATGGAGTTCGCCGCGCTTGAGAAGCTTGCTTTTCAGGATGTTAAAGTCGTCCTTCTTGGGCAGGACCCGTATCATCGCCCCGGTCAGGCGCATGGCCTGAGCTTTTCTGTGCCAGAAGGAACCAAGCTTCCGCCGTCGCTTCGCAATATCTTTAAGGAAATAGATGCAACACTGTATCCTCATCAGAATCGGGAGCATTCAACTGATTTATCCCGCTGGGTGGAGCAGGGGGTATTGCTTCTGAATGCCTCTCTAACCGTTGAAGAAGGCAAGGCCGCCTCGCATTCCCGTCTTGGCTGGCTTGAGCTGACTGCTGCGATTGTGCAGGCTTTGGCTCTCCAGAGGGAGCATCTTGTCTTTCTCCTTTGGGGTGGCGACGCCCGCAAGCGCGGAGAGAACATTGACCGCCGCGCTCACTGCGTTCTTGAGGCTGCGCATCCCTCTCCACTCTCTGCGTATCGTGGCTTCTTTGGCTGCAATCATTTCGCCCTCGCTAATGACTATCTCATTTCGCACAGTAAAACTGCTATCGAGTGGTAGGATTGGTGAGAGAAAATTGGGGGGCTGCCCCAGCACGTGAGTGCTGGATGGGAGGGTGGGGGAAATTGGGGGCCAGCCCCCAAACCCCCGCGTAAGGGAATGATTCCCTTACGTATCCTCAGCGAGTTTGAATTCCATCCACGCTTCGCGTGAATGGAATTCAAACTTGATGAAAATAACGTCGAGAGCGTCTTTCTTTTCTGCGAGTTGCCACCATTTTCTTTCTGAACGCTTGCGTTCAGAAAGAAAGGACTGGAGCGCAAAGAAAAAGAACACACACCCAGTTAATTTGGCCGAAAAAAAGGGGCCGGATGAAGGGGAAAGCCAAAGGCTTTCACTCATCCGGCCCCTTTTATTTCGGGCGAAATCGGGATTCCCAAGGGCCTCGTCCTTGGGCGGAGTCAAGGGGCAGCGCCCCTTGCAGAGCACGAGACGGAGTCTCGTACCCCACCCACCCAAGCGCTGCTAATCAGCAGCCTTTCCCGACTTGGCGAGGTCGAGTTTTGTCTGAATGTTGTTCTTGATCCATCGGGCGTCCCACCACTCAATGGGGTCGACGGGAATGCCACCGACAAAGACGCCAAAGTGAAGATGGTCGCCACCAGCGAGGCCAGTCGCACCTGTGCGGGCGATGATGTCGCCACGGTTCACAGTGTCGCCAGTGTTGACGCCAATCTGGCTCAGATGGGCATAGAGCGTCATTAAGCCACAACCATGGTCAATAATGACAGTGTCGCCATAAATGCCAAAGAAGCCAGTAAAGACAATCTTGCCTGAGTTGGCAGCGGGGACCTTGGCATTCCTGATGGAGGCAAGGTCAATGCCGAGATGGGTCTGATGGTCGACGTCCTTGTCGTGATAGCGGTAAATGCGACGGTCGCCAAAACGGGCACGGTTTGCAGCGTTGGGGAGCCGGAGAAAGCGTCCAGCCCACTGCGGAGTGTGTAACGTCTGCTGTCCGAGTACACGCATGCGGGCGCGGTTCTTAACGCGAAGCTCGCGGTTGACGAGCAGGTAACGCTCAAGCTGGGTCTTGGCATCCGGGAAGTCATCTTCAAACTGCGGCATTTTCGCATTGAGAAAACGGTCTGGCAGATTGATGACATCGTGGCGGAATTTTTTGTTAATCGTGTGGTAATAAAAAGATCCACGGCTGGAGTTACCGGCCTTGTCGGTCGCGATGAGAGCTGGCTGGAACTCCTCTTCCGTGAGGTCCTGCGGGTAAGCAAAGAAACACAGATAGGCACCACTTGGCTGCTGATAGCCGGGGAAAAAGTGGCCTTTGACCTGAATGCCACTTTTGGAGACAGGCTCGTTAACTGTGTATGTAATGGCTGTTGTTCCACCGCGGGCGATGTTGTGCTGGCGGGAGAGAACGAGGATGCGGGGTTTTTCTGTGTCGAGGTCAAACTTCCACTGCTTGATGGAGGTATTCCCCTTGCCCATGTTGTAAATGGAACGGTCGGTGGCTGTCACAGAGATAGTCAGCGAACCGTTTTTGAAGCCGGACTTGCTGAGGTCGAACTCGAGGCTGGAGTGCAGCGGGTCGGCAAAGCTTGTGACGGAGAGGAGAGAGATGCTCTTGTCGCCCTGGCTTGCGACGACGGAAATTTCTTTGATGCCGGTAATGGGGTCCTGCACTTCGAGAACAAAGGGTGCTTCGGTGCCGATGTATCCTTTGTCTGGGGTGAGGGCCAGCTTGGGGGCATCTGTGTCCTTAAAATAGGCTACGAAGCCAAAGGCCGCAGCGGCAAGGACAATAAGAATGAGCGTGTAAATAAGAAATTTTTTCATACCACCAAAACTCGTTTGAGGGGTTTACCAGAATTTCATCTGGGATTGTCGATGAAGATACTCTTAGCAGGATAACTGGTTAGTCGTCTGGTGCCAAGTCATGTCACAAGATTTCTTGGCTGCGCAACGCGGGGCGAGGGCAGGGGAATGTGGCTTTGCGCACACTGCGCAGAGTTGAGAGGACTATGGGGTTGAATGGTTAAACAGTCAAGCCTCTGCGAAAGGTGATGAGATGGCGAAAAACATACTGCATAACTGTGATACGAGCATATACGGGATTAGAGTAAAGCTGTGAGTATGATGCATAAGATTTTTTAAAAGGTGATACAGAGGCGCATACAATTTAAAAGATCTTATAAAATTTACCAAGAGACAGAGAGTTACTCGAAAATATTGGCTATTTCCATTGACGCAAAGCTGTATTTGTGGTCTTTCATCAGCAATATTACTCCACTCACGCAGTGTCGGTGAATAACCTGCTTGAACGGCGAAACAGTGTGTCTTGTCCGGCGCAATGTTCTCTCTGGTCATGCAACTATGGAGGTGTGCTATGAAGTTTTCGATTGGTAGCGGTAAGCATGACGTGATGGCAGCCTTGAAAGAAAAGGGCATCTCACGCCGTGACTTCATGAAATTCTGCGCCGCTGTATCTGCTGCAATGGCAGCCGATGCGACCTTCACTCCCACGAAGGTGGCCGAAGCTCTGACGGCGAAAGAAAGACCCACCGTGGTCTGGTTGCATTTCGCAGAGTGCACCGGTTGCTCCGAGTCTGTGCTCCGCAGCACTGAACCGGACATCGCAACGGTCATCTTTGACGTTCTGTCGCTCGACTACCATGAGACCCTTATGCAGTGTGCCGGTGAGGCCATTGAAGAAGTCTTGCACAAGACTGTGAAGGAAAAAGAAGGGCAGTTTGTGCTGGTTCTCGAGGGTGCTGTTCCGACCAAGGACGGCGGCATTTACGGCAAGGTTGGCGGCAAAACCATGCTGTCCATTCTTGAAGACGTATACCCCAAGGCAAAGGCTACTATCTGCATTGGTAGCTGCTCTGCTTATGGTGGTGTTCAGAAAGCTGCACCAAACCCGACTGGTGCAAAGGGCTGTAGTGAAGCGCTTGGTGGCGCTCCAATGATCAACGTTCCTGGCTGTCCGCCGAACCCGATGAGCTTCATCGGTACGGTCGTGTACTACCTGACCAAGGGTATGCCGGAACTTGATGAATACGGTCGTCCGACCCTGTTCTACGGTGAAACCGTGCATGAAAACTGCCCGCGTCTGAAATACTTTGAAGAAGGTCTTTTTGCGCCTTCCTTTGATTCCGAAGAGGCAAAGAAGGGGTATTGCCTGTATGAACTGGGTTGCAAAGGCCCCGACACATACAACAACTGCCCGAAGGTTCTGTTTAACCAGGTGAGCTTCCCCATTCAGGCTGGCCATCCCTGCATCGGATGCTCTGAGCCAGACTTCTGGGATGAAATGAGCCCCTTCTATGAAGAAGGCTAGTGGCTGCGTGCCACTGGTTAGCGCTTTCCGGTTAAATTTAAGACTCTTGTGATCATGAGGAGGAACTATGGCAAGTTGTAAACCAAAGGCGGCCCCTGTAACTCCTGTTGGAGATTACTCAGGTAAGGTCGTTATCGATCCTATTAACAGAATTGAAGGACACCTCCGCATTGAGGTTGAAGTCGAGAACGGCCGCGTCAAGAACGCATGGTCTAGCTCTCAGCTTTTCCGCGGTCTCGAACTCATCCTTCAGGGCCGTGACCCTCGCGATGCCAAGCACTTTACTCAGCGCTCCTGTGGTGTCTGTACACATACCCACGCGCTGGCTTCGACACGCTGTGTCGAAAATGCCATTGGCGTTGACAAAAAAATCCCTGAAACTGGCGTTATGCTGCGTAACATGCTGCTCGGCGCTCAGTTTATGCATGACCATATCGTGCATTTCTATCACCTCCATGCCCTTGACTGGGTTGACGTCGTAAGCGCTCTGTCTGCTGACCCCAAAAAGTCTGCTGACCTCGCAAACGGTGCTGGCCTTGGCCATCGCAAGCACACGGTGAAGGAACTGGAAGAAACCCAGGCTCGTCTGAAGAAGTTTGTTGGTTCCGGCCAGCTCGGTATCTTCTCCAATGCGTACTTCCTGGAGCCACATCCGGCATACAAGCTTCCGCCCGAGCTGAACCTGCTTGCGACGCATCACTACCTGCAGGCCCTGAAGCTCCAGCTTCTGCCCGCTCGTATGATGGCTATGATCGGTGGCAAGAACCCGCACACCCAGAGCCTCTATGAAGGCGGCATCACCTGCTACGATATCCTCAAGAAGGAAAATCTCAAGAAGTTCAAGGCCCTGTATCAGGAGACCATGACCTTCGTGAACGATACCTACTGGCCGGATATCAAGGCTGTTGCTCCGTACTATCTGGACTGGGGCGCCATTGGCCGCACCACGCACTTTATGTCCTGTGGTGAATTCCCGACCAACGAAGGCGATCCGAGCACCCGCTTTATGCCTTCTGGCGTGATTTACAATCGCGACATCTCCAAGGTTGAAGAATTTGATGGCAAGTACATCGAAGAGGGCGTCAAGTACGGCTGGTACGAAGACGGCGATCCCAAGCATCCTTGGAAGGGCGAAACCAAGCCCATGTACACTGACATGGACCACATGACTTCTGAAGACACCCGTAAGTACAGCTGGATGAAAGCTCCTGAGTACGACGGCAAGTCTACAGAAGTTGGCCCGCTCGCACAGGTTCTCGTTGCCTATGGCAAGAACCATGAGCCGACAGTGAAACTCGTGAATCAGCTGCTGAGCCATCTTGGTGTTGGCCCCGAAGCACTGTTCTCCACCCTTGGCCGTACCGCAGCTCGCTGCATCGAAACCAAGGTTGTTGGCGACGAAATGCTCAAGTGGATCACCACTGTTGAGAAGAACGTTGCCAGCGGCAAGGCCGAAATCATTGCTCCGTTTGAAATGCCCGACAAGGCATACGGCGTGGGCTTTGTTAACGCTCCTCGCGGTACGCTGTCTCACTGGATCGAAATCGAAGGTGGCAAGATCAAGAACTTCCAGCTGGTTGTTCCTTCCACCTGGAATCTCGGACCGCGCCGTGATGACGGTACGCTTGGACCCACAGAAGAAGCCCTTATCGGCACTCCTGTTGCTGATCCTAAGCGCCCTGTTGAAATCCTGCGTACAGTCCACTCCTATGACCCCTGTATTGCCTGTGGCGTGCATGTCATCGATCCGAAGAGCAACGAAGTCTACAAGTTTAAGGTTTGCTAAATCTGTAGACATAATTGCTGAATCGATTATAAATAAACCCGGCCCATCGTATTGGGCCGGGTTCTTTGTTTTTTCAACGGACTGGAGTTTGCGTGACAGATACAGTAAAGAAAATCCTTGTTCTGGGATGCGGTAATATTTTACTCCGGGACGAGGGAATTGGTGTACGTGTTCTGGAAAAGCTGGAAGAGCAGTTTGTCTTTTCCGACAATGTCGAGCTGATAGACGGGGGAACCCGTGGTTTGGTTTTGACAGACCCTATTTCAGAATCTGACTATGTCATCGTTGTGGATGCCGTGATTAACGGTCACGAGCCTGGGACGCTGTACCGTCTTCATGGCGATGACCTGAAACTTTCTCTTGCATTCAAGAACTCGTTCCACGACATGGACCTGCTCGAAACCCTGTGTTGCGTGGAACTCATTACTGGAAAACGTCCTTCGGCGGTGATTGTTGGCATCGAACCGAAGGTGTATCAGACGGACCCGTCACTGGAGATCAGCCAGGTTCTGCTGGACAAGATTCCTGAAATGATCGATATGACGCTGAAAGAGATTCAGGCTGCTGGCGGAAGCTGGACGCCTGTCCCAGCTTCAACTGAGGGGGAAAAAGAGTATGTGTCTGGCCACACCGTGTAAGGTGACAGAACTTTTGGACGACGATCTGGCAAATGTTCAGGTTGGAGATTCGCAGACCTTTGTGAAGTGTTCGCTTTTGCTGCTCAAGGATAAACCTGCGATTGGCGATTACGTGCTAGTGCACGCTGGTTTTGCCATTAGTACGGTCGAGCAGGAAGAAGCCCGCAAGACCCTTGACCTGTTGAACGAAATGAGTGAGCTGGCCGGGGTTCGCCCGGTTGGAAACACCGCGTTTGACCTGTAGTCCTGTATACAAAGAAAGGCCCTTCTCATTGCGAGGAGGGCCTTTTTGTTTTGGGCGAATAAATCTGAGATGGAACTAAATTTCAATGCCCTGTGCGCTTAATGTGTCCATAAGCCGCAGGGTGAGTTTAAGAAAGTCTGCTTCGGTAATGATGCCGACGAGTTTACCCTTGTCCAGAACTGGCAGGCATCCGTATTTGTGCGTCAGCAGAGTTTCGATGGCATCATGCAGGGGAGCCTCAGGGGATACAACATGCACATCCGTGCGCATAAGTTCACGGATGGGAATTCCGAGGTCCAGCTCATCCTGTGTTTCTTTGTCCACATCCGCAAAGCGCGAAAGTGTTGCATCCAGAATGTCGCGGTGTGTGACGAGTCCCTTAAAGTCCATATTCTCGGAGACAATAGGAATATGGCGAATACGGGCCAGAGACATCATGGAGCGGGCTGTCCGAAGTGTATCCAGTTCCCGGAGCGTAAAGACATCTTTTGTCATCAGATCTTTTACAGCGAGCATATCCACTCTCCTTTGTTACATGTTATAGAATAGTCGGCTGAGAGTGAAATGCTGTCAAGCCACGAGCTAAAGAGCCGCGAGTCTGTTGACTTGATTCCAGAAATTTGTTTTTCATCCCATGTCGCCAAGAGTTTTTTTACGGGATGGCCCGTTATATGAGGAGCTTGGGCAAAGAAGGAAGGCACGGTAATGGTTGATTTGCGGCGAAATAGGGAGCGAATGGTCCGCACCCAGATTGCAGCGCGAGGAATTAGAAATACAGCAGTGCTTAACGCGATGCTCAAGATCAAGCGTCACCTCTTTGTTGATGAGGCGCTTCAGGCTCAGGCATATCAGGATCATCCTGTGCCGATTGGGTATAAGCAGACGCTTTCGCAGCCGTACACGGTTGCACTGATGACGGACCTGCTCGATGTCCGCCCGGGGATGCGGGTTCTGGAGATCGGAACAGGGTCTGGCTATCAGGCTGCGGTCCTCGCAGAGCTTGGGGCAGAGGTCTATACTGTAGAGCGCATACCAGAACTGCATGAGATCGCACGTCGACGTCTGCAGGATATGGGCTATGCACGCATTCACCTCAAGCTTGATGACGGCACTTTGGGCTGGCCGGAGCGCGCACCATTTGACAGAATTATTGTCACGGCAGGAGGGCCGGAAATCCCTGCACCTCTTTTGGCGCAGCTTGGAGACCCCGGTGTTTTGCTGATTCCTGTTGGCGGTGCAAAACGCACGCAGGAGCTGATTATGGTGCAGCGTCAGAATGGCACGCTTTCTGAGGAAAACTATGGGAATGTTGCCTTTGTTGACCTCGTTGGCTCTCATGGCTGGTAATGTGTAACCGAGCACAGACTGGGAGCATCATGTCATTTTTACAATCAGTGTTATCTGGTCCTGGACCCCGAACCCGTTCTGAGGCTCTTTTGCTTGCTGCAAAAGGCTTCTGCATGGGCGCGGCGGACATCGTTCCGGGCGTTTCTGGCGGAACCGTTGCCTTTATTACGGGCATCTATGAGCAATTGATCGAAGCGATTCGTTCTGTGAATGCAAAGGCTATTTCTGCGTTTTTGCATGGACGTCTTCACGCAAGCGTTCAGGAAATTCATTTTCGTTTTTTGATTCCGCTGTTTATAGGCCTTGGCTGTGCGCTTGTGAGCATGGCAGGCTTGATGAACTCCCTTATGAAGAATGCACCTGTGCTCACGTGGTCCCTATTCTTGGGGCTGATTGCTGGCTCTGTCCTGCTTGTGAGCCGTGGGGTAGAGAAGTGGAATGCTGCGGCCCTGAGCAGCCTTGTTCTGGGGGCGATTGCAAGTTGGTTCCTTGTTGGGATGCTGCCGGTCTCTACTCCAGAAAGCTGGTGGTTTATTGTCCTGTGTGGAATGATCGCCATATGTGCGATGATCTTGCCAGGAATTAGCGGTGCATTTCTCCTTTTGATACTGGGGAAATACGAGTATATAACCGGTGCCTTGCGTAATCCCTTTGATGGGGGCAACCTGCTTGTCCTGGCAACATTTGCTTGTGGCTGTGTGGTCGGTATTGCTGCGTTTTCGCGATTGCTGCATGTTTTTTTGTCGCGCTACCATTCGCAGACCATTGCATGTCTGACGGGCTTTATGATTGGTGCGTCGCGAAAAGTCTGGCCGTGGAAAGAAGTGCTGGAAAGCAAAATGGTGAATGGCAAGCTGCGGGTGTTGCGGGACACAAATGTCCTGCCGGATCAGTTTGATACGCAGGTCATGTACGCCGTGGGGCTTATGGCACTCGGGTTTGCCCTTGTCCTTCTGCTGGACTATGTTTCCAGAAAAGGGCAAAAAAACGCCTGACACACTGATTTTTTGTGAAAAATTTCTCCTCCCGGTCTGGTCAACCGGCTGGAAAGACTTATTGTCCATATCGTCCAGTGCACTTTTTGCGCTACTGGGAGCTGGAAGACCAGCTTGAAGAATGACGTCTAACACTGAAAGAGGCGAGACGAATGAGTGAATCTGGATGTAGTTCCTGCTCGTCTGGTGGTGGTGGGGAGAAAAAACCCAACGCCAAGCAGATCATTCAGGATCAGATGATCTCCAGCACATTGGAGAAAATCAAGTACAAGCTCTTTATCATGAGCGGCAAGGGTGGCGTGGGCAAAAGCTCTGTCTGCGTAAATACCGCTGCTGCATTGGCTAAACTTGGCTACAAGGTCGGCATCCTTGATGTTGATATTCATGGACCGAGCGTCCCGCGTCTCCTTGGCCTCAAGGGTCAGCTGGACGGCGATTCTCGCGGTGGCCTGATTCAGCCCAAGAAATACAATGAAAACCTTTACGTGGTGTCTATGGATTCCCTCCTGAAAGACACCGATCAGGCTGTGCTCTGGCGTGGTCCCATGAAGACCAATGCCATCCGTCAGTTCATTTCTGACGTGACGTGGGGCGAGCTTGATTTCCTGCTGATTGATTCGCCTCCGGGAACCGGTGACGAGCACATGACCGTCCTGAAGACTATTCCGGATGCGCTGTGTGTTGTCGTGACGACTCCTCAGGAGCTGTCACTTGCTGACGTACGTAAGGCTGTAAATTTCCTCCAGTATGCTCATGCCAATGTGCTGGGTGTAGTGGAAAATATGAGTGGCCTTATTTGTCCTCATTGCCATAAGGAAATCCCGCTGTTCAAGAAGGGCGGTGGTGAACTTTTGGCAGAGAAGTACGCCCTGCCTTTCCTTGGTGCCATCCCGCTGGACCCGACAACGGTTGTCTCCAGTGATATGGGCAAGCCTGTGGTTTACCTTGACGAGGATTCTCCTGCCAAGGATGCACTGCTGCGCATCGCCAAAGAGATCAGCGAAGCCGCTGAAAATAGCCTTGAGGCTATTTCGACCATTCACACCTAAGGGTTTGCAAAAGGCTTGTGCTGGAAGCGGGCATTTTACGGAGTTGACCGCTCCCGAGGAATGCGTCACCTTTTTCAGCGCAGCAGAATGCTGTGAGTGGCTTCGACATGAAGATGACGGGGAGAGAAGGTCTTCCTTTTCTCCCCGTTCTTTTTATGGAATATTAACTGTGCTGTTTCTGATTGGACCGAGCTTTTCGGAAACAGACAGGCAGCGCGGCTGCCTGGATAGTGTGTGCAACAGAACCGCCACCGTGGGCGGTTGGCCCGTCATGAATCATGCTGTGCCATGACGACAGGCCCAACCTTAAGAATCGAAGAAGGGCGGCTGATCCTGATGAAAAAGCTCAATCTTGCCAACAAACTGACTCTGGGACGTATTCTTGCTGTTCCGGTTATTATCCTGCTTCTGTATTTTCCCACAAAAGTGACCTGCCTTATTGCGATGCTACTGTTTATTATTGCTTCGCTGACAGACCTTTTTGATGGGCTGGTGGCTCGCAGAATGGGAATGGTGACCAATTTCGGCAAGTTTCTGGACCCGCTTGCAGACAAGATTCTTGTTGGTTCCGTGCTGATTATGCTGGTAGAGTTGGGATGGGCCCCGGCTTGGGTGACCATTCTGATTATTGCCCGTGAAACCACCGTGACAGGACTTCGCGCTATTGCTTCTGATATGGGGCTGGTGCTTGCTGCGGACCGTTTTGGTAAGCTCAAGACGGTTATCCAGATTTTTGCTCTCTGTCCTTTGCTTCTCCATTTTCCGTGGTTTGGCTTTGACCCACGCCAGCTCGGTATGATTTTCCTGTACCTGGCTCTGGCTATGACGCTGTTCTCCGGCGGGAATTATTTGCGTAAATTTTATTCCCACTGGTCAGAACATCAGGGAGCTGATGCTGCATAGCTCGCGCAGGTGAAAGCGGGTATCCAAAGGAAGGTATTATGGCTCAGATTGACGCATTTCTTGGCATGATGCACGAGATGGGGGCATCTGACCTGCATCTCTCCAGTGGAAGTCAGCCCGTTATTCGCCTGCATGGTGAATTGCAGCGGGTCAAGTTCAAGGTCCTTGAGCACGAAGAGCTGAGGACCATGCTGTTTGAGCTGGCCCCAGAAGAAAAAGTCAAACTGTTTGAAGAAAATGGTGATCTTGACTTTGCGTATGAGGCGCCGGGACTTGCCCGGTACCGTGTGAATTTTTTTCAGCAGGCCAGAGGCATTGCTGCAGTGTTTCGGGAAGTCCCAATCTCAGTGAAAAACATTGATGAGCTGGGGCTTCCCTCTCTTTTGAAAAATCTCAGTGTGCTCCCAAAGGGACTGGTACTGGTCACAGGCCCGACTGGAAGCGGAAAGTCGTCGACCCTTGCGGCGATGGTGGACCACTGCAATGAGACCCTTTCACGTCATATCCTGACTATCGAAGATCCCATTGAATTTGTGCATAGCCCCAAGCAGTCGCTCATTAATCAGCGCGAGCTTGGCCGGGATACCCTGAATTTTCAGGCTGCGCTTCGTGGCGCGCTCCGAGAAGATCCTGATGTGATTCTGGTCGGAGAAATGCGCGACAAGGAGACAATTCAACTCGCTCTTGAAGCTGCTGAAACAGGGCACCTTGTGCTTTCCACCCTGCATACCCAATCCGCAGCAAAGACTGTCGACCGGATTATTGAAGTCTTTCCAGGGGAGCAGCAGGCACAGATTCGTTCAAGCCTTGCAGAGACCCTGCGAGCCATTGTTTCGCAGACGCTGTTCAAGCGTAAGGATGGCTCGGGCCGGGTTGCTGCACTAGAAATTTTGCTTGGGGTTCCTGCTGTGCGGAATCTTATCCGGGAAAACAAAACTTTTCAGCTTCAGTCCGTGATTGAGACAGGCAGGAGTTTGGGTATGCAGACTCTTGATGATGCGATGCTGGACCTTGTGGAGCGTGGGGTGATTCGAGCAGAAGATGCCATTGTTTTTGCAGAGAATTCTTCCCGGTTTCGCGCTCAGCTTGCGGAGAGGAGTTCCTGATGGCTGAATCATGTGAAGCGTTTTTGTCGCGTGTGGTAGAGGCTCATCCCACAGCGTCTGACATTGTGCTGACAGTG
Organism: Desulfobaculum bizertense DSM 18034; assembly: GCF_900167065.1. Taxonomy (NCBI): domain Bacteria; kingdom Pseudomonadati; phylum Thermodesulfobacteriota; class Desulfovibrionia; order Desulfovibrionales; family Desulfovibrionaceae; genus Desulfobaculum; species Desulfobaculum bizertense. The sequence continues at coordinate 50,581 of NZ_FUYA01000004.1, forward strand.
GGGCGGCCAGTGCAGGTGATGCAGGACAAGGTGTTTGAAGATGCGGCATGTGAAGGCATGATTACTGAAGGCATGTCCCCGCTGACGCCCAAGAGCTGCGAAGCCTTTGCCATGGGGCTGATGAAAGGGCGGGGAACTGCGTTGCAGGCGTATACGACGCACGGAGCCTGTGATTTTTCGTTTTCTTGTGGAGAGATTCGTTTTCGGGCCAATATCTTTCGACAGATGGGATACCCCTGTGTTGTCCTTCGGCGTTTGCCAGCACAGGTTCCAAGTGCAAAAGACCTGCTGCTTCCGGATATTGTGACGCGCCTTGCGGCACTTCGTCGAGGGCTGGTTCTTGTGACTGGAGCTGCCGGAAACGGGAAATCAACCAGTCTTGCCGTGCTGCTGGAGAAGATTAATTCAGAGCGCGCTGTGCACATTATTACGCTTGAGGACCCTGTGGAGTACATTTATCCACAGAAGCGGGCGGTGATGAGTCAGCGGGAGCTTGGACGTGATTTTTCAGGTTTTGCCGAGGGGCTGCGTTCAGCTCTGCGGCAGTCGCCTCAGGTTCTTATGGTGGGTGAGATTCGGGACCGGGAAAGTCTTGGGATCACCCTCCAGGCGGCTGAGGCTGGGCTGCTTGTTTTTGCAACCCTGCATACGACAGATGCCGGGCAGACACTGAACCGCATACTTGGTATGTTCCCCTCGGGTGAAGAATCTTTTGTGCGGCAGCGACTTGCCCAAAGTTTGGCTGCGGTTGTTTCGCAGCGTTTGTGCGCAAAAAAAGGTGGCGGCCTTGTTCCTGCTGTCGAAGTCTTGCGGTCGAGCTTGCGAATCCGCGAGGCAATCTTGCAGGGAGAGTTACGCGACGGTGTTTTTCGTAAAATTTTGACGGAGTCTGGATCTCAGGGAATGTGCTCGATGGATCAGAGTGTCCTGTTTTTGCACGCAAAAGGGCTGTTGACAGAAGAGAGCGTTTTTGAAAACGCTACGGATGTCACTGCCGTTCGGCAAGAGTTGGACCGTTGGAGAGCCAAAAGCGGCAAATCGACATCTTCCCTCAAGGGGCTTACACTCGACGATGATTATGAGTGGAGCGCGTTTTAGGCGAGAGAACGTCCACGAGTTCTGAGCAGAAGTCGTTTTTTTCTTTCATAACGTGTGGAATTCCTATATGAACCGGGCGATGCCTACGTGACAGAGTTGCCTCCGGGGGCAATTCGGGGCTATGAAAGACGCTAGGGTGGGCATGAATGAGACGCGGACTTCAACCAGATGGAAAATCATGGATTCCAAGAATGCAGTCCTCCAGACCAGACTCTTAAACTGTCTGGAAACAATCGTTGAGCTGGAGCAGGACCTAGAACGCCTGCAGCTTGGGCACGTGTTGCTTGACGAATTCAGCCAGCTCAAGGCGTTTATGAAACGCATAGATCAGGTTCATGTTGAGGAAGAAGATGTCCGGCGCATAGAGCGCGCCACATCGAATTTTCTGGAAGAGCTGCGCGCTCCGCTGCAGCTCGCTTCGACCTCGCAGGACCGTCCGAAACTTGTGCAGTAGAATGGAGCGTTGTGAAGCGGATTTTCCTTATTTTTCTCGTTCTCTTGAATCTTTTTTTGATGTTTCGCCTTGTGATGAGCGATCAGGGCGTCTTTGGCTATCTTGAGTTGCGAAAAGATTCTGCTCGAATGCAGCAGGAATTGGATCAGACAAAAGTGCAGGCAGAGGACCTGTCGCACGAAATTCGCCTTCTCAAGTCGAACCGTGATTATCTCATGGACATAATCCGCAAGCGAATGAACTATCTGGGGCACGATGAGATTGTGTATGTTTTTTCCGGCCCCAGTGAAGACGTAGCAGATCAGCATACAGGAGCTGCACCACATGCAGGCCAAGATTAAATGGTTTCAGGAAGTCCTTGAACTGGACCCCGCATCTCGAGTCTTTTTGCCGCTGGCAGAGCTGTATAAACAAAACGGTCAGCTTGAAGAAGCTGCAAAAACCCTGCGCAGTGGTTTAGAAAAAAATCCCAATACTTTCGAAGCCCGAATGCTGCTGGTGGACGTGCTGGCACAGCTTGGGCTTCATGACGAAGCACAGCAGGAAGTCTGTGCTGTTACAAATATTTTGTCCCGTTACCCGTCTTTTTGGACGGTTTGGGCGCAGGGCTGTGCCTCAGAGCAGCAGGATGTAGCCCTGGCGCTTCAGTATATTGCCGCAAGACTGTCTGGCGTTGATATGTCGTGGCAGCGGGTGCTGGAGCAGGGGCTTTCTTCTCTGCTTGGGGCACCTCAGGCACAAGTTGCTCCGTCTTACAAAGAGCCAGAAACCGTAACGCCCAAGAAAGTCGGTGCTGCGGACCTGATTCAGGATGCGGCTGCTGCCATGGCAGAGCTTGAGTCTCAAAGCTCGGAGACTGTTCCGTCCTTTGCGCCAGCAGAATCAGCTCCCGTCGAAGAGCGTGGCGATGACGGCGCTTTTGTTGAAGAAGCCCCGTTGACAACGCGTACCCGCACCATGGCCGAGCTGCTTTTGCAGCAGGATGACTACCGGGGTGCACTGGAAATTTTCCGTGAACTGTATGAAGCCGCACCACAAGGCTCTGCTGAGGCTGATGAGCTGGCAGTGCAGATTGAGGCCATCGAAACAAAGCACGGAAAGACTCCCCCAAAAAAAGAGACAGAACCAGAGCCGGATATGCCTGTGGTTCCCGAAATAGAAGATGTTCCAGAGGGGGCAGAGATGCCCGGCAAGCAGCAGCTTGTGAGTACTCTTGAGGCTCTTGCAGACAGGCTTGAGGCTCGGGCCGAAAAGTAGTTTCTCTTACCGTTTTGCAAGCGAAGGCAAGGCCGCTGTTCTGGGGAGCAGGGCCTTGTTGTGTAAATGACAGGAAAAGTTCGGACTTGCCCTAATGCCTGTCTTCTGTCACACCTTGCTGACGACAACGGGGGCCTCGGCCTCACGACTTATTTTTATAAGGGGTTTGTTTTGAAAAAAAGATCAGCGCTCGTCTGTGCCGTTCTTGCAGCCACTCTTTGTATGCAGGGTTGCTCAACGTGGAAGGATTCCTTGAAAACTTCCAAGCGCGTGTACAAGGAATATATTAATGTCGATCCGACGATTGACCTTGAAAAACAAGATTATTCCACTGATGAAGAAAAACTTTCGGTGCTGTTTAGCCCGGTAGACAAGAACCTGGAAAAACTCACCATCCATCTGAATCGGCAGGACACAGTGCCTTCAGAAAAATGGATTGAAGGTCTTTTTTCCACTTATCCCTGGATTAGCGGTGTGCTGGCTTGCGACCTTGAGGGCAATCTTGTTATGCAGCGTCCTGACGCTGGCATGAAGCCTATCAACATTAAGCCGCTTCTGGCTGAAGAGCCGGAAGAATACCGTTCCCGCACCCTGCGGGCCTATGTGGATGAAACTCCGCTTGGACCGGAAGTCTATGTTGCGACGCCTCTTTTCCGAGGAAACGATCCGGTTGGCCTGCTTGCTATCCATTTTGACCTGCGCAAGCTCCTTGATTTTTGTCCAGAACCCCAGAATCTTATGGTCTTTACGCCTGCACAGGTGCTGTGGGCTGGAGCGAACAAGGGCCTGACGCAGCAGCTTCTCGCGCAGGACTGGGAAAATATTTTGAAAGAAGATGTGTCTGGAACGATGGATATTGAGGGACAGGAAGTCCTGTGGCTCGTTCGTCGTATTGCCGGTGCGCATATTCTTTACGCTGTAGAAGCGGCGTCTGGAGAGTAGTTTCTGGACGTGTCTGTTCTGCAAAATGTTGCAGAACGCCCCGATATGTAAAACAAAAGAGTAGAGGTCGGACGCAGTCAGGCTGTCCGGCCTTCACTTTTTGCAATACCCCTGTTTTCTCTCGACGTTTTGCTCTACGCTAGAAAAAAAGTATAATCGCCAGAGATCATCTTTTTATAATTTTATTCTTTTTATGACTCCAGCAGGAGAGATTTCATGAGCCAGATTACAGTCACCGAGCATCTGCTTTTGCGTCAGAAACAGTCCCCAATGGCAACAGGCCAGTTTACAAGCCTGCTGACAGAACTGATCCTTTCTGCAAAAATTATTTCCAGAGAAGTTACCAAGGCTGGTCTTGTTGATGTCTTGGGCTTCACCGGTGAAACCAACGTTCAGGGCGAAAAAGTCCGCAAGCTTGATGAATTTGCGAACAACGTTCTGATTCACCGTATGCGTCGTGCTGGCGTGCTGTGCGCCATGGCATCAGAAGAAAATGGCGATATTATTCCGGTTGAGGGTGAATTCCCGCAGGGTGATTACATCCTGATTTTTGATCCGCTTGACGGCTCTTCCAACATTGATGTCAATGTTTCCATTGGCACCATTTTCTCCATCTACCGTCGTCCCAAAGAAAAGCGTGGCGATGCCCCTTGCCTTTCTGACGTGCTTCAGAAGTGCGAAAATCAGGTGTGCAGTGGCTACTTCATCTATGGTTCTTCCACGATGATGGTTTATACCACTGGTGATGGTGTTCACGGCTTTACTCTGGACCCCAGCGTTGGTGAATTCCTGCTCTCTCATGAGAACATGCAGATTCCCAAGAAGGGCAAAATTTACTCTGTGAACGAGGCATACTGGAACTCGTGGGATACCGCGACCAAGGACGTGCTTTCCTACTTCAAGAGCCATCAGAACGCCGAAGGCAAGCCGTATTCCTCCCGTTACATTGGTTCTCTCGTTGCTGATTTCCACAGAAACCTGCTGTACGGTGGCATTTTCATGTACCCGCCGCGCGTTTTTGAGAACGGCAAGCGTCAGGGCAAGCTCCGTCTGCTTTGCGAAGCTGCACCTATGGCTATGCTCGTTGAGCAGGCTGGTGGTATGGCAACGGACGGCACGAACCGTATTCTGGATTATTTCCCAACAGAGCTGCACCAGCGTGTGCCGCTTTTCATTGGATCTCCAGAAGATGTGCAGATTGTGAAAGACATTTACGAACATCATGAAGAGGGTCAGAAGTAGCAGTGAGCCTGACCCTTGGAATTGAAACATCCTGCGATGAAACAGCGCTGGCGCTGGTGGATGGCGGGAAGCTGATTGCAGAACGCATTGCCACCCAGATTGATGCGCATGCGCTTTTTGGTGGGGTTGTTCCGGAGCTGGCTTCTCGTGAGCACCTGCGGGTGCTGTCTCCGCTTTTGGACGAGTTGCTGAATGAGGCTGGCGTAGCGCTCGCAGATGTGCAAAACATTGCGATTGCCCGCGGTCCGGGCTTGTTGGGAAGTTTGCTGGTGGGGATGTCTTTTGCCAAAGGCCTTGCCCTTGCGACTGGTGCGCGGCTGGTTGGTGTGAACCACCTGTGGGCACATCTGACAGCCCCGGCGCTTGCCGAAGACATTCAGTATCCGGCTCTTGGCCTGCTGGTTTCTGGCGGGCATACGCAAACCTACTGCATTCGGACCCCTCTTGATTTTCAGGTGCTTGGCCGGACGCTGGATGATGCCGCTGGCGAAGCCTTTGACAAGGCAGCAAAAAGTTTCAATTTCCCATACCCCGGTGGAAAGTATATTGATATTCTGGGACAGTTGTCTGAACCAGATAAAAAGATGTTCCCCCGGCCCTATGTGAACAACGACAATCTTGATTTTAGCTTTAGCGGACTCAAAACTGCCGTTGTGAACTTTGTGGATGCTCATCCGCATTTGCGGCTGCCCAAAATGCCTGGCCCGGGCGAAAATGTGCAGGATCTTTTGAAGGAAGCGGGGATTCTCGATGAGTTTGCCCATGCCTGCGCGTCATTTAACTGGGCTGTGGCGGATGCACTTCGGATTAAGGTTGATCGTGCGCTGATGCAGGTCAAAGACGAGGGAATTCGTTCTCTGGTCGTGGCTGGTGGCGTTGCCGCAAACAGCGTTATCCGTCAGACCATGATCGAAGTTGCAAAAGCACACAAACTTCATTGTGTTTTACCACCACTGAACCTCTGCACTGACAACGGCGCAATGATCGCCGTGCTTGGAGAGCGCCTTGCTGAGGCTGGTTTGCGCCATGATCTCAACCTTGAGGCGATCCCAAGAGGTCGTGCAATTCCGTGGGATTACATTCAGGATTAAGACGGGCTTTGCCCGGTATGGAAACGGGAATTCTTGACAGGATTTCACCCCATACTTACTGTTGATGCTCATACTCTCGTGAAGAGAGGAGGACGGCATTTTTTCATGTGCTCAGCCCACGCTTTGATTCTGGCCTGCGCTGTGTATGTTGAATGAAAAGAAATTCACCTTGTAACGCTAAGGAGAACCATAATGTCTGCACAAGTTTCTGACGGAAGCTTTGAAACCGAAGTACTGCGCTCTGATCTGCCTGTTTTGATCGACTTTTGGGCACCTTGGTGCGGTCCTTGCCGCGCAATGGGTCCTGTTGTTGACGAACTCGCAGAAGAGTTTTCTGGTCAGCTGAAGGTTCTGAAGATGAACGTTGACGAAAATCAGGCAACTCCGAGCAAGTACGGTATCCGTGCTATTCCGACCCTGATTCTTTTCAAGGACGGCGAAGTTTTGGAGCAGGTCACTGGCGCTGTTTCCAAGAGCAGCATCAAAGAAATGATCACCTCTAAGCTTGGCTAAGAGAGACAATTTTTTGAGGGCAGACAGATTCTTGTCTGCCTTTTTTTCCTTCCTTCTTGACGCAGGACTTGACCCCGGAGCCTAAGCTCCGGTAGATCTTCCCAAGGATGTCGGCACGTGCCCGGCATGGCAAACTCCCGTTTTTCCAGCTGGATGCTGCGCGCATCCCAGAAGATTCACCGAAAATTCGGAACAGGGTTATGAAAAAAGCATTTCGCATCGTGGCGGCTGTATCTTTGATTGTGATGCTGACTGGCTGCGGTTTCCTCGACTCGTATATGATTACTCCTCCGGAGGATACGGCGCAGGAGCTGTTTGAGTCTGGCAAAGAGTCTATGACGGATAAGAATTACAGTGATGCCGTTGGGTTCTTTACGAAGCTCAAGGATCGCTATCCGTTTAGCCCATACACTCCATCTGCTGAGCTGGCTCTTGGCGATGCCTTCTTTATGGATGAGAAGTATGAGCAGGCAGCAGACGCATACATGGAATTTGAAGCTCTGCACCCTCGCCACGAGGAAATCCCCTACGTCTTGTACCAGATCGGCGTGAGCCGCTACAAGTCGTTCTCTTCCATTGATAAACCGCTTCGTCACGTGAACGAGGCAATGGAATATTTTAATCGGGTAAAGGAAAATTATCCTGATACCCGCTATGCCAAGGAAGCCGACGCCTACATTGCAGGATGTCGTCAGTACATGGCAGACCATGAGCTGTATGTCGCGGATTTCTATTGGAGAACCAAGGAATACCGTGCCGCATGGCTCCGCTATCAGGCCATTGCAGACGAGTTTAAAGACCTTCCAGAGGTCAGAACCTATTCGCTGAAACGTTCCAAGCTTTCATACATGCGTTTCCAAAAGGGCAGCTCTGAGGCTGTTCGGGAAAAAGAGCAGGGAAGCTGGAAAAACTGGTTTGAATGGCTGTAAGGATTGAATACTCAATGATACAGTAAAACGGTCCCCTGGGGCCGTTTTTTTTCATAAGGCCCGACCAACCCTTGAGGTGGACGGGCTTTTTTTTAGGAGTTGTGCATGGAACCAACACAGAAATTTCTCCCTGAATGGGCTGAGGCCTGTGCCTTGTCTGATGATGCATTTGGCGCAGCGTATGACGGGCAAAGTGGCGCTGAGCGTGCGTGGATGAAAAAGACTACAGCGCAGATTTATGAATTGTTTGGAAGTCGGCGGGTGCAGGAGCGTGCGTTGAGTACGTCATGGCGGCAGGGCTTTCATTCTGTTCAGCAGACGCGCCCACTGGAATACGCTGTTGCTGTCTTTGGTCCTGAGTGCTGCTCCGGACCAGAAGCTGTTGCGGCGGCTATGCCTGTGCTGATGTCTGGCGCGAAGCACTGTGCTGCGCTCCGCGTTGGTGATGGTGCTGATGCCGAAGACGCGATTTTGGCCGGCATGGAACTGTGCGGCATGGAACTGGTTTTGAGCCTGAGTGAAGAACAGGCGCAGGACATGCTGGAGCACATGCAGGGCCTTGGGCGTGGCGCTGGTGTTTTCCTTGGGGCAGAAGACTTGTGCGTTTCTGCGCTGAAAGGCGGAAAAATGCAGGTCTGGAATCAGCTAAGTGCTTTCCGGCTGGGCGTTTTTTCTGGCAATGGAAGCTCCTGGGATTTTGAGAGCCTGAAATGGGCACACCCCGCTGCACAGATTGAAGTCTGGAAAGAGGGCGATGGCTCCGCTGAGGATTTTCTCACAGAGTCTTTTGACGCTGTGTACGTCCCTGAAGAGATGGAAAAGGCTGCCAGAGCCTGCCAGCCCCTTGTTTTGGGAGAGCGGCAGGAAGGAACATGGATTTGGCCCGGCATTCGCCCAGAGCTGTTTTGGGCTGCTGACTTTGCATTGCGTGGCTAATTCGGTACAAGACCCTGTAAGACTCTTTTTGTATTCAATTTCAGACATGTTCATTCAGGAAGGTATTCATGTCGAAAGCTGCTCGACCCAAAGACGCATTATCCAAGATTCGGAATATTGGCATTATTGCCCACATTGACGCAGGAAAAACAACGCTTACTGAACGCATTCTGTATTATTCTGGAAGAATTCACCGCATGGGTGAGGTGCATGAAGGCACCGCAACAATGGATTTTATGCCCGAAGAACAGGAGCGGGGGATTACCATTGGCTCCGCCTGCACAACCTGTGAGTGGGACGGCCATACGATCAATCTGATTGATACTCCCGGTCACGTTGATTTTACCATTGAGGTTGAACGAAGCCTGCGCGTGCTTGATGGCGCTGTGGGCGTTTTTTGTGCGGTTGGCGGTGTAGAGCCGCAGTCTGAGACGGTATGGCGTCAGTCTGAGAAGTATGATGTCCCAAAGATTGTGTTTATCAACAAGATGGACCGAATCGGTGCAGACTTTGAGGCTGTGCTCGAATCCATGAAAGAGCGCCTGCGCATTACGCCGTTGGTCCTGCAGGTCCCTGTTGGGGCCGGGGATGAGTTTGAGGGTGTCATAGACGTCATTGGGATGCGCTTTTTGGTCTTTGATGCCGCAAGCCGAGGCGAGGACTTTGAGGCGCGTGCTCTGAGTCCTGAGCAGGAAGAGCTGGCCAGTCAGTGGCGCGAGGCGCTTTTTGATGTGCTCTCGGAGCAGAGTGACGAAATTTTGGAGCTGTACATGAACGGGGAAGATATTCCCCGTGAGCTGCTGGATGTAACAATTCGCAAGGCAACGCTTGAACGAACGCTTGTTCCTGTCTTGGCAGGATCAGCTCTCAAGAATACCGGTATCCAGCCTGTGCTGGATGCTGTGTGTGCCTATTTGCCGGGTCCTCAGGATGTTCCAGGGCAAAAGGGACGGAATGTTCATGGCGTGAAGATCGAAACAGTGTGTGATCCCAAAGAACCACTGGAAGCGCTAGTCTTTAAAGTGAGTCTGGAAACTGGGCACAAGCTTGTTCTGCTCCGTGTGTACTCCGGGACACTTGAGGCCGGGCAGATGGTGTACAACGCCAGTCAGAAAAAAGACGAGCGTGCCGCGCATCTGTATACACTGCATGCTGACCGCAAGACCAAGATTGAGCAGGCCGTTGCAGGCGAGATTGTCGCGGTGGCGGGGCTGAAGTTTGCGAAGACAGGGGATACGCTGAGTGCAAAGGACGCTCCTGTTCAGCTTGAAAATATTGAAAGCTATCGTCCTGTGATCTCTTTGGCCCTTGAGCCTCGGAACACAGAAGAGCGGAATAAGCTGGAAGAAGTTTTGGAAAGTTTGCTGCTTGAAGACCCAACGCTTGCGGCAAAAATCGATGAAGAAACCGAGCAGCTTGTACTTTCTGGCATGGGGGAGTTGCATTTAGACGTTGTTTTGGACAGAATCCGTCGGGAGTTCAAAATTGATCCGCGCGTCGGTAATCCTCAGGTTGTGTATCAGGAGTCCGTCACAAAGACGGCGCAGGGAGAAGCGACGTTTGATCGCGAGCTTGGTGACACAGAGCATTACGGCGCAGTGACCCTGACTGTGGAACCGCTTGAACGGGGTGCCGGGCAGCATATACGGCTTGGATTTGAGCCTGTGGGCTGGCCAGAAGCATGGATTGACGCCGCAACAGAGGGAATTGAGGACGCTCTGCAAAGCGGTGTTGTTCGTGGCTACCCTGTGCGAGATGTGCGGATACGTATTGATGAACTTGGCCGTATGGATGGAAAGTCCAGCACGGTAGGGTATCACATGGCAGCGGCTGAGGCTTTGAAGCTTGCGCTGACAAATGCGTCCCCCTGTTTGTTGGAGCCTATCATGAAAGTGGAAGTCTCTGTTCCGGACGAGTTTGTTGGTGAGGTTATCAGCCTTCTTGGTGCGAAGGGAGCCAAAATTGAAAATATGTTCGACAAGCATGGGCAGAAGCTCGTTCAGGCTTTTGCGGCACTTCGCCAGCTCTTTGGATTTTCCACAGAGTTGCGCTCTGCGACGCAGGGCCGGGCAGGGATGCTGATGCAGTTCGATCGTTTTGATGTCCTTGGCTAGCACCCAACATTTTGCAACGGTTGACAGTACTGAATGAAAAAGGACCGCTTTTCACAGTGGGGCCGGTTCCAACGCTGGTCCCGCTATCATTTTCTGCGCATTATGCGCCTCGCCGCGACACCGCACTCCATAGCAATGGGGTGTGCCCTTGGTATTTTTGTTGGCTTTATGCCAATTGTCCCGTTTCAGACTGTCGTGGTTCTTGCCCTGGCTTTTCTGTTCAAAGGGAACAAAATTGCTGCAATGGCGGGAACGTGGATTTCAAATCCTGTTGATTTGCCGTTTTTCTATTACGGGCTGTACCTCGTAGGAAAAGCGCTTTTGCCTTTTGATGGGCCAGCTTTTGACCCGAGTAATCTGGAGATGACCCACCTCATTGAGGCTGGGTGGGAGCTGTTTGCAATGATGGTGACCGGTGGTATCGTACTTGGTATCCCCGCTGCAATATTAACGTATTTTGTGACGAAAAAGCTCGTTGTAGTATATCGAAAGCGACGAGCGCTTCGGATGCTTAAACGGCGCTCCACGTATGCTCGATAAGAAAAGCCCCTGCAATTGCAGGGGCTTTTTGTTTGTGTCTGCGTTGTGGCTGGATTTCTTTGAAATTTATACAGTGAAATCCGGAGAAGGAGTTTCACAATTGCGTCCTCTATGTTATGGAAAAAGAGAAAGAAATATAGAGATTGTGGGCAAGAGGTGAATGCAGCAGGTAAAAATATGAAAACCTGGTCGATGATTCAGCAGGACACATCATTTTGGAAAAGACTTTCTGCTGCGCCGCAGTGCGCATTCCTTTTTGATTACGATGGAACGCTTGCACCCTTTGTGTCTACGCCGAGCAAGGCCTTTCCCTATGCGGAATTCCCTCCGCTTCTTCTCCAGCTTATGCAGCAGCCTCGTTTTCATGTGTCGTTTATCACTGGGCGGGCAAGTCATGAACTGCTGCGACTCCTGCGGCTCCCCGTGCAGCCAGAAATCTGGGGCAGTCACGGAGCTGAGCGGCTTTTGCCGTCAGGAGAAGTGACACCATTTTATGACCGAGTTCAGTATTTCCCTGCGTTTGACGCTGCGGTCCGTCTGGCGGGAGAGGCTGGTTTTGTCCTCAATGTGGAGCGTAAGCCTGCCTGTGTTGCCTTTCATTTGCGTTCGCTTCCGGAGGAGGAACGACGTGACGCAGAGCAGTGGGCACTGGCGCATTGGGGCAGGCTGGCCGAACAGATGGAGCTTGAGCTACATGGCTTTGATGGAGGGCTGGAGCTTCGGGTGCCGGGTATCAGCAAGGGGCGCGCTGTAGAAACAGTCCGGCGTGAGCTGTCGGAGCAGTGCGAAATTTTATATTTTGGTGATGATTTGACAGACGAGGATGCGTTTGAAGCCTTGGGACGTCAGGGGCTGAGTTTCCTCATCCGGCCACGCTTTCGGGAAACGCAGGCGCAGTACTGGCTTCGTCCCCCAAGAGAACTGGCTGGGCTTTTGGAGCGCATACTTGAGTCCTAAGGAAATCGCATGTCACATCCTGTTCGTCTGATTGTTGTATCTAATCGATTGCCAGTTTCCCTGTGTAAGGAAGGAGAGTGCTGGCATGTAGAAACAGGCAAAGGGGGGCTTATTACGGCTCTGGCGCCTGTTTTGCGCAATAGAGGCGGGGACTGGATAGGGTGGACAGGCGCGGGTGCAGACGTCGACCTGAGGGCGCAGCTAAAAGCCTATTCTAGGCAGGAAGGCTATTCGCTCCACGGTGTGAATCTGACTGAAGAGGAAGTGCATGATTTTTATCATGGCTTTTCCAACGAGATCATTTGGCCACTTTTTCATGATTTCCCCTCGGCCTGCAATTTTCAGCAGGCGTACTTTGATGCGTATCTTGCTGTGAACAGGAAGTTTGCGCAGGTTGTTGTCGGGCGCTCAGAGGAAGATGATTATGTCTGGGTGCATGACTATCACCTGATGCATCTTGCCCAAAAGATACGAAAGCTTGGAGGAGAGCGGAAGACAGGCTTTTTTTTGCATATTCCGTTTCCTTCGCAGGATATATTTTTGAAACTCCCGTGGCGTCGGCAGATGCTTGAGGCTTTGCTGGAGTATGACCTGATAGGATTTCAGACCTTTCGTGATCGCCGGAATTTTATACGTTGTATGAGTGTCCTGTTTAAGGACTGGCGTCAGTATGGACGGGGTCCTGTTGTTCACCTGTCGAATGGCATCAGGACGATTAAGGTTGGGTACTTTCCGATTAGCATTGATTTTCGGGAGTTCTCTACCTTGGCGCGGACCAGAGAGTCGGCGGAGCTTGCCGAGCGGGTCGCTTCCGCATTTCGGCGCAGGACCCTTGTGCTGGGAGCAGACAGGCTGGATTATACCAAGGGCATTCCTCAGCGCCTGCTTGCGTTTCGAGCGCTTTTGAAAAAATATCCACAGTTGCGGACGAAAATTTCTCTTGTGCAGATTGTTGTGCCAAGCCGGGAGCGTGTCCCAGAGTATCAGGCCATGAAGCACCGCATTGAGGGACTCGTCAGCGAAATCAACGGTGAATATTCAGAACCGGGCTGGGTGCCCGTGTACTATCTCTATCGGAGTTTGAGCCGGGATGAGCTTATTGGCTATTATCGGGCCGCAAGCATTGCTTTTGTAACGCCTTTGCGGGATGGTATGAACTTGGTGGCCAAAGAGTTCTGTGCCTGCAATGTCGATGGGAATGGTGTGGTTATCCTTTCTGAGTTTGCCGGGGCTGCGGCCCAGTTTCAGCGAGGCGCGCTACTGGTAAACCCCTATGATGTTGAAGGTGTTGCAGATGCGCTTTATGCTGCCTGTCAGATGCCTCCTGCAGAACGGCGGCGGAGAATGCAAAAACTCAAGACCACCGTGCGCAAATATGATATTTACTGGTGGGTCGACTCCTTTCTGGGAGCTGCTTTTGGGAAGAAACTTGAAGACTTCCCGGCACAGGAAAGTGTTGACTATGGCCTCAAGGAGTGATTTATCCAGCAACAGCCGGGCAGTCACGAGGCTTCGGAAGACCTTGGGCTTGTCCGAGTATTGAGAGAAATGTGGCGCGTATGTGCCGCGAAAAAGTATATAGCGTGAAAAAAATAGATAGTCCCAAATACGGTCGTTATGCCAAGCGCAGGTTTGGCCAGAACTTTCTTCAGGATGCAAATATTATCCGTAAGATAGTGGAAGCACTGGAGATTGAGCCTGACGATAAAGTGATAGAGATAGGCCCGGGTCATGGAGCACTTTCAAAAAAAATTGCTGAATACAGCCCCGCGCTTTATGCTGCTGTTGAATTTGATATTGACCTTGCGCTGGAACTTCGGGATAAATGTCCAAGCATTCAACCGCTCGCTGCGGATGCACTGACAATCCAGTGGGAAAAGCTTCGGGCGGGTTCTGGGAACTGGAAGCTCATTGGCAACTTGCCATACAATGTCGCTTCCCCCCTGATGTGGGAGATCCTGAGCAGGGCGACTGCCGTGAGTCATGCGGTGTTTATGATTCAGAAGGAAGTCGGGCAGCGGATTATCGCGGAACCAGGGTCGCGTACATATGGCGCACTGAGTGTATGGCTTCAGAGCTTTGCTCAGCCTGAGTACCTGTTTACCGTGAGTCCCAACGTTTTTGTGCCTCGGCCAAAAGTGCATTCTGCGGTGCTTCGGTTTACGCCACAGAATGAAAAAATTGACTTCGAACCAGCGGCACTTTCGGGACTTTTGAAAAAATGTTTCCAAAATCGGCGAAAACAGCTCGGTAAGATATTGAAATCTTGCTGGAATCAGCATATTCCCCTCTGGCTCGAAAACGAGGGGCTGGATTCGCGGGTTCGACCCGAAGATTTGACTCCAAAGCAGTTCCAAGCCTTGTCAGGCTTGATAAAAACTGATTTTATGGCTTGACATGTTTGAGAATCTGTTGCCAATGTCGTTGCGGCCCCGAGTCTCTACGCCACTGCTGTGACAGGATGATTCTCAGGCGGTTTTATTGGAAAAAATTCTCCAAAGCCCTAGACAGGGTATTCCGATTGCTTTAGGGGCATTAATTGTGCCTCGCCGAATTCTGACGACTGCACTGTACTCTGGCCTCTGTGCTTCCACGCATGCCTGGACGCTGCGGGTTTGCAGAGCCGGAGAATGAAGTAAACGGAAATTGTTTTTTTGGGGAGATAGAGACTAACTTCTATGAGGAGGAATGGACTAATGACGAAGGCTGACCTGATTGTAAAGATTGCTGAGAAGGCAAACATTACAAAAGCCAACGCTGAGCGTTCCCTGAACGCTTTCTTGGACACCGTTGAATCCACTCTGGTAAAAGACGGTAAGCTTACCCTCACCGGCTTCGGTACCTTTGTTGTTGAAGAGCGCAAAGCTCGCTCTGGCCGCAACCCTCGCACTGGCGAGACCATCGAAATTCCTGCTTCCAAGGTCGTGAAATTCCGTCCTGGCAAGCTCCTGAAAGACGCTGTAAAATAATTAAACTGAAGTCTGCAGGGAGGACAGTATGATTCATGGAGAAACGCTGCACAGCGCATTGCCTTGGGATCTGCCCCTTTGGGCCCCAGATCATGTTGTATTCTTCGGGGCGCTGTACCTTGTGATTGGCATCCTCGGCCTCGCCGTTGGTTATGCCGCTGTTAAAGCTTATATCGACACTGTTGCCGACCCGAAGCCAAACGAACAATAGTTTTTTGGCCTTGAGACGACTTCAACAGCCCGGCCTGCGTATGCAGCCGGGCTGTTTTGTGTTTTATGCCCGTGAGGCAAGCGCTTTTTTATGATAAACTTCTTGATCTTTCTGAAAAGAGCGTATAAAAATATGCCTTACTTTTGCGCGGGGCATTCCCCCGTGCACCCCCGGAGGAGGTGATTATACATGCCTGGAGTTCTCCTCGAGGACAACGAGAATTTTGAAATCGCACTGCGTCGTTTTAAGAAGCAGGTCGAAAAAGCTGGTATCCTGTCTGAGCTGAAGAAGCGTCAGCATTTCGAGAAGCCCAGCGTGCAGCGCAAGAAGAAAGAAGCTGCTGCTCGCAAAAGACTTCTCAAGAAGATGCGCAAAATGAACATGAACTAATGATTCCCTTGGGAATCACAGTTTTTTGTTCCTGCGAAGGAACCATACAGATTCCGTTTTAAGTTTGCGGGGTGGCGGCAACGTCATCCCGCATTCCCTTTATTTATCCTTTCTCTTTTACCTGCCCGTGCCTGCGGGTTCCTGGGCGTGGAGTATTACCCTATGAGTCTCCT
Organism: Desulfobaculum bizertense DSM 18034; assembly: GCF_900167065.1. Classification (NCBI taxonomy): domain Bacteria; kingdom Pseudomonadati; phylum Thermodesulfobacteriota; class Desulfovibrionia; order Desulfovibrionales; family Desulfovibrionaceae; genus Desulfobaculum; species Desulfobaculum bizertense. The sequence continues at coordinate 66,397 of NZ_FUYA01000004.1, forward strand.
CAAAAAAATCGGATCAGATTACATTGCTGCATACAAAGCCAAAGATAAGGACCGTGTGTCTGTTCTTCGCATGCTCAAAAGCGAGCTGAAGAACAAGCAGGTCGAAACTGGCAACGAACCTTCTGACGCTGAGGTCCTTGACCTTATCACCAAGCAGGTGAAGCAGCGCAAGGAGTCCATTGAGCAGTACAGCAATGCTGGCCGTGAGGAGCTGGCAGAACAGGAAGCTGCTGAGATGGCTCTGCTGAAAGAGTATCTCCCTGAGGCTCTGACTCAGGAAGAACTCGAAAAGGCCATTGACGACACCATTGCTGAGCTTGGTGCAGAAGGTATGAAAGATATGGGCCGCGTTATGGGGCAGATCACTGCTGCATACAAGGGACGCATTGACGGTAAGGTCGCGTCTTCTTTGGTCCGCGCAAAACTGAACGCCTAATTTTCCTCACTCGGAAAATATTTATATGGAATCACGTACATATCAGCTTCTTGAGTTTTCCAAGGTTCTGAATCTTTTTGCAAAATACTGCGTTTCTGAACCTGGTGCCGAACGGGTACGGGCTATTCGTCCGTTTGCCGAACACAAAGATCTCCTGAGCGAACTGGAACTGCTGCGGCAGTGGTTGGCCTGGAGAGGGGAAAATCGCTTTAGAGTTGGTAACTTTTTGTCACTGGACGGGCTGTTTCTGTTTTTGGAACGCCCGTCTGGCGTTCTTGATCTCGACGCTCTCTGGGCGCTTTATGATGTGCTTGGCACAGCAAAAGAGGCACAGGAGCAGATGCAGGATGCAGACGAAGAGCGTTTCCCACGTTTGCTGGAGCTGTCGTCTTTTGTGTGGCCGCAGAAAACATGGGCCGCACTCAAGCGCTGCCTTGGTCGTGATGGAAACATCCGCGACGAGGCTTCTCCAGAACTTTTTTCTGTTCGTCAAGAAATTCGCTCCATTCATAACCGATGCTACAAAAAAGTGCGCACCTACCTCGAAGATGAGGGGCTGTCGCACTTTTTGCAGGATGACTACGTCACGATTTCTTCTGACCGTTATGTCGTTCCACTGAAATCGAACGCAAAAGGTCGGATTCGCGGCATAATTCATGACTATTCCCAAACAGGGGAAACGTGTTATTGTGAACCGCTTTTTCTGGTTGAGCTGAACAATCAGCTTCAGGATTTGAAGCAGGAAGAGCGCGAAGCAGAGCGTCAGGTTTTGGCTTTTCTGACGGGCCTTGTTCGTCAGGAGTTCACTGGCCTTGACGACATGTATGAATTTTTGCTGACCTGCGACGTGCTTACGGCAAAGGCCGATTTTGCCGCAGAATATGATGCTCGTCCTGTTGAGATTGAAAACAACGCCCCAATGAACCTGATGCAGGTTCGCCATCCCTTGTTGATGAGCACTGGCGATGCTGTTCCCATTGATCTCGCCTTGCGCGAAGGGCAGCGTGCCCTTGTCGTGAGTGGTGGCAATGCTGGCGGTAAAACCGTTTGCCTCAAGACTTTGGGACTTGCGGCGCTGATGGCCTTGTGCGGCCTGCCTGTGAGTGCTGCTGAGGGCAGCTCTGTGCCCGCATGGAGCAAGATCGTTGTCATTTTGGGCGATGAGCAGAGCATTGAAAGCTCGCTTTCAACCTTTACGGCTCAGATAAATCATATATCAAAAGCGTTTTCAGCTATTGACGAACGCACACTTGTGATTATGGATGAGTTTGGAGCAGGAACAGACCCCAGTCAGGGTGCCGCTCTTGCTCAGGCCGTTGTTGACAGCATCCTTGATCGGGACGCCTGGCTTGGCGTTGCAACACATTTCCCGGCACTCAAAGCCTATGCATTGAGCAAGCAGGGTGTGCGTGCTGCATCCGTGCTCTTTGATCCCAACAGTAAAAAGCCGCTGTATCAGCTTGCCTACGATCAGGTTGGTGCAAGTCAGGCCTTGGACGTTGCTCGTGAGCATGGCCTCCCGGAAGAAATTTTAGACAGGGCACAGCAGTATCTGTTGCTGGATGGCTCTGACACCTCCAAGACTCTTGAACGCCTGAACGCGCTGGCGGTGGAACGCTCGGAAGAGCTGACCGCCCTGAATAAAGAGCGCCGCAAGCTTCAGGAGAAGCGGAGCCGGTTCTCGGAACGCTTTGAGCGTGAGAAAAAGGCGCTTATTGATGGACTGCAAAAGCAGTCACAGCAGATTCTGCGTGACTGGCAGGCCAGCAAGATGAGCCACAAGGAAGCCCGAAAAAAATTGGCCCAGATGCGTCAGGAGCTGGCCGAAAGCAGTTCTGCAAAGACTGCGGCACAGCCTGCGAAAAAATCTGATGTGCTGGAATGGGCAGACATCACGCCCGGAATGGTGCTTGTTTATGCCGGATGGGGCAAGACAGGCAAAGTTCAGGAACTGGATGAGCGCAAGAAGCTTGTCAAGATTGACATGGGTGGCGTTGCCGTCTGGGTGAAGCTCAAGGAGCTTTCCCTTGCACAGGCAAAGGCCAAGTCGCAGAGCATGCACTCTGGGGCTTCAAGCTCTGCCAAGGTTGACCGTCCGGCATCGCTTTCTCTCGACCTGCGGGGAAAGAGGGCTGATGCCGCCATCGCAGAACTTATGAAGTATATCGATGGCGCTGTGCTCTCCGGATACACACGCGTGGAAGTCATACACGGGCGCGGCACTGGTGCCCTGCGTCGTGAAGTGCATGAGTTCCTGAGAACTTTCCCACCGGTACAGTCGTACAGCCTTGCACCAGAGGACATGGGTGGTGATGGGATGACTATCGTCGAATTGAACTAAAACTGGCGGTAGGTGTATGGCGAAATTTGATTCGGGTGTCATTGCCGCTATCAAGGCTCGAGTCGATATTGTCGAGCTGGTGCGGCGCTATGTTGATCTGAAAAGGGCGGGGGGCCGGTGGATGGCTCCGTGCCCGTTTCATCAGGAAACAAAGCCATCGTTCACGGTTCATCCTGACGGCTATTATTACTGTTTTGGATGCCGGGCGTCTGGCGATGCTATTGATTTTTATTGCCAGATCAACGGTCTTGATTTTCGGGATGGGGTGCTCCAGCTCGCGGATGAGCTGGGAATTGAGATCAGTACTGCAAAGGCTGATCCTGTGGCAGATGCCCGGCGTCGTCTGAGGCGCGATAGCCTCAAGATGCATGGCATTGCTGCGGAGTTCTACCAGTCCAGTCTCCAGGCTCCTGCTGGAGAAATTGCCCGAAACTACATAGAGACCCGAGGTCTTTCTCCAGAAACAGTGCAGTCTTTTGGACTGGGATACAGCCCTGACGACTGGCACGCACTGGAAAAAAAACTGCGCTCCTGCCGGTATTCGCCAGAGATGGCGGCGGCCGCAGGGCTGCTTATGAAAAACGAAAGAGGAAACATTTATGACCGCTTCCGTGGTCGTTTGATGTTCCCTATTCATAATCTTTCTGGTCAGGTGATTGCCTTTGGCGCTCGTACCCTGACTGGTGATGATCCCAAGTATCTGAACAGTGGCGAGTCCCCTGTGTATGTGAAAGGGGATCATCTGTATGGCCTGTTTCAGGCCCGACGGACCATTGCCCATAAGAAATATGCGCTGTTGACCGAAGGGTACACGGACGTCCTGTCTCTGCACCAGTTTGGTTTTACCAATGCCTGTGGTGTGTTGGGGACAGCGCTGACGCCGCATCAGGTTAAGCGTCTTGGTGGATTCTGTTCTGAATTCACGCTGGTTTTTGATGGCGATGGAGCCGGGCGAAAAGCCGCACTTCGTTCGAGCGAGATGGTCCTCTCGCAAGGACTCAAGTGTAAGGTCGTTCTTCTTCCTGATGGGGAAGACGTCGATAGCCTGCTGCAAACGCAGGGAGCCGAAGCGTTTCAGCTCCTCCTCGATTCGGCTGAGGATGGTCTGAAATATTGCCTCAAGACCGTTGGCCAAAACTCGACTCGGGAAATTGTGGAGTGGGTCCATAAATTTTTGGAAAGTTTACCCAATCCTGAGTGGAAATCGGCTATAGTCTCTGAGGTCGCACTGAATATCGGCCTGAATGAACATGAATTACGAAGCCGACTACGAGTTTCGGGCAAGGTTTCTGGAACTCGAGAAAATATGCCTGAAAACTGTGCTGGTGCGAAACGCCGCGTAAGGTCGTCCACCAGAGGAGAAAAGCTTGACCGCCAGCTCATGCGGTTTGCCGTACGGAATCCCCAGTATGTGAGGGATTTAGAATCACGAGGCATGGGGGAAGCTCTTTCGACTCAGTTTGCATTGGGGCTGTGGGATAAAATGGCTGCCAACCCGGATTCTGATGTTTTTCCTGAGCTTTCAGACCTGGAAAAACGGTACTGGGTTGAATGCCGCGTTAAAGGTACAGATAGCGAAGAAGAGGTACAGCGTGAATGGTGCGAAATGTGTGAGCACCTTGAACGTGTCCGTCTGAAGCATCAGCAGAAATTCTCCATTGACGCGTTGCGCATGGCGCAGATGAATGGAGATCAGGCAGAAGTCGCTCGGTTATTACAGCTGCAGCAGGAGATTTTAGGGAGGCTAGATGAGCAACATTAAAGAGATCCAGCAAATCAAGGCGTTGATTGCCGAGGGGAAGAAAAAGGGTTTTCTGACGTTTGACGAGGTCAGTAAAGCTCTGCCTTCAGAAATTAACAAGCCTGAGCAGATTGAAGAAGTTATTGCTATTTTCGAGTCGATGGACATCATGATCGTCGACAACGAAAAAGAAGCTGACGAGCTGCGCATGAATGCTGTCTCCGAAAGCGAAAGCTCTGAAGATTCCAATCTGAATCTTACAGAGGAAGAGGACTCGACAGATTACGCATCCCGGAGCACTGACCCGGTACGCATGTATCTGCGCGAAATGGGTTCTGTTTCTTTGCTCGACAGAGAGGGCGAAGTTGTTATTGCTAAGGAGATTGAAGAAGGCGAGCTGGATGTCCTCTACGCATTGGTAGAGGTCCCCGTTGCTATTGAAGAGCTTGTTTCCGTAGGCGAAAGCCTCGAAGACGGTCGAGTCAAGCTGAAGGACGTCGTTAAGACCATTGAGGAAGACGACCCCAGCGAAGACGAAATGAACCAGCGCCAGCGTGTTATTTTCCTTTTGGAAGAAATTGGAAATATCTACACGGAGAAGCATGAGCTGTATCGACGTCTTGACGAGTGCGCCACAACTGATCGCAAGGTTTTTGATCTCCAGAATGAGATCATGGACTACAAAGAGCAGATTGTTTCCCGCCTGCGTGACATCAAGCTCGAAAAGACTCTTATTGATGAAGTGATTGAGACCGTTGGTGACTATGTGCGCCAGATGCACAACTGCCAGCGTGACCTTTCTGCATATTTGCTGTCCACAGGCAAGCCCACGCAGGAAATTCGTGACCTCTTTGAGGCTCTGGATGCCCGTGAGATTAACCCTGTGGACGTTGCCAAGGAACTCGGCCTTTCCGTTGAAGAGATGTTCTCCTTTAAGGAAATCATTTCTGGTAAGATCGAAATCCTGAAGCGTCTTGAAACCAAGTGCTGCCATCAGGTCCATGACCTTGAGGATGTGCTGTGGCGCATCAAGCACGGTAACAGGACTGCTGCCCGCGCAAAGCAGGAGCTGATTCGAGCCAACCTGCGACTCGTTGTGTCTATTGCCAAGAAGTACACCAACCGTGGTCTCCAGTTCCTTGATTTGATTCAGGAAGGAAACATCGGCTTGATGAAGGCTGTCGACAAGTTCGAGTACCAGCGTGGATACAAGTTCTCCACATATGCAACATGGTGGATTCGGCAGGCCATTACCCGCGCCATTGCGGACCAGGCTCGCACAATTCGTATCCCTGTGCATATGATAGAGACCATTAACAAGCTGATTCGTACCTCCCGTTATCTCGTTCAGGAGCTTGGACGCGATCCGTCTCCGGAAGAGATTGCAGAGCGTATGGATTATCCTCTTGATAAGGTCAAAAAGGTCCTCAAGATTGCCAAGGAGCCTATTTCCCTCGAGACACCAATCGGTGACGAGGAAGATTCCAGCCTCGGCGATTTTATTGAAGACAAGAAGGCTGCCGCACCTGCCGAAGAGGTGGTGAACACCAAGCTCGGCGAGCAGATTGCTGGTGTGCTTTCTGACCTGACGCCTCGTGAGGAGCAGGTTCTGCGCAAGCGTTTTGGTATTGGCGAAAAGAGCGATCACACCCTTGAGGAAGTTGGTAAACTCTTCAACGTTACTCGTGAACGTATTCGTCAGATTGAAGCCAAGGCTCTGCGTAAGCTGCGCCATCCAGTTCGAAGCGCACAGCTTCGTTCTTACTACGAGAACTAGGCGTCTCCTGATGCAAAAAATGAGGCCCATCCGGTATTCCGGGTGGGCCTTTTTGTTGTCCTGTGGCGTGGCACGCAGTACACTCAGTGTGTTTTTATGACGATATTTAAAGGAATTCTGGTGAGATGAGAAAGAAAAGTATTCGGCTACTGCTCGGTGCCTGTGCCCTGTGTTGCGTTTGTTTTCTTTTGCAGGGCACTTCTGCGCATGCTGCTCGCTATGTGCGGGCGGTGACCCTGAAAAATGTTCAGGCGGAATGGATCCCTGATGGTGATACTGTCCATCTGCGGAGTGGTGAGAAGGTCCGTCTTGTCGGAATTGATACTCCAGAAACAGGGAAAGATGGAAAGCCTGCGCAGTATGGAGCCAAAGCCGCCAAGAAACGCCTTCGCCACCTGGTCAAGGGGCAGCAGCTGACGATTCGGTCAGTCAAACCACACCGCGACAAGTATGATAGAATACTGGGTGAGGTTTTCTTGCCAAATGGAACGCTGGTGAATGAGCTGCTTTTGCGGGAGGGGCATGCCTACTATTATTGGTTTAAGGGCTTGCCGCAACAGATTAAATCTCGATATCGGAACGCGCAAAATCAGGCGATTTTGGGCGGGGCGGGGTTTTGGCCGCATATTTTAGACAAGCCACTGAGTCAGGCTCCGTGGGTAGGCAACAGGCGGAGCCGCCGTGCTTTTCCAAAAGGGAGTTATCACGCGAAACGACTGAGTCCTCGGAATCAGGTGCTTTTTTTGAATTTGAGAGAGGCGTTGCTTAAAGGGTATAGTCCTTCGCGGCAGTATTCTCCATGGCGGGAAAAAGCACAGAAGAATCTCCGGAAAGTCTTGTATAGAGCCATGAAAAGTCGATATAAGCTCTGAGAATATGAAGAATTGTTTCATGTGTAACATTGTGCACATATAGTAATTTTACAATTATGTGAATTGAAAAATTCCATAATTGGCAAAAATATTGTTTTTTATTTGACGCTGAGTTTTGAAAAAAGTAGTCTGTTTTTCCCATTACATGATGTCTTGGGGACTTGCCGAAACCACAACGAGCCAGTGTCGTGGCTTGTTTTTGATTATTGACGCTTTTTTTGAAATAGAGAGTGACCATGGAAAGTGGCCACATTCACGAGGTACCATAGCATGCAACATGCACCAATTGCTCAAGAAAAAGACGCCTGCGCAATTATTGCCTTCATTGATAAAAGAGGGCGAACAAGCCACGCCAATATTGTTAAAACAATCGAAGCCCTAAAAAAAATGGCTCACCGTTCTGGTGACATTAATAATGAGGGTGATGGCTGCGGCGTTATGACAGATATTCCTCGTGAGCTGTGGGCCGACCGACTTGAAAAAGCTGGCCTGTCCCGACACCTTGCGGAGAGCCGTGGTTTTTTTGTGGGACATATGCTGTTGCCGCATTCCATTCGTCAGGACGCTGATGCCCATCTTGCCACTGTGCGTGCCCTGTTTGCCGGAGCTGGCCTTGAGCTGATGTATGAAGAGCTTGGCGCGACCCGTGATGGAGAACTCGGTCCCATGGCCCAGCAAGAGGCCCCTCTTTTTTGGCAGGTTGCGGGTATTGTCCCTGAAACTTTGCTGAGCGATGCTAACAGCGTTCTCTTCCGCCTGCAGATGGACATCGAAGCCGCTATTCCGGATATGCACATTGCCTCTCTGTCTCGTGACAGCGTGGTCTACAAGGTGCGTGGTGTGCCGGATCTGCTGCCTCGCGTGTATCCAGAGCTGCAAAATCCGCTGACCCGTTCTATGATTACTCTGGGACACAGCCGCTATTCTACAAATACACTCCCGACAGTGGAGCGCTCTCAGCCTTTTTCTCTTCTGGGCCATAATGGCGAGATCAATACAATTGAGCGCCTGCGAAGCACAGGCCGTACTCTGGGCATTGAACCTGTTCCCGGAGGAAGTGATTCTCAGGACCTGAACCGTATTCTGGAAGGTCTGATTAATATTTATGGCTTTGAGGCAATGGAAGCCTTTGCCATGGTTTTCCCCTCCGTGCATTCCGAGGTTGAGTCTTACGGCAAGGACCTGCAGGACGTGTATTCGTTCTACCGCTGGTTCTTCCCACCGTCTGCACAGGGTCCGGCCGCTGTTATTGCCCGCCACGGGCATGTGGTTATGGGCAGTGTTGATGCCCTTGGACTTCGTCCGCTGTGGTTCGGTGAGTCTGACTATGACTACTTCCTGTCTTCGGAAAAGGGTGTGGTCGATATCGAATTCAATGCGGCTGACCCAAAGCCTTTGGCTCCGGGTGAAAAGATTGCCATTATTACAGGAAGCGGCCGCAATGGCGTCGTGCTTGAGTACACTGCCTATCAGCGCCGTCTGGCAAAGCTGATGCGAGGTCGGAAAAAGGCACTTGCAGCCTTGAATGGCCTGTATGCTGATATTCCTCAGCAGCAGAATGGAGAGCTGGAGCTGAAAGACTTTCTAAGTGCAGAGCATGCGTCTTATTCAGATGCAGACTTCTTGAAAAATTCTGTGCTGGGGAGCTTTGGCTGGCAGAGCTATGACATTGAGATGCGGGAGCAGATCGCAAAGACAGGTCGGGCCGTGATTGGCTCTATGGGCCATATGGGGCCGTTGGCCTGCCTGAATGAAAAGTCTTTGCCTGTTATTAGCGAGTATTTCAAAGAGAATGTTGCGGTTGTGACCAACCCGGCAATTGACCGAGAGCGCGAAGCTGACCACTTTACGACGCGGGTGACGCTTGGCGACCGTCCTGATGCTTGGGGAGAAAAGGCTCCTTCTGCTATTGGTCTGGAGCTGCGGACGCCTATTTTGCTGGGCGGTAATCTGGGGCAGGAGATGCCCCTGGAGACCTCTCGCCGTATTGCGCATGAGTTTGGAACGCAGACGCTTGAGGATGTTTTATCTTTCTTTACAGCGCAGAATAGAGACACTGCACGTCTTCACGTCCTTGATGCCAGCTTTGCCTCAGGAAAGGATACGCTCAGGGATTGTGTTGATGCCCTGTGCAGGGAAGCATGTGTAGCCGTAGAGAACGGGGCGGTCCTTCTGCTCGTTGATGACTCCCGAAGCTTTCGAGAAGAGAGAGTCTTTATTGATCCGGGGCTGGTCCTTCCTGCGCTGGTTGCGGCGCTGGATGAAGCCGGGCTTCGCCGAAACTGCTCTGTGATTATTCGCTCCGCTGCGATTCGTAATCTTCATGACGTGATGTTCCTCATGGGGCTTGGAGCCGATGCTCTGAATCCATATATGGTCTGGGCCATGTCGTGTGAGTATGCCCTTGAGGAGAGAACTCCTGAGGACGTTGTGCGCGTGAGCATGGATGTCATCCAGAAGGGCATGGAAAAAGTTATGTCCACAATGGGCATTCATGAGCTGTGTGGCTACGGTCGTATTTTCTCGTCTGTGGGTCTGTCTCAGGAACTTGCCCAGATCTTTGCGTGCCCCAATTTCTGCGCGTCTGAGACGTCTGGCTTGTCTTTTGCCCGTCTCGAAGAACAGGCTGCGGCCCGGCTTGAACGCGCTATGGGTGATGACAAGGCTCCACTTTGGAAAGATCCCAAAAGAAACATCAAGGTTGGTCGAGTCCTGCGTGCTGCCGCACAGGGTCGTTCTGGCTATTTGGAAATGGCAGGCAAGCTCCATGACATAGAGCAGGAGAATCCTGTTGCGCTGCGTCATCTCTTGGGCTTCCGCAAGGGGCTTGAGCATTCGCCGCTGGCCATGAGCGATGTTGACCTGTCATGTGGCGATCATGATATGCCGCTTTTGATTTCTGCAATGTCCTTTGGCTCACAGGGAGAAAATTCTTTCCGTGCCTATGCCAATGCTGCCAGAGAGCTGAATATCATCAGCATGAACGGTGAGGGTGGCGAGATTCCGGATATGCTCGGCAAATACCGTCATAACCGTGGACAGCAGATTGCCTCTGGTCGTTTTGGTGTCTTTATGGATTTCCTGAATTCTGCGGATTTCCTTGAGATCAAAATTGGACAGGGTGCAAAGCCTGGTGAGGGCGGCCATCTGCCCGGACAGAAAGTTTCCGAGATGGTTGGTCGTGCCCGTCACTGCAAGCCCGGCATCGCGCTTATTTCTCCCTCCAACCACCACGACATTTATTCCATTGAGGACCTTGCGCAGATTATTGCTGAACTCAAGGTCGCCAACCCAAAGGCAAGAATCAGTGTAAAGATTCCTGTCACCAGTGGCGTTGGAACTATCGCAGTGGGTGTTGCCAAGGCTGGTGCAGACATTGTGACGGTTTCCGGCTTTGACGGTGGCACAGGTGCTGCACGTGAGCACGCCAAGAAGTACGTTGGACTTCCCGCTGAAATTGGTGTGTCTCAGGCGCATCAGGCTCTTGTTGAGTCTGGCCTGCGCGAGAGCGTTGAGCTGTGGTGCGATGGTGGCATGCGCTCAGGTGCAGACGTCCTCAAGATGATTTGCCTCGGCGCAAACCGTGTTGGTATGGGAACCGTGGCTCTCATGGGGCTTGGTTGCATTAGCTGCCAGCGTTGTCACCTTGACCGTTGCCCAAGAGGCATTTCAACTCAGCTGCGGACCGTCGAGGACGCCAAGGCTCGAGGCGTTAAGGGCTTTACTCCTGTGGATGTTGCCAATGAGACGGGCAATCTTGTCCGACTTTTTGAACGCATCGGCGAGGAAATGCGCTCAATTTTGGCTGAGCTTGGTCTGAAAAAGGTTACAGATGCCGTTGGACGGACAGATCTTTTGGAGCAGCTGGCGCTGTCTGAGAGCGTTGATTTGGGACAGGTCCTCGCTGTTCCTGAGCCGCTGTTTGCAGCAAAGGAGCGGAAGGAACTGCGCACCGCACGCAAGCCGCTCAACACGCTGACCAAGATGATTTCAGATATTGCCATGAATGCATTTCATGGAGAGGGCGTTGAAAAGGTCCAGTTTACAGACCAAGGCGTTCGAAGCGTTGACCGGGCTGTAGGAACCTATCTCGCTGGCGCAATGAGCCGTGCCTTGAGTTATGACGGAAACAAGCACGTGGACCTGCGGCTGGACTCCTCTGTGCCGGGTAATGGTCTGTGCGCATTCAATGTCCCTGGCATTGATTGCATTGTGACCGGTGGAACGCAGGACGGAACTGCGAAGGCAAGCTTTGGCGGCGAGGTCGGCGTCTTCAAGGATGCGAACTGGCAGGGGATTCGCCTTGATGGTTCTACAGGCAAGAGTTTTGGCTATGGCGCCATTGGTGGCACCTTGATGGTACAGAATTACGCGGATTCGCGAGCCTGTGTCCGTTTTTCGGGTGCAGATGTGATTTTCGGTGCCCGCATCACGGAACCCATTCATGATGAACTGGGCAATCTTGCTTCGCGAGCGCACCTCAAGGGGTTTGCCTTTGAGTATATGACAGGCGGCAGGGCTGTTGTTCTGGGCGACCCTGGGCCGTGGATGTGCTCTGGTATGACTGGCGGCGTGATCTATCAGTGTCTGTATCCTGAGCTTGGATTTACAGAAGAGTCCATAAAAGTTCGTCTGGCATCCGGTGCAGATGTTGCAGTTTGTCCGCTGGAAGACGAAGGCCTGAACGACATTGAAGAGCTGCTCAAGCGTTATATTCAAGAACTTCGGGCTTCTTTTCAGGATGAAGAGGCGTGTGCAGTAGAGGAGCTGCTCCAGAATGCTGCAAAACGATTTGTAATGCTTGTTCCTGCATACACTAGGCAGACTAAAGCAGAGTAAACAGAACGTACTGGACTCACAGATACAGCACTATGCGCTGTGCTGTGGGTCCTTTTTTCTGAATTAAAAAGAAAAAAATAAAGCAGCTGTTATGACTAATTTTGCGACCGCAAAGAATATTTTGTTCGAAAAAAGCAGAGAGTCATGTTCAGGGCAAAAAAATAATTAAAATTAAATTAAAAAAAGCATTGACCGAACCGCTATTTTGGGGTGAAGTGCAAATTGCATTTGCGTAAGGCGGTCTTCTTCCTGCATCCAAAGATGTGTTTGGATAAAGTTCTGCCCAGTGCTCTTGGTTTGTCATGTGAGACATCCTGTATGAGCAAGTTTTGACTTTTTTTCTTTTTTTTGGAGTTTTCCTTTGTCCAAGAACATCTATGTTGGCAATCTGGCTTGGGGTGCAACTGACGAAGATCTTAACGACCTCTTCGCAGACTACGGTGAAGTTGAGTCCGCTCGTGTAATCATGGATCGTGAGACTGGCCGCAGCCGTGGTTTCGGTTTCGTCGAGATGGAAGAGCAGGGTGCTGATCAGGCTATCGAAGCTCTCAATGGCAGCAGCTTCATGGGCCGTACTCTTCGTGTGAACGAAGCACAGCCTCGCCCGAGCCGTCCTCGCACTCGACGCTTCTAAATTTTACGTGCACAATTGACGCCCTCCTTTTGGAGGGCGTTTTTTTATCCCGCCACTTTGGCGGGATTTTTTTGTGGATGTGAGTTCGTTGAAGGCGCGAAGCCACTAAAAAAAAAATTCGAAAACAAGAGCCGTCTGACATAGCGCAAGATAAATTAGGCCTTAACCCTAAGCTGACCATATTGTGTCTCACAACGGCGCATTTCGACACGACCTCGTCTTTCACAGTGCCATTTGAGAGCATGTGTCTCCGAAGGGGAATCAACAAGGCAATGCATAGGCTTGAGGGATGTGAGCGGTGTTTTTTTAGGCGTAGGAGGTCTGTTTGAGATTCTTTTCCGGTAGCTGGTTGTGCGTTGGGGGCTGACAGAAGATCAAGAGAAGTTCTACGGCGAAATTTTATGAAGAAAAAAGTGAAGCCTTCGAGACGATTTTGTCTGCTTGAACGGTGATGGTCCTTCTACGGTGGAAGACATATACGTGAGGGGCGTTGTACAGGGCATTGAAGAAGTTTAGGAGAGTAGGGGGGGGCGTGTAAGTGCCAGAATTTTTTAAGAAGAGAAGAGTCTTGTAGATTTTGTGGAAGATCCACGAAAAAGCAAAAATTTTTTGAAATTTAAAGTTTACATAATCACGAAGTAGGGCAAGATTTAGACAGGGAAGAAAGAGTTAAATATATTTTGAAGTTTACATAATCAAATAAAGAGGCTTTAAAAACTAAAAAAGAGGGGAGAGGAGAATTTTTTTAGGAATACGAGGGATAATAAACGTTTCAGTTAGGGCGAAGTAGAGAAGCAAAGTCTTTCTGAAAAGATGAAAATTCAAGAGAATACGCAAAGAAATGAAGAGGGGAAGTTTGCTATGTTACGTCAGGAGATGCAGGCTCGATGCTGTTTTTAACTCTAGAAGGGAAAGAGTCGGCATGCAAACGTGTTTGCAAAGGAAAAAAATGGGATTGGCAAGGCAGAGTAATGGCTTAATTTTTTGTTCTTTTTATAAAGTTTACATAATTATATATAGCAAATACCAATATCCTCACTCAAAATAGCTAAAACCCACCCAACATTACCAAAAATACAAAAAACTCTGGAGCAGGCATACTCTCCTGCTTCGTTATAAACAAAAGGGGGAGACAAAAGAGAAATAAGCGGAAGGCTTAGCTGTTAGGAAAAATCTTTTTTAGGCAAAGCGATATACTAATTTTTTTAGTCTTACAGACGAGGTAGAGTCTTTTACCAAGATTCGTCCCATTTGCTTCATAAAATTACAGAAAGTGCTTCTTGGTTTACCCGTTGAAGTTTCAATTTTGTTTATGATCAGACCAATTTAATCACTCTTGTGGCAAGATTTGATGAGCATAGCGCAAAATTTCTTGAGAAATGTTTTGAACAATTTGAACCTGAAGGCCCCAAGTCAGCCAGTATAAACGAAGTTCCAGACAATATGGGGATGCAATCTGGATCAAAGTGCCGTCTGCGAGCTGTTTTTTTACCTGGAGTTCTGGCACAAGCGTATATGCCATGCCTCGGTGGGCCGCTTCGACAAAGGCCTCAGAGGAGGGCATGACATGGAATGGAAAATCACCGGGGCCAAGGTCGAAGAATTTTTCCAAAAAACGGCTATGGAGTTCATCTTTGTTATTAAAAATAACAGCCGGTGCAACGCGAAGGGCCGTTTTTGTCACGCCGTGAGGAAACCAGCGCTGTGCAAAATCAGGAGTAGCCACGAGGATATAGCGCATGACTCCCAAAAAGTCTGAGCGACCGCCCTGAATAGGCGTTTCATGAGTCCCAATACAGGCCACAACTTCACCGCGTTTGAGCAGAACATGTGTCTGCTCTTGGTCGTCCATGACTAAATCAAACAGAACTCGCTGTGTGTTGGCTATTGGCGCCAGTGCCTCCAAAAGCCATGTTGCGAGGCTATCCGCGTGAACACCCAACGATATTTTTGCGGGTCCTTCTGAGAGATCAGGGGTAATCCCTTTTATTGTTTCTTCTTCAAGGAGTCTGACCTGTTCATAATGGCAGAGGAGCTTTTGCCCTGCCAAGGTTGGCGATACTGGGTTTCCACGAATAAGCAGCGCCTGCCCCATGTTTTCTTCAAGAAGCTTGATTCGTTGGGAAACTGCTGGCTGGCTCACGTGCAAAACTCGAGCTGCCTTTTCAAAACCTTGTTCTTTTACAACGACTGCCAGCGCTTCCAGCAAGCGATAATCAAGCATCCTCTTCTCCTATAATTCAAATTTATAGATCATAAAATAAATGATTTTTACTAATGATACATTCTCGCGTAATTTTTACCCAGTCAAGAAAAATACGTCATATCAAGGTGTGTCATGCTTATTTCTCCATTTATTCAGGGAATCGGAACTGGTGCCGGTCTCATTATTGCCATTGGTGCGCAGAATGCCTTTGTTCTTTCTCAGGGGCTTCAGAAGAACTATCCGCTGCAGATTGCAACTTTTTGTATTTTAGCAGATGCGCTTTTAATCAGTCTTGGAATTTCAGGGCTTGGAACGCTTATCACCCAGCATCAGGGGCTTGCGAGTTTCGCCGCATGGGGTGGGGCGCTTTTTCTTTTTTGGTATGGGCTTGGTTCGTTTCGCGCTGCTTTTTCGGACAAAACACTTGTTGCAACTGAGGACTCACGGCAATCACTCAAAGTCGTTCTTCTAACGGCTTCGGCTGTAACCTTTTTGAATCCTCAGGCGTATCTCGATACGGTTGTTTTGCTTGGTTCAATTGGTGGGCAGTTCCCAGGGGATGGGCGTTATCTTTTTGGCGCAGGAGCACTCACAGCATCAACAGTATGGTTTCTTTCGTTAAGTTTTGGTGCTCGTCTTTTACGCCCTTTTTTCCAGAGTGCTCGTTCATGGAAGGTGCTTGATCTGACCACCTGTGCCATAATGTGGTCTATTGGCGGTTCGCTTGTGTACAAGCAGGTTGCCCTTTTTTAGTTGTTACAAGAAGTTTTCGTTTTCCTCTTTTTTTGCCTCTGAATATTCAGGGGCTTTTTTGTTCCAATTGTGTCCAAATTGATTCGTGGATGATAATTGCGTATGACGCTAGCCGCTTCTTTTTTTACGAAGCCTTTTTGTATTCACTTAATTTTATGAATTGGACGAAGATATGACTCCTGCTATCAAAGCTTTGAAAAGAGCAAAAATTCCATACGTTCTTCATGAATATGAGCACGATGCCAGTGCGGAATCTTTTGGCGACGAGGCCGCTAGCAAACTTGGACTTCCCGCAGATCAGGTTTTTAAAACTCTTGTCGTTGCCTTAGATGGCAAAAAACTTGCCGTTGCAATTCTTCCCGTCTCTCACATGTTAAGCCTGAAGGCTGTTGCGAAAGCCTTCAAAGCAAAGAAAGCCGCTATGGCTGAAAAAAATCATGTTCAGAAAACAACGGGTTATGTGCTTGGTGGGGTAAGCCCTGTGGGGCAGAAGAAGTTGCTCCCGACGTTAATCGACAGCTCTGCGCAGCAGTTTGACGCTATTTATGTCAGCGCAGGCCGCAGAGGACTTCAGATGGAACTGGCTCCAGCTGATCTCGCGCAGCTCGTCCGTGCCCGTTTCGAAAATATTATTGCGTAGGGCCAGAGGGAGAGAGAACCGGGGCCAGCCCCAGCACGGTAGCGCTGGATGGGCGGGTAGGGGAAAATTGGGGGCCTGCCCCCAAACCCCCGCGTAAGGGAATGATTCCCTTACGTATCCTCAACGAGTTTGAATTCCATCCACGCTTCGCGTGAATGAAATTCAAACTTTGGTGAGAATGGCGTAAAGAAGCTCTTTCTCTTCTGCGAGTTGCCACCATTTTCTTTCTGAACGCTCGCGTTCAGAAAGAAAATAAGTGCGGCAGAAAAAGGCAAAAGAACACGCGTTATGGAAACGCCCACTAGGCCAAAATTAAAGGGCCGGATGTAAGGGAAAGCCAACGGCTTTCACACATCTGGCCCTTTAATTTTGGACGAAATCGGGATTCCCAAGGGCCTTGTCCTTGGGCGGGGTCAAGGGGCAGCGCCCCTTGCAGAGCACGAGAAGGAGTCTCGTACCTCCACCCACCCCCAATAAAACACACGCCTCTTGACTTTATAAGGTGAAGGTCGAAGTGTTGGGTTTCCAATAAATACAGTTAAGGAAGGGTAAAATGTTTGCTCCTGAAATTTATGCAAAGCGCCGGGAGGTGCTGGCGAAAGGTGATATTCGAGGTGTTGCGTTGTTTGTGGGGAACTCTGAAGCACCGATGAATTACCGAGACAATTGTTATCCATTTCGTCAGGACAGCACGTTTTTATATTACTTTGGGCATAGCCTGCCTGATTTGTGTGGCACGATAGATTTGGACACTGGGGAAAGCGCTCTTTGGGGGCATGACGCGACTTTAGATGAAATCATATGGACAGGTCCAGTTCCTTCTCTAAAAGAGCGGCAGGAGGCAATTTTAGGAGATTTTTCTGGAAGTCATTCTGAGCTAAAAACATATATTGAAAAACAGCAACGCGCAGGGCGTGAGATTCATTGGGTTGATTCGTATAGAGAAGAAAATAATTTGCGAGTTAAGCAGATACTGAATTATAAGAATCAATCAGAAAAATGCTCGACATGTATTAAAAAAGAAATAATTAAGCACCGCTCAGTTAAATCAAGCGAAGAAGTACTGGAAATTGAATACGCTAATAAAATTTCGCTTGAAATGTATTCGGAAATTTTACGCTTGTGTAATGAAAATGTACCCGAACAAGAAATCGTAGGGGCTATCACTGGTATTCTTGCACGGCACGGAAGTCTTCCTTCTTTTCGGCCGATTCTTTCCGTTCACGGAGAAACGCTCCATAACCACGGCCATGCGAATATCCTTAGGAAGGGGGATATGCTGCTGATTGATTCAGGGGCAGAATCTCAAGAGCATTACGCTTCTGATATTACTCGGACGTATCCGGTGAATCGTCGCTTTGATGAGCGTCAGAAGGCGTTATATTCCATCTTGTATGATGCTCAGACATTTGCCTGTGAAAGCTGTGCCCCCGGCGTGAGCTATTGGGATTTGCATCTGCAAACATGCACCCGAATGGCCGAGGGACTTAAAGAGCTTGGCTTAATGAAAGGCGACGTTCAAGAAGCGGTTCAGAAGGGGGCTTTTGCGCTGTTTATGCCTCATGGGCTTGGGCATATGCTTGGTCTTGATGTTCATGACATGGAAAATTACGGAGAGGATCTTGTTGGCTATGGCGATGAAAGAAAACGGTCAACGATTTTTGGCTTATCAGCTTTACGGATGGCTCGAAAGCTCCAGCCGGGGCATGTTGTTACGGTTGAGCCTGGGTTATATTTTATTCCTGAGTTGATTTCTCGTTGGTATGATGAGCGAAAATTTGAGCAGTATATCGATTATAATCAGCTAGGTGATTTTAAGGACTTTGGTGGGATGCGCGTTGAAGACGATGTCCTTATAACGAAAAATAGCTCAAGAATTCTTGGTGAAATTATTCCAAAGAGTATTCACGATATTGAGTCATTTAAGTAGGTTCTTTTGTGGAAAAGTAATTCAAGCAAATTATCGTTAGCGATAATTTGCTTGAATTCTGCGCTCTATAAAGAAGGTTGGGGGCCAGCCCCCAACCCCCCGCGTAAGGGAATGATTCCCTTACGTATCCTCAACGAGTTTGAATTCCATCCACGCTTCGCGTGAATGAAATTCAAACTTGATGAAAATAACGTCGAGAGTTTCTTTCTGAACGCAAGCGTTCAGAAAGAAAGGACTGGAGCGCAAAGAAAAAGAACACACACCCAGTTAATTAGGCCGAAAAAAAGGGGCCGGATGAAGGGGAAAGCCAAAGGCTTTCACTCATCCGGCCCCTTTTTTTCGGGCGAAATCGGGATTCCCAAGGGCCTCGTCCTTGGGCAGGGTCAAGGGGCGGCGCCCCTTGCAGAGCACGAGACGGAGTCTCGTAACCTAAGGAGAGACAGTCCCAACCATAACAATCCCTTTAAACTATTCTTTTTCCTCAAGCGCGATCAAGTCCTGATATGACTCACGCCTGCGAATACAATGAACATTGGCCCCGTCGACTAAAAGCTCACAGGCGCGTGGACGAGAGTTGTAGTTGGAACTCATGGTAAAGCCGTAGGCTCCTGCAGAAAAACACGCTAAAAGCTCTCCTGATTCACACTGAGCTAACTCACGATCTCGGGCGAGAAAGTCACCTGACTCACAAATAGGCCCAACAATATCATATGATTGAAGAGGGCGCCCTTGGGGCAAAACCTCAGCAATACGATGATAGGAGCCATAAAGGGAAGGCCTAACAAGGTCGTTCATTGCTGCATCTACAATAAGAAAATGCTTGCTTGGCGTGTCCTTGGTGTAAATGACTTCCGTGACAAGAATACCGGCATTCCCGGCAATGCTGCGTCCTGGCTCAAGAATAAGCTTGAGAGGAATGCCCTTGAGCCGTGAGGTCAAAAGTTCTCCAAATTCCTTGGGGTGGGGCGGTTTCTCTTCTTCATAGGTAATCCCAAGACCGCCTCCAAGATCTAAATATTCAATGCATAGTCCCCAGGAACATAACTCGTTGTAAAATTCGAGTATCTTGTCGAGCGCTTCTAAAAACGGCTCAACAGTCGTGAGCTGAGAACCGATGTGGCAGTCAATGCCAATAGGCTGAATTCCAGAAAAATCCTTGGCTTTCTTGTAGAGAGAAAAAGAAGTCTTCATATCAATGCCAAACTTGTTTTTCTCCATCCCCGTAGAGATGTAAGGATGAGTCTTGGGATCGACGTCTGGATTAATACGAAGGGAGATGCGGGCGACTTTGCCCATGCGCAGGGCCATGTCGTTAATGCGTTCAAGCTCCTGTACAGACTCGACATTGAACATAAGAATGTCGGCTTCGAGGGCTTGTGCAATCTCTTCCGGGCGTTTTCCAACACCGGAATAGACTATTTTCTGAGGAGATATACCGGCCTTGAGGGCGCGGTAAAGTTCTCCGCCGGAGACGATGTCCATACCAGCACCCATGCTCCCAAGCAGTTTCAAAACATGAATGTTCGAATTTGCTTTGACGGAATAACACGTCATGTGGTTCAGCTCAGAAAATGCAGAATCATAGGCATTGAAATGCCGCTTGAGCGTCTTGGCTGAGTACACATAGAGTGGGGTGCCATATTCTTTTGCGAGCGTTGTGACGGGCACCTGCTCTGCAAACAGTTGATTTTCCCTGTACTCGAAAAAATGCATGGCTCGCCTCCCGGCGGATGTTTGTATTTATGCTTACGGCGCAACAAGCGCGTCTGAGGCGACTCCTTCAATGCTCTGCTGTGCGTTGTCACCGTAGAGACGCCACATAAACGGGCCGTCACCCAGGTCGCCCTGAACAATCGTCAAGGCGCCTTTGTTCAAGGTAATCCCTGATGTGCCTGGAATGAATTCAAAACGTTTGGAGACCTTAAAGGGACAACCGGGGCAGTCTGCGTCGTTTGTCAGTTCCAGCCAGACACGCTTCACGTTTGAGGTGCTGCCTGTAATGTCTGCGGTAACAGTAAGCTGCCCGTTAACGAGAGTGCCTTTGACATTGCTAAAAGCAAAGGTGTCTTCCTGAATCACAGCTTCTGGCCAAACTTTTTTGCCACAGCCAGCAAGACAAAGCGTGCTGAAGAGAAGGGCAAAGAGAACGAAAAGGGCGTTACGTCGTGTGCTCATCATGAAAGTGTGTCCTTTTTGAGATCCATAGATTTCCATTTATGAAGGATATTCAGGGCTTCAATAGGGGAAAGTCTGTTAATGTCCAAAGCATCCAGCTCACCTACCAGCTGCTCCATTTCTGGAGAGAGCGCAGGAGGCTGTTCTTCGGTCAGTATAGGCTCATCGGCTTTGTTCATAAAGCCGGGCAAAAGAACCGACTGCGTCGCAGGAGCTGAGACGGGCTGATTCTTTCCATTCTTTTTAGCACGCTGTTCAAGGTCTTTCAAAATTTCCTTTGCACGGGAAACAACGGGCCGCGGCACGCCTGCGAGTTTAGCAACCTCAATACCATAGCTGCGGTCCGAGGGACCGGGAACAAGGCGGCGTAAAAAGACAATGTCGCCTTTGTATTCCTTTACCGCGATATTGTAGTTTGAGACCTGCGGCAGAGTTGTTTCCAGCACAGTCAGCTCGTGATAGTGCGTGGCAAACAGGGTGCGTACGCCGCCTTTTCCTCGTGCACACAGTTCCTCGACAACAGCCCAGGCCAGAGCCAGACCATCAAAGGTCGATGTCCCTCGGCCAATTTCATCAAGGATGACAAGGCTTCGGCTGTTGGCTTGCCGCAAAATACGGGCTGTTTCCATCATTTCTACCATAAATGTCGACTGCCCCTGAGCAAGATTGTCGGAGGCACCAACCCGGGAGAAAATACGGTCAGCAAGGCCAATTTTTGCTTTTCTAGCCGGAACAAATGACCCAATCTGCGCCATAATGGTGATAATGGCGGCCTGACGTAGGACTGTCGATTTACCGGCCATGTTCGGGCCTGTAATCAAAAGAAGACGCTTGTGCTCATCAAGGTGCACGTCATTAGGAATATAGTTCGCACTTCCCTGTACGGCTTCCACGACGGGGTGGCGTCCGGCAACAATGTCCAGCTCAAGGCCATCATGAAGCTCAGGGCAGGTCCAGTCACTCTGGACCGCGGCTTCTGCAAGTCCTTGCCAAAAATCAAGAGCAGCAAGACGTCCGGCCATGTCAATAAAACGGTGGCGGGATTCTGCTATGCGCTGACGAAGCTCATTAAAGAGGGTGTATTCCAACTCTTTGCGCTTGTCCGAGGCAGAGAGAAGCTTTCCCTCAAGCTCCTTGAGATCCGGTGTGATGTAGCGCTCGCTGTTTACGAGCGTTTGCTTACGCGTAAAGTGGTAGGGGACTTTCTCTGCAAGGCTCTTGGGAACTTCCAGGAAATAACCAAAAACCTTGTTGAATCCGAGCTTGATTTTTTCAATACCAGATTCTTTCTTCTCGGCTTCAAGCAAATCCTGAAGTCGAGCTTCGCCGTGCTCTGTCAGCTCGAGCAGCTCATCAAGGTCTGGGTTGTAGCCATACCGAAAGAGACCGCCCTCTGTGATCTGATGGGGCGGATTGTCCGCAAGGGCTTTGATAAGGAGTTGAGCCCAGTCTGCAAGACTATCCCATCCTTTAAAAAGCTGTTCGAGCGCTCTTGGTGCTTCATCTGTTTCCTGAATGCTGCGGTCCAGACAGGCCGCAATATCCGGCAAGACTTCAAGAGAGTTGCGCAGGGCCAAAAAGTCTTTTGGAGTCGCTCGATTCAAGAAAATACGGGTGGAAAGACGCTCAAGGTCATAGACCTTATCAAGCTCGTCCCGAAGCTCTTCACGCATATCTTCATGCTTAACGAAAAAGCTGACTGCTTCCTGAGACTTGCGAATAGGGGCGAGGTCCTTCCATGGGCGCTGGAGGCGTTCCGCAAGCAGACGGCCTCCCATAGGCGTCAGAGTTCTATCTAATACAGACCACAGAGTGCCGCGGCCCCTGCCGCCATCAAGACGACGGAAAATTTCAAGGTTGCGCTCTGTGACTTCATCAAGAATAAGATGCTTGCCAAGGTGAAGCGGCTTGAAGGGACTCAGGTGTTTGAGGTCGCGTTTTTGAGTTAGCCGCAGGTATGAAAGCAGTGCGCCGCATGCCTGCGTGAGCTGTGGCTTGTCAGCCAGCTCAAGGGCTTTCAGATCGGCAACGTCCTGAGCTTCGCAAAGGCGGCGCACAGAACCCGACAGATCGAAAAATGACGGAATAGGCTGGTAGTGAACTTTGGGTTCCATGTCTGCAAAGCGCTTGGGAACGGAGTGCTCGCGAGGCAGCAGGATTTCACTGGGATTGACCTTCTGCATCCACTGCCACAGTTCTTCCTCACGTTTTGCCTGAATACCTGTCCATTCACCCGTAGAGAAATCAACCCACGCAAGACCGCCAGCGTTCTTTTTGGAATCATAGAAGAGGGCGGCAAGATAGTTGTGATCTTTTGCAGTGAGGCTGGAGTCTTCAACGACTGTTCCGGGGGTCAGGATGCGGGTGACTTCACGCTTTACAAGCCCTTTGGCCTGTTTGGGGTCTTCCACCTGATCGCAGATGGCCACGCTGTGTCCCATCTCCAAAAGCTTCGGAAGATAGTTGTCGCGGGCGTGATGAGGGATTCCGCACATCGGGACAGGGTTTTCTGCCTTGGGATTGCGGGTGGTTAAAGCAATTTGGAGGTCGCGGGCCGCGACCTCTGCGTCTTCAAAAAACAGCTCGTAAAAATCGCCCATACGATAGAACAGAAGCGCACCCGGATTTTCTTCCTTGATGCGCAAATACTGTTCAAGCATGGGAGTCAGTTTCGTCTTGCTCACGTGCTTGGTCTATAAGGCCGGCTTAGTGCCGGGAAAGGGTTGTGTTATTTGTTGATAACAGCGCGGTAGGAGATCGAATGCCAGCTATGGCAGCGGGGGCATTCAAAGAAAATCTGTTCGCGCTTGAGTCCACACTTGCGGCAGACAAAGCGTTTCAGTTTTCTAGCGCGCTGAATAAAGAATTCCAGTTGCTGGCGGAATGCAGGAGAAAGGGGCTGGTCGTCCATACTGATAGCCAAAAGCTCCAGACGGGCAGGCCAGAAATCCTGATTGAGAACAAGGGTCCTTTCGAGCCACTTGCGGGACTCTTCCTTGTTTTGTCCCCATGCCATCCATGCAGCATAGAACTGCGTCAAAAGGTCTGGCTCGGCCTTTTCCAAGACTTTGAGCACTGCCTGAGAAAGGGCTTCCTGCGGATGATACTGGAAGGGAAGATCGCTTTTGAACGAGTCGTCACTGTGTTCGGCGAGGTCCGCAGCAATGATGCCTTCAAAAAGGATAAAAGCAAGAGCAGGCTCCACCTGAACAAGCGCCTTGTCGAGGTGCTTGGAAAGAGCAGTCCAGTCCTTTTCGCGCATATCGTAGAGGAGACGCTCTCGCCATGCTTCAATCGACCCAGGATAGGTCTTGAGGGCTTTTTTCAGCCATTTGAGGGCAAGAGTCGCATCCTCTGGAAATTTTTCTTGAGCAATGCGCATCGTGTAGTGCGCCTGTGCAATAGGATTGTCCAGCTTGGCATAGTTGCGGGCCGCACGTTCATAGTCGCCAGCATCTGCCGTAAGCAGGGCAAGTTCGCGAATTATCGCAGGTTCGTCGCCTTCAAGCTTTCTGGCTTGTTCAAAGGCACCAAGGGCGCGGTCAACAAAGCCGCTTCGCTTGTAGTCAACGCCCAGCTCATACCAGGCTTTGGCTTTGATACCTTCATCAATGCCGGGGCGAACGATAAGGTTCTGGCGAATCTGTACCGCCCGCTCGATTTCTCCATGTGAGCGGTACAGATTCCCAAGCGCCAAATAAATTTCAACGGCGTCGGGGTTATCCTTGGCGACCTGACTCAGCTCTGCAATAGCTGTCTGAGTGTCACGGGAGACCGGGGCATAGCCCGTGTCTTCGTGCAACTCTGCTTCAATGTCTGCAAAAAACCTTTGTCCGCGTTTGCTGCGGAAAAGGGAAGTGAGCCAGTTCATGGAACCCCCGTACCGGTTGAGTCGTTGGCGTTATTTATTGTCCTGAGCGTCCTGAGAAGCCTCAGCAGCAGGCTGCTCGACAGGGAAGTTTGCATCTTCCAGCGGCAGATTGCGCAGGGAGTTCACTTCTTTTTCGAGAGTCTTGATCTGCTTGCGGCAACGGCGCAGTTCTGTGCCCATGCGGCATTTTTCGAACAGAAAATACAGGGTACAGATGACGCCACCGATGATAAAGGAAAAAAGAAGAAGGAAGTAGACAGGCTGAACAATATGGAACAGGTCCTGACCAAACATGTTCAGTCCGAGTTCAACCGGGTGAGCAAGAGCTTCGATGTTCTGGGCAAACAGAACCATGGTCAGAAAGAAAAGGGCCAGCAGCACTAATGCTTTCAGATAACGCATTATTTTCCATCCTCCTTGGCGGATTGTTTGGTGCGCCTGAGTTCATCAAAATATGGTCTAAGCTTGGCATATGTCTTTTCCAGATGCTCTGGGACTATACGTGCTTCAGACATCACTGCCATAAATGATGAATCCCCAACCCAGCGGGGTACTAGGTGAAAATGAAGGTGTTCCTTGATTCCAGCACCGGCGGCCTCGCCGATGTTCACTCCGATATTGATGCCCTGAGGATGAAAATGCGTTTGTAGAATACGTGTACACGCGTGGATGAGATCCATGATTTCGTGATGCTCTTCTGTCCGAAGGTCAACAAGATTCATGACATGTCGATAGGGCGTTACCATCAAATGTCCGTTAGTATACGGATAAATGTTCATGATAACAAACGCGTGCTGCCCTCTAAAGAGGATCTTGCGCTGTTCATCTTCGTCGGTATGTTCCGGCAGACAGAACGGGCAGGAATCCGGTTTCGGGCCAAGGATGTAGTCCAGTCTCCACGGAGCCCATAGTACTTCCATATTACGACCTCTTTTTCGTCTTCCCCGAGAAAATTCCCGGTGCCTCAAATAACGACGTTCGCTTTTCGCGACGGCGTATGCCCTTTCTTCCTCAAAAAGACGGGTGAATCATACGTGCGGGGTCATCAAGGGCCAATTTCATTTCAATGCGCACGGTTAGAAATATCATACCTTACACGCTGTCACAACGTGGAGTCTTGTATCCTTTGCAATAAGGAGTGCTCCTGTTTTCTGGTCTCCACCATACCGGAAAAGAGCATTTTATGGTGTCTTTTCAATATGTTGGAAATTTACTTCAAAAGAGCAGGGCACCCCTTGAGTGCTTCTTATGACAGGAAGGACACAGTTACACGGCAATGGCATGGAGAGCAAGCGCTCACAGCCTGTTGCGGCCCATGATTACTGCATATTTTTTTCGATTCCCATGAAGTCGGGGTCAGTGACAAGTTTTTTCGCAAGAAAGAGCTGGTCGTCCCGACAGGCGGCCTCGCCGTCAATAACTGAAGCAAGGATTTTGCGCAGAATTTCGCCATAACGGGGACCGGGTTCCAGTCCAAGGTGCTGGAGATCTGTACCGCTAATGTCCAGTTCAATGCCCCGGAGTTGTGTCAGGTACTGCGAGAGGTATTTGCGGGTATCTTCTTTATTGAATTTGGCCATAAAGAACAGCAGGCCCTCAAGAGGAAGTTCTTCCAGCAGGAAGTACAGGTCACTTAACGGGCCGCGACGGTTACGCCATTTTTTAAAGGAATAGATCGTCTTGTTGGTGTGATGGCGAAGTGTCAGTAGCTCGTTTGCCTGCCTGTTGGTCAGGTTCAGTCGTTCGCAGATAGGCAAGATTTTGTTTTCGGCAACACCGTTCAGAAGTGCAAGCAGATAGACAATAGCCCTGCGTGGTTCTTCTTTAAGATATAGGAGCTTGTACCAGTCCAGAACGACTTCAAGTTCTTCCAGAAGCTCTTCCTGAACAGGCGTGAGAGTCAAAAGCGGGTGTATAGACTCAAGGACTTTGTAGTCCCGAAGACTCCGCAGGCAATCCAGAACGTGCTCTTCTTCAAAGATAGAGCTGAGTTCGTGGAAAATGCGGCTTCCTGACAGCTTGGAGATCATATCAAGCTGCATGGCGTTTCGGATAAGGCGATCAGTCTGGCCACCAATGCGGAACTGGTAGCGCTGGGCAAAGCGGATAGCACGCAGGATGCGTGTTGGGTCTTCAACGAAAGACAGGGAATGCAGGACTCGGATGACGCCGCTTTTAAGGTCTTTTTGCGAACCAAAGAAGTCAACGAGCTGGCCGAGTTGCCCCGGATTAAGTTTGACTGCAAGGGCATTGATTGTGAAGTCCCTTCGGTAAAGGTCCATTTTAATAGATGAAAGCTCGACCGTGGGGAGGGCGGCTGGGTATTCATAATATTCGAGTCGTGCTGTGGCGACGTCAATATGCAGGCCGTTTTCTAAAATTAAAACGGCAGTCTGGAACTTGTGGTGTGCCCGGACGCGCCCGCCGATGACTGTCGCAAGCTTACGGGCAAAGACAATACCGTCACCTTCCACAACAAGGTCAAGGTCTGTGTTGGGCGTATTCATAAGAATATCCCGAACAAATCCCCCTACAGCATAAACCTGAGTCCCAAGGCTGCGGCCCAGTTCACCTGCTTCCTGTAAGATGTGAAACAGGTCTTCCGGGAGCCGGTCTTTGAGCATGTTCTTGATGCTTCGTTCTTTTTTGCGGTGAGGCAAAACAGACTCAGGCATGCGGGCTGGTTCCTCTATGAGGATATTAATCAGGTCTGTTCTGGTCAGGACACCGATGACTTCGTCCCGTTCAATAACGGGGACGAGACGCTGTCCCTGCCCCAAAACGATTTCCATAACGTCATAGAGATTTGCATTGGGGGCAACAGTTGCATTGGAGCGCATAAGGTAGTCGGTTGCAGGGGCGTCTCCAAGGCCGTGGGAAACAGCTCTATCAGCAATCTGATGCTCCAGGACGCCTTTGCACTGGCCTGTTTGGGAATTCACAACGGGTGCGGCTTTGAGACCAAAACGGGTCATGATGTCGCAGGCATCTGCGGTGCTTTGGGTATCCTCAATAAGAATAGGAGGATGAGACATGAGCTGTCGCACGCTACCGTGGGGTTTTATTGAGGAATAGAGCAGGGCAAAGAGTTCGTCTTTGACCTGAACAGGTGTTTTGTCCTTGATGCTGGCTGAGGCTGCTGCAGCGTGTCCACCGCCGCCAAAAGACGCACAGATTTGCCCAACGTTGACTTCGGGGATTCTGGAACGGGCGACAAGGTGGACGCGGTCATTCATGCGTCCAAGGGCAAAGAGGACGTTGGTCTGCTCTATGTCCATCATTTTGCGTACAAGCAGTGCAAAGTCGCTGACATATTCATCTGTGGATACCTCTGCGACCGTGATGGAAATATTATTAATGTCATGCGTGTGGGCAGATTCAAGCATGGCATTGAGTAGGGCAATTTGATCTGCACTTATGTCTCGGGTGATGAGATCAGCAATAAACGTGACGTCCATGCCCTGCTGCAAGAGCCACGATGCGGCGTGATAGTCGTATGGGGTTGTAGAATTAAACGTGAAAGAGCCTGTGTCTTCATAGATACCAAGACCGATGACGTTGGCTTCGTCAGGAGTGATGTGTATTTCACGTTTTTCGAGTTCGTGGCAGAGAATTGTTGCTGTTGATCCCCAGTCGAGAACAAGTCCGCCATCCTGAGTGACATCATCTTCGGTATTAGGGTGGTGGTCATAGGCATCAATGGTGAGGTCGGAGTTGTCAAAGACTTCAGCAAGGTGGGATACACGTGTTTTTTGCCGTGTATCCACCATGACAAGCTTTTTGACTGTGCTTAAGTCTATCTCCTTCACATTTTTAAAATTGTAGGCATAAACAAGGCTTTCGATGTAGAAATTTCGCAGATTTTTTTCCTGACTCCCGGGGAAAACCAACACGGCGTCAGGGTAAAGATGGCGGGCGGCAACCATTGCAGACAGGGCATCAAAGTCTGCATTCATATGGCAGGTAATCACTGTTGGCGCCGCAATTTTTGACTGAGCTTGAGACATAATCTTCAACTAATCCTTTAAGTTTGAAGCAGGGTGCTCGTTTTCTGTCTTAATGCTGGAACGCGGATGGAAGTCGTTGTGCATGCGTCGCAGCCGGCCACTTTGGACATGAGTATAAATCTCTGTCGCAGAAATGTCTGCGTGCCCGAGAAGGACCTGAACTGTGCGGAGGTCTGCACCGCCTTCCAAGAGATGGGTTGCAAAGGAGTGGCGAAAGGTATGCGGGGATATTTCCCGCGTTATCCCGGCCTGCGCTGCGTACCGTTTAACGCACTTCCATACGGCCTGACGGGTAAGTCCTTTGCCTGAACGGTTGAGGAAAAGTTTATCTTCAACAGGGGAGAAGCTGGAACGCCAGTGGTTAATGTATGTTTCCAGAAACTCCTGTGCTGCGAAGTGGATGGGGACAAGGCGTTCTTTTGCCCCTTTACCAAAGACCTTGAGGACGCCGACCTGAGGATCAAAGTCAAAAGGTTTGAGCTGGATAAGTTCCGAGACACGAAGACCTGCGGCATAGAGGAGTTCAAGCATCGTTCTGTCTCTAAAGCCAAGTTTTTCTTCTGTTCGGGGCTGCTCAAGGACAGCGGCCATTTCTTCTTTGCTCAAAACTTCTGGCAGCTTTTGCGGAAGTTTGGGGTTCTCAAGGTACTCTGCGGGATTTCCCGGAAGTTTTCCCTGCTCATCAAGCCATGAAAAAAAACCGCGAAGGGCAGACATGTTACGGGCCAGACTCCTGTTTTGGAGTCCTTTGCTTCGCAGGTAATACAGATATAGGGAGAGATCTTCCTGGGTAATATTTTCGAGTTGTGCTCGTTTTTCCTTTAGAAATGCAACAAAGCCGGAAAGATCGCTTTCGTATGCTTTGAGCGAGTTCTCAGAAAGGCCGCGAACAACAAGGAGGTATTCGAGGTAGGTATCAAGAAAAGGGTGCGTTACGTGTTTTCTTGCTCCGGGAGCGATGGTGTCCTGCTGCTGAGTGCTCATGAGTTTCCTAAAAAAGTAAACGGGGTTGTATTTCTGTTTTTGCTTTCTGTGACGGTACACGGTGCACAGGGACTTCTCAAGTTTTCTAGCTGACACTTCTTAAAGAGTATCCAGTTGACATGGGCTTATGGTGCCAGTTAATTTTGATACCTTCGCAAGGATTGTGGAATGACCGCTTGAACCGTAAGAAACATTAAGGAGAGACATCTCGTGTCGAATTTTAAGTTTGCAGACAGGATTGCACAGCTTCCACCGTACCTTTTTGCCCAGATTGATAAGGTCAAAAAGGAAGTCGCGGCCCGTGGAGTTGACATCATTAGCCTTGGCATTGGTGATCCCGATCTCCCAACTCCCGATTTTATCATCGATGCCCTGCACGCTTCCGCTAAAAAGCCTGTCAATCATCAGTATCCTGATTACGAGGGTCTTGACGAATTCCGCGAAGCAGTTGCCAGATGGTATAATGGCCGTTTTGGCGTCGAGCTGGATTCCACCAATGAAATTGTGAACCTGATTGGTTCCAAAGAGGGCATTGCCCATTTTGCAATGGCATTCACGAACCCCGGTGATTTAAATCTGGTGTGCACTCCCCATTACCCAGTTTATCCCATTGCAACGAGTTTTTGTGGCGGTGAAACCAAGTTCTTGGCTCAGGTAGAGGAAAATGACTTCCTGCCAAATCTCGATGAGATTTCTGCGGAAGATTGGGAACGCGCAAAGTCCATCTATGTGAACTTCCCGAATAACCCTACAGCAGCAATGGCTACACCTGAGTTTTTCCAGAAGCTGGTAGACCGTGCTCGTGAGACCAATACCATTATTGTTCACGATGCTGCGTACACCGAGATTTACTACGATGCGAACAAGAAGCCGATGTCTATTCTTGAGACTCCCGGCGCAAAAGATGTCGCTATCGAATTCCACTCCCTGTCCAAGACATATAATATGACTGGCTGGCGTGTGGGTATGGCAGTGGGTAACTCCCAGCTCATTGCTGGTCTTGGCAAGATCAAGACAAATGTTGACTCTGGCTGTTTCCAGGCTGTTCAGGAAGCTGCGATTATTGCTCTTGATAAGGGTGAGCCTTATGTTGAGGAGAATCGGAAAGTGTACCGTGAACGTCGCGACATCATGATCGCTGCCTTGAAAAAGGCTGGGATTGAGTGCCGTGTGCCTGATGCAACTATTTATCTGTGGGCAAAGGTTCCAGCTGGATACACTTCCGCAGATTTTGTTACGAAGGTTATGGAAGAAAAGGGTGTTGTCCTTACTCCTGGTAGCGGTTTTGGCGAACCTGGAGAGGGATATTTCCGTATTTCTCTGACTGTACCTTCTGAGCGCCTTGAGGAAGCAGCTGAGCGTATTGCCAGCCTGTAAAAAAGCTATGACAGAAGCGTTTATTTGCCTTGGTTCCAACCTTGGCAACCCAGAGCAGAATCTTACTGATGCTTTGGAACGGATTGAAAATGAGGAAGGGATTCGAATAAAGACACTGTCTTCGGTGTACTTTACAGAACCTCAGAACGTGAAAGAGCAGCCGTGGTTTGCAAACCGCGTGGCGTGTCTGGAATGTGATGAGCACCTTTCCGCCACAGAGCTTTTGAAAATCCTTTTACGGATTGAAATAGAGCTTGGAAGAGACCGAAGCGGTGCCGCGGTCCGTTTTGGTCCTCGCATGATTGATTTGGATATTTTGTTTTTTGGTCAGGATGTGGTGACGAGTGAGCTTTTGACTTTACCTCATCCCAGAATGACAGAACGGGCTTTTGTGCTGGTGCCTTTGGCAGAAATAGCTAGTGACATGGCCTTGCCCGGGAAAAAAATCTTGGTACGGGAAGCTCTTAATGCGCTTTCGTATCGGGTGGACGGACAAAAGATCTGGCAAGACGAATAGGGCGCTTTGCCCTTTTTATGAAATGCGAATATGAGACAGGTGCGGTTCCACAAAGTTCCGCACCTGTTTTTCAATACCAAGGAGACAATATGCTCAAGCTTGTCATTTTGCTCGTTTGTGTGTTTTTACTGTTCAAGCTGATAAAGGGTGACCAGAAAAAGAAGGTCGTAAAGGAACATAAAGAAAGTGAACGAATGGCGCGTTCTGGGGAGACAGTGAAGGACCCTGTGTGTGGTGCATATGTCTCAAAAGATTCTGCAATTCGAGTCAAAGATGAAGAGGGTGTCCATTGCTTTTGCAGCTATGAATGTCGAGACAAATATTTGAAACAAATTGAAGAAAAGAATTCATGATCAGGAAGAGGGCGTTGCGCGATGCGGCGTCTTTTTTTTGTAGAAAAAGTCGTTTGTTTTTGCGCATTTTCTTGTTGCTTATAGTCTCCTGTGATAAATTCGAATCTCTTTCTTTGAATTTTACGAGGAGACAAGAATGAAATTTTTTATAGATACTGCAAACCTTGCTGAAATCAGAGAAGCCAAAGAATTTGGGCTTGTTGATGGCGTAACAACGAATCCTTCGCTGTTTGCGAAGGAGAGTGAGAACTGGCGCACTCTTGCTGAGAAAATTTGTCAAGAGATAGAAGGGCCAGTGAGCCTGGAAGTTGTTGGGACGACGGCAAAGGATATGGTTCAGGAAGCACGAGAGCTGGTTAAGATCGGTCCCAATGTTGTTGTAAAGATTCCGATGCTGCTGGAAGGAATGAAGGCCGTCAAGATATTGAAGGAAGAAGGAATCGAAACGAATGTGACGTTGTGTTTTTCTCCGCTTCAGGCATTGATGGCGGCGAAAGCTGGCGCGTCGTATATTAGTCCTTTTGTGGGTAGGCTCGATGACATGTCATCGGAAGGAATGGAACTCGTCGAGCAGATTATGACTATTTATGGGAATTATAATTTCGCTACGCAAGTCCTCGTCGCGAGCATTCGAAATCCCGTACACATTTTGCAAGCGGCTTTGCTTGGTGCAGATGTCGCGACAGTCCCCTTTGGCGTATTCGGAAAACTCGCTAAACACCCGTTAACGGATATAGGACTAGAAAAATTTCTTGCTGACTGGGAAAATGCTCCTAAAAAATAACGAGCAGTTTGCTATCCAATAAAAGTACGCATAGAGGCCTCCTTATTCTTAAGGGGGCTTTTTTATTGATCTGCAGAAACGTGCTTCTAGCGAAAAGAGTAATGAAGAAGGCTTGTTTTTTCGAGTTGTTCTTAAAGTAGTTGTTAAAGAATAGAACTAAAAGCGTAAGTATACCAACGACTTAAGCAAAGCGCCAAGCAGAGTACCGGCCGACGTTTTTGCTCGAAGTCTTTCGTAAAACTGCTAGATATGAGTTTTTTGATAGTAGAAAACTCTCGATTTGTTGTGATCAGTTATGCGGTTGCTATAGATTAATGCCCTAATTAGAAAAAAGTGTGCAGATTTTAATATATGAGAAAGCCACTTAAGCGAGTACATTTTGGGGTTGGCTAGGGTGCCTAAAAAAATATCTAAGGCTTGAGCTTTTTTTTTGAGGCGCCTCAAGCAGAAACTTTTATAAGCGTATTTCTGAGTAGACGGTATCGGCGAGTAATAGCCTTTTGGGGCGCAAGTTTTTTAATAAATAGAGTTGCTAGTTCTGGTTAAGCGAATATTTTTTTGTTTAAAGGCGTAATATTCAAAAAGGATAAATTCCACAGGAAGGGGCTACGAAAAGAAAACTCCGTTTATTGTGGTTGTTGCCGTCTTGTTGAGGGGGCACAAGCAAAGCTAAGAAATAGAGTAATAACGCCGTGTGGATTTGAGCAAAAAAGCAGGATGATGAAGGGGGCGCTTGTCTCTCTAGCTGCGTATTTTCTCAGTGCGTTAGTTAAGAATGCTGAGGAAATTAGGACAAGGCAAAGGTGGATCCTTGGCGTGACGCTTTCTAAAAATTGTGTGTACGGCGATGGGAAGAAAATGGAATTAAGAGGTTTTAGCCAGGATATGATTGAAGAATATTTACGGGAACAAATAAGAGGTTCAGAGAATATGTGGGGAAAGCACATTTTGAGCTTTAATCTTATCCTGTCTGGGGCACCACGAGCACAGAGTTGATATTGTTAGGGCTTGCGAGTGAATTGGGCGGGATTTGTTGTTTTTGGTGGTTTTTTTTATATTTATATAAGTCTCATAATGTAAATTATGTTAACTTTTATATAGAAAAATAATATGGACTCCCTTTTATTTCAAGGCGTTAAGTCCAAATTAATTTTTGTGAAACAAGTCTCTGAGAGAGTTCTTTAGCTTTTGCAAAGCTCCCCCATCAACCTGATGGCCGTCCTAAATATTTTTCTTGTATTTGGCAAGAAATTGCATCTTGTGTTTTGTCATTTGCTCGGATGTTTTTATCTGTGCCTCCAGCCGGCTTATATTTTATTCCTTAGAGCTTTTAAGCCAATCCATGAATTAAGATTTGATTTTTTGTTTCGGATCTCTTTTCGTAAGAAAGGCAGCTTGAGGATTATTATTCCTAACTTAACGAAAGAAACCATGTTGTTGATGCTGTGAGTGCTCCTGCGCCAAAAAGATAACGCCCAAGCTCCTGGGAACTACCCACCAATCTCTGACCTTTAATCAAATGTGCGGGGTTTCAATAGGTAAAAAAGTAACTCTTTTCCCCCTTGAGTTTACTTGGCAATCTTCTGCAGCAAATTCGTATAGATATTTAAAGAATCATCAGTGCCCCACCCTTTTTTGTCTTAAAAGCTTTCTTAGGGGCTTATGCTGCGCTTTGTGTCGCATATTGGAAAAAGGTATCTTCTGAGGGATGAAAAACAGAATTGGCTCTAAGGCATTCTGCCATTATGAGCAGGTCAGATTCTCCTTGAGGAAGAGACAATAAATCTAGAAGACCTCGCAACATGGGGGCTTGGAGGCGCAGCCACTAGCGCCACACAGCGAGTTCTGTTTGGATTTAGTTATGGACAAGACCAAGAGCAGCTCAAACGCGGTGAAGATATGGGCTTGTATTGGGACTCATGAGGCGTCTATTCAGGGCGGTCATCCGGATTTTTTAGGAGTCATGCGCGCTATACCCTCGTGGCTATTCCTGATGCGGTTATTTTTAACAACAAAGATGATAGCCGTTTTTTTGGAAAACTAAGGTGCTTAGAGTGTTATATTTTTCTATGGAAGCATTTTTCATTTTCTTTTTAACTTTGTTAGCGAAAAGAATATATGACTCTGCATTGGCTTGTTTGGTTGAATTTTAGCTCGACACCATGCTTTTTAGCCCATCCGGGACCACTTTTGTAATTTTCTCGACGCAGCCTGCCACAACACGCTAAGCGGCAATTTGATTTAAGTCACAAGTATTCCCCTCGCCTCGTCGTGGCAGGGAGAAATTCAGTAATTAAAACTTCTAATATCTGCCCCGGGGCGCCCGTCCGTCGTATATTCTGTACGTTGATAGGATCTCGTATGCGTGTCGTCATTCATAAAATCTGGGGATCCTCTGCTTGCTCCTTGGAAAGGAATTGTAAAAGGCAGCTCTGTTTATTTTGACTTATGTGTTGAGTGTAAGAGTAAGAAGTCATAGCTGCCTAATAAACGCAATGGGCACTTTTTAAGTGCGCGGCGTAAAGGATTGAATGAGCTCCCACCCTACTTTTGAATTTTTTAGTTTATTAACTTTAGTTTTGTCAGGGCTTCCATTTTCTAATCGTTTGTCAAAAATGAATTAAATTCATTTTGTGCTTTTACAAAAAAAAACGATGAAGCGCCCTTCTGTACTATTGGATGGCTTTTTTTTTGACTTGTTGGTTTTTATGTTTGGCGTAAGCTTTTATGTGGATGCTGTTATTTTATCCTTACATAATTATGTTAACATTAAATTATTCTAAAAAATTAAATATTAGGCAATATCCTGATAATATTACTTTTTATGAATTCTTTTTCCCCCATATTTATATCTGAGCCTACTAACGTAGCATGAATTGGCCTCGCAGAATGCTGCGTGTGTACTCGCTGAATACACTGGCAAAGTATATTCTAGTCGCGCCACTACGATTCGGATCGAAACCTCAATGAATCTCTAATATTATAATAGTTATTAATCGCGAAATAAAATTAGCACTCTGTTTTTTCAAAACTTTTTTTAAAAATCCTCTACCCTTTTCTCTAATTTTATCTTTCTTATTTTAATTATGTAAACTTCAAATTCCACATTTTTTCTCATATCATTCTTTTCTACACTTCCCCAGAAAAAGCTTCTCTCCCCTTACTTTTCCACATAATAAGATATTACATTTTCAGACGTATAATTTTTTATTATGGCTCAATATACGCTATACAACGGTGATTACCAGCCTACAGCTTCTTTCTTTCATCTCAATTGCGCCAATTGATGGACTAAAAACGCATATTCAAGAACAAAGAGAACAGACAAATTTCATTATTTTTTATTTCAATAAAAGTGTCCCCTCCTCCCCTTCAAAACTTTATGCAATCTTCCTCTTATTTTGATTATGTAAACTTTTTAAAAATATCTTTCCTCTCTTTCTTTGTCTCTCCCCCTCTCCCTCCTGAATTATGTCACCTTTGCATCTTTTGTTCTTTCATTTTTACCAAATATATTAACTAGTATTGCTGCTTGTTCACACAGTTAATCCCAAAATTCAAACATACTTCTCTAACCAGAGCTAAAACATGCTCTCCGGACAACAACCACATCACTTTCAAAAACTTCATAAAATCTGCACATCGAATTATCCACGGCTAAACGTACAAACAGACACCCCTTTTGATCCCATGACATTCCCCTCTTTCCTCCAACTTTAAACACGACTCCTTGAGACATCTTCAATGGGCAGCTCTCTTGAAATACCCAGCGAATTCAAAATAATACCTCGGCCCCCTTTTGGGGTCGTCAAATATACATCCAAAGAACGTACTTAGCCAAGCCAGCCTCACCGATCCGTATCGAAGGAGCCTCCAAGTCCTTCCATCTCTGCTTTTGGGTTCCTCTTTTAAATAAATATCGTGCTAGACGCTTACGCATCACGAGTGCTCTATTCTTCTTATTTATTGATAAATCCGTATTGCGAACACAACGCCCCCACACCAAAGACCGCCCTAAATCCAAAAATACAAAACCAAACATATCTCTTCATATGCCTGCCACGTTTTCCCTTTTAGATTGCCGCATAAAGATCAAAAAATATCTCTTCAAAAAGAACGCTCAAACACGAACAGACATAAAGTGACATCAATTGCCCACCCCACAATTTCACAGGCAAGCCATGTGTAACATGGCTATATTTTTCTCATTCCTCCCCCACTCTTTATTAGAGAAAACTGCACGGCAATATACGAGAACGACAAGTGATTTACGTAGAAATTTGAGAAGCTTCTCTTTGCATCTCAAATGCTTTCGTTGCTGCTGTTATAGTCCAAAAACATTTAAATGATTCTTATTTTCAAATAATTGACAGACTTTGGAGCCTGTACCCCTCCAAGCACATCCCCACAAAAAAGCCACCCAAATAGCGCTTGGATGGCTTGGCTTAACCTCAAATACAGAACCCTCTGATAAAAAAGCCAGAATCACATCAAAGCAATTCTGGCGACGTTTTTACTTTAGGCCCCGCTCTTCCAAAAATAACCCAGGAAATTCCCAATCTTTGGCCGGCTGCGTCTTCCAGCGCTTATGCATCCAGAACCACTGTTCAGGATACCGCTGAACAATGCGCTGAACCGCTCCCGTATAGAATTCACAGACCTTCTGAATCCGCTCTTCCCGGCTTCCCGTCAGTTCTCTGGTGTCGAGCATCTCTTCGCAATGCACCTCAAAAGCGCCATTGCCATCTCGCAAAAGAAATACGGGACAAACATACGCCTTAGATCGCAAGGCAAGCAAAGCTGGCCCCATATTTACAGCCGCAAAGTCGCGCAAAAAGGGAAGAAAAACAGCTTCAGAAGTGCTGCAATTGTGGTCAACTAAAAAACCAACCATGCCCTTCTTACGCAAAACACGCAAAACTTTGAGCGCGACGTTACGATGATGGAAAATCTCAACATTTGGCTGCGTCCTCAGGCTCTTCATCACATTTGCCAAGGCATCGCCCCGGGGACGACGAACAACAACGGCCTTTGGAACATCATTGGACGCATACAGCTCAAGCATCCCGGTCAGCAGTTCCCAGGCTCCCATATGCGCTGTCGCCACAACAACAGGTGCATCTGCGGTGCGCACCCGTTCAAAAGCCTCCGGATCCGCAATTTTAATCTTTTGATGGGCAAAACCCCAATCAACATCCCGAGATTTAAATATTTCAACAAAAGAACGCCCACTGTGCATAAAGCTCTCTCGAGCAATTCTCTCAGCCTCACCACGAGACACCTGAAGCTGATGCTCAACGGCCTCAGTCGCAAGCTCTCGGCGACTCTTCAGCACAGCCCACAAGAGCTTGCCTAGCCCAGCGCCAAGCCGCTCAACAGATTCAAAACTCAAACGTTGCCCCATCCGGGCTATCGCTTCAAGCGCAACTTCTTTCATGGCCTTATATCCTCATTCCCGCGTAACATGCGCCTAAGATTGCGTGACTGTATAAAAAAATACGGCTTTGGAACCACAAAAGCTCTTTCTTCCGTCGAACTTCCAAGCGATTAATCAAATATTTGTTTGAAGCAGGGGTCACGGGGCCATTTTTAAGCGAAAAAGCAACTTCAACCGAGGTTTGCTTGACTGCTTCCAACGCTTCCGGAGCTACAGCTCCCCACGGCCAGCCTAACGATTTAACGCTTATATCTATTTTTTTGCTTAAACCGGTAACGCTCTGACTTATATTTTCTCTTACTCGTTTTTTGAAGCTACTTTTCGATTCAAATTCATGCTTATCTGGTAAATACGCCTGTATTGAAAACTCAGGGTAAATTTCACTAAGCGTTTTTTCACTGCTGCGTCCTTCATGCGCCCAATGATCTGGATGCCGAGCCTCTACTTGAGGATCTCCGGGGATCATCATATGTGTCATGGAATGTGAACCGATCTCAAACGTCCCATTTTCGACGATAGAACGAATTTCAGAGAGAGACATCCACGCTGACCTATCCCCTGATTGCAAAAAGCCTCTATGAGCCTCGTGAGCGATTATCTCAGTGTCTTGCCCCGGTTCATCCTCTGGGCGAATGCGATTGTTAATGACAAAAGAAACCCCGTGGAATCCCAAAGACTCAAAGTAGGGACTCACACGGGTATAGATATCACGGAAGCCATCATCAAAGGTAATGCACACAGAGGGAGCCTCCAGAGGCTTCCCCTCCAAAAAGGCTTTTAGCTCGCCAAGCGTCAGCGTTTGAACCCCTGCACTTTTGAGCCACTCCATTTGTGCCGTAAACTTCTTCCACGGCATCCCATTCCCGTCTATGTTATGATAACACAGTACAGGGACAGAACTTTTACCAAGTAGCTTAGCCCAGAGCATTCATCTTATCCTCAAATTTCTGAATTTCTGCAGCCAGAACTTCACCGCGCAACTTTTCCGTTGTCACCTCGTATGGTTCACCAAAAACAATACGACAACTCGAAAACGGGTGCGGCAAAATAAACTTGTCCCACGCTTTTTCAAAAACATAGGACCGCGACGGGAAAATACGCACTGGAACAAGCTTGGTCCGCGACTTTTGCGCCAAAAAGATAACACCTTCCTTGACTTTGTGACGAGGCCCTCGCGGGCCATCGACAGTCACAAAACCATTGCGATGCTCTTTTTTCATCAGACGGCAGGCTCCCATAAGAGCACGAACGCCACCACGGGAACTCGAACCTCTGGCAGTTGCAATTCCAACCCGATTTACAAGGCCCGCAGCTATTGCTCCATCTTCGCTCAAGCTCGCTATGCCAGCCCACTTCTTGCCCATCTGGTTCGCAGGAAAAGCAAAAAGCTCGTTATGCCAGCAGCCAACCGTCAAAAGATTCCCTTGTGCCCATTCTCTCTCCAAAGGCGCAACGTTTTCTAACGTAAAGCGAATAGTCAAACACCACAGGCGATAAACCCATGACATAGGATAAGACAGGAGAACAGGATTGACTTTGAGCTTCACGCGCGTTCCTCCTCAGAATGAGCATGACTAGTAGGGGTTGCAGAATGATTCAAGGCATCTTCAAACTGAATCCTGTACAGACGGGCGTAGAGTTCGCAGCTTTCCAAAAGTTCCGCATGTGGTCCCTGCGCTATAATCTGGCCTTTATCCATAACCACAATCTTATCTGCATTCAAAATGGTCGACAGCCTATGAGCAATCACAATGCTCGTTCTGTTTTCCATCAGATTTTCAAGTGCAGCCTGTACCTTTCGCTCTGCCTGAGTGTCCAGCGCACTGGTGGCTTCATCCAGAATCAAAAGTGATGGATTTTTGTACAATGCTCTCGCAATTGTCAGACGCTGCTTCTGGCCGCCAGAAATCTTTGCCCCACGCTCACCCAAAACCGTATCATAGCCTTCCGGCAGACTTTGGATAAAGTCACTTGCGTAGGCCATTTCAACACAGGTTGCGATGCGCGCGTCATCAATTTCATCCTGCCCATACGCAATATTCATCCGCACATCAGCATTAAACAGGAAGGTATCCTGACTGACAATGCCGATACTTTTTCGCAGTGACGAAAGCGTATACTCTTCGACAGCATCTCCATTAAAAAAGATCTGGCCTTTGGCCGGGGTATAGAAACGGGGAATCAAATTGACCAAAGTCGTCTTACCTGCGCCACTGGGACCAACAAGCGCGACCTTTTCTCCGGCATTGACTCTCAGCGTAATATCTTTCAGCGCAGGAACATCACTTCCAGGATAATACAGAGTGACTCCCTGCATATCCAAGGCTCGAAAATCTTCGGTCAGTTCCTTGTCACCCTCTTTCTCAACCGTATAATTCGGTGAATCCAAAATATCAAAAACTCGTTCAGCACCAGCAAGAGCGCGCTGGATGTCCATGTTTGCACTATTCAGCTTTTTCACAGGCGCATACATCAGACCAACCGCAACAAGAAAAGAAAAAAACGCGCCAGGTGTCGTTCCACCAGAAATAACCTGCGTTCCGCCGTACCACATAACAAACGCGGTTCCGACAGCTCCAACCAGATCCATCACGGGCGACGACAGCTCACTAAAAATAACCTCTTTCTGTGCAATGCGCACAAGCCGGTTATTCTCTTCTGCAAAATGCTGTGTTTCCCTGTCTTCATTGGCAAAGGCTTTGACGACCCGAATGCCACTAAAGATTTCCTGAAGGATAATATTGATGTCTGCAAGCTTGCTCTGATTCTTCCGGCCAAT
The DNA here is from genome assembly GCF_900167065.1 of Desulfobaculum bizertense DSM 18034. NCBI lineage: Bacteria > Pseudomonadati > Thermodesulfobacteriota > Desulfovibrionia > Desulfovibrionales > Desulfovibrionaceae > Desulfobaculum > Desulfobaculum bizertense. The sequence goes on from NZ_FUYA01000004.1 coordinate 106,850, forward strand.
TTTCCTCAACTTTTTACCAAAATAAATGATGGGATAGACAGCAACAGGAAACCCAATCAGCGCAATACTCGCCAAAAATGGCTGCTGATAAAAGGCAACCGCGATCAGGCCAAGCATTTCAAGTCCCTGCCGAATGAGCATGACAATAGAAGGCAAGCTGTTTCGAATCATGGCAACGTCCATAGTGATTCGAGACATCAAATTACCGACCTGCTGTTCCTCAAAGAACCCAACAGGCAGGTGCATCATCTTTCCATGCAGCTCATTCCGCAAAGTTTCGAGAACCTTGAGACCGCACATTCGCATTTCATAATTCTGAAGGTATCTAAAAATACCTTTCAACAAAAAAACAACGACATACGCAAGGGGAATGACAACAAGCGCTTGAGCATTTCTGTTACCAAAAATATCATCAAACGCTGGCTTAACCAGATACGCAGCTGCGCCAGAACAGGCGGCCACAATTGCCATAGAAACAATGGCAAGCAAAATTCGAAACTTATACGGCAGAAAATACCCAAGACAGCGCTTCAGAAGCGCCATACTCTTGGGGGACTGCGTCTTTTCTTTTCCCACGTAATTACTCCCCTTGGGATATATGGAATGGCCTGCCCTCAGTCAGGACAGGTCCAATATGTCTTATGACAAGCGATTCTGATAAAAAAAACCAGGCCGTAAATCCAGTGAAAATTTTTGCAGAAAAACCAAACGGCTAGCCCTGCTTTTTTATCTTGTACCGTGTTTTTCTATCCACAGCACGAGAAATGATTCAAAATATCTATTTGACCCAAACAGGCAGAAAGGATTCCATGTTTTTCTTGAAGGAGATAATATTATGGCAGAGAAAATCATGGACTGCAAAGGACTTGCCTGTCCTCAGCCCGTTCTGAATGCAAAAAAAGCTATTGAAACTGAGCACCCGGAAACACTGCGCATTTTGGTCGACAACGAAGCTGCCGTCCAGAATGTCAGCCGATTCGTTTCCTCCAAAGGATATACGGTTGACGCTAAAGAAACCGGCGAAAAAATTTGGACCCTGACAGCCCACCGTAACGACAGCTCCTCAGACACCGAGGGCTGCGCTGAGTGCGAAGTCATGACCTCACAGGCTCTGGAAGCCATCGACCAGAAAGTCACTGTCTTTATTCAGCGGGACACACTGGGTTCTGGTGACGATGAGCTGGGTTCCAAGCTTATGCTGAATTTTCTTTCCACTCTGCCCGAATTCGGTGACGAACTCTGGCGTGTTGTTCTTGTCAACGGCGGCGTCAAGCTCACAACCGAAGAGAATCCCTGCTGCGAAAAGCTCAAAGAGCTTGAAAAAATGGGTGCAGGCATTCTAGTTTGTGGCACCTGTCTTGACCATTTTGGTCTCCTGAAACAGAAAGCCGTCGGTGAAACCACAAATATGCTCGACGTTGTGACCAGTCTTCAGCTTGCTTCCAAGGTCATAAGCGTCTAAAACAGGGCTATGCCCAATCATACAAATAAAACAACACAAGCAGGGGCTTCGGAAACGAAAGCCCCTGCTCTTTTACGCATAAACAAGGCGCTTGCCCTCGCTGGCGTCTGCTCCCGACGAGCCGCTGACGAATTGGTCGCGGCTGGCCGCATCACGGTAAATGGCTCACTCATTGCCGAAGCAGGGACCAAAATCGACCCTGCCAAAGACGAAATTGCTTTTGATGGAAAGCCCGTCACCATCCCCCACCAAGGTTCAGAAGAACATGTCTACCTCATGATGAACAAGCCCATCGAGGTCATGACAACCCTGAGCGATCCACAGGGCCGGCGAACAATCCTCGACATCCTGACGCCAGAACAGCGCCAGCGCCGAGTTTTCCCTATTGGTCGCCTTGACTATTTTTCCGAAGGGCTTTTGCTGATGACCACGGACGGAGAGCTGGCAAACAGGCTGACTCATCCCCGCTGGCATCTGCCTAAGCTCTACCTTGTTCGTGTGCGCGGTGACGTCACCCGAAGCAAGCTTGAAATCATGCGTAACGGCATGCGTCTGCGTGAAGGCGAAGAACTGGCTCCTATTGAAGTCCGCATCCTTCCTGATGATCCGGGCCGCGGCACGGTTATCCTTATGACCCTGATTCAGGGCATTAACCGACAGATTCGCCGCATGTGCCGAGACCTGAATCTGACAGTTCTGGGTCTGCGCCGCATCCAGCAGGGACCAATCGGTCTTGATACGCTGGAACGTGGCAAAGCTCGTGAGCTTACAGCTGAAGAAGTCTCCCGCCTCAAGCAGGCCGTTGGCATGGAGGCGAAACCTGCGCCGCCCGAAAAGCCCCAAAAAGCTGCAACTCCACAAAAAAGGGAACGTCCAGCACGGGACAACAGGGCACAGTATGATACCCCGCACAGGCAGGACAAACGGCGTGGTCGCCCTACCGACTCTCGTTCCGAACACCGTTCAGGAAAAAGAGAAGACAGAGACCAGCGCCCAAGACGTTCTGGAGACTCAGCTCCACGAAGCCGGGATCAGGAACAGCGCCCGCAGCGCGACAGGAATTCCAACCGAAACAGCTGGGGACGCCGCGATAACGATTCAAGGCCACAGCGCTCCCGTTCGGGCCGCAACAAGGGCTGGAACAAATAAACACGTTTTCAAAAACGAAGGCGAGATATTCGTATCTCGCCTTTTTTCATCTCTTTTACTGAGGCTGAGCAGGATTTGTCACCAGCTCAGTCCCCTTGGGGGGCGTAAAGCGAAAGTCATCCTGCACAAAGCTGGGATTCTCCTGAACCTTGCTCATGGTCACATCGTTCACATTTCCAAAAAAATCTATCAGCTGAACCCGCTCAAGAAGCCAGTTCTGGGTATCAACCCACACAAAGGCCTGAACCAGATTCGGCTCTGGCTCATTGGGAACCAGCTCCAGCTTCACGCTTGCGCCTTTCTCATCAACAAGACTCACCGCAAAATCTTCATCCAGCCGGGCCTGTCCAGAGAGAAAGCGGAGCATCGTCTTGGAACCTATCACCTGCTTTCTTTCATAGACATATGCGGTTTCTTCTTCCGGGAAGTACTCCCAGACCTTCTCCTTGCCAACAACCAGCAGCTCTGGTTCTGGCGTCAGCGTCTTCCAGCGAATGAGCGCAGGCTGCTGAAACTTCAGGGTTCCAGTTCGATTCTCGACCTTTCCACTTGAAGCATTTGTCAGGACCTGCGTAATGTCTGCACTCAGCCCCTTCACGCTCTCATATTTTTTTTGGACCGCGACAAGCACGTCCTGAGTTTTCGAAGCCGCAAGCGCTGCCTGCGGAACACCCAGCAGACAGACAAACAGGCTTGCAATGATGGCAATACATGCACATCTTTTCAAAAAAGTCAGAGACATAGGTTCTCCTCACCCCACTCCGGGATTCTGGTTGCACTCATATATAAAAGCTGTAAAGATCAGCTTAGGTTATAAGAAAAGAGAATGGTCATAAAGACCTTTCACAAACATCACACGCTGACAAAATCACTTTTCAGCCAGTGCCACGCTAATGGAGGTCAGGACATGCTGCACCATATCCCCTACATTGAGCAACGCAGGGTTGAGGCCAAAATGCTCCGAAACGTCTATGAGGTTCTCAAAAGCCGATCTGACGAAACACGAGCACTGGACCTCGTTCGTATCATTGTCGAAAAAGCTGCTTTAGAGGAGGGACAGGCCTTTGCGCTCACAGCCCCGGACGGGAAGCCCTCTCTTGAGCACTTTAGCCAGATTGCGGACACATGGGGAGAAAATGGCGCGCTGAAATTTAGCCGACGGGAGCTCTCCGGTTCAACCTTTATTCTTGATGTCAGTTCCTGTGCGTATGCCAGAATGTATCTGGATGAGCTTGGGCTCTCTCCGAGCCTTGCCCAGACTCTGGGATGCCACCGGGATTTGGCCTTTGCAAAAGGGTATTCGCCTCACCTTCAACTCGCTCGCTCATCGACTCTTGTCGAAAATGCCGCTCAGGTCTGCCCGTTCCGCTATGTCTGGACCGAAAGCAGACATCCAGCCTAAAAATCACATCATAAAAAAAAGGCGGTGCGCTCCTCATGAGAAACGCACCGCCTTTTTGTAGTCTTTTCCAGCTATACCGGCAAATCACCACCCACGAGAACTCGACGTGGCTTGCTGCCTTCTGCAGGACCGACAATGCCGTCCTGCTCCATCTGTTCCACATAGCGGGCAGCTCGGTTAAAGCCAATTCTGAATCGACGCTGAATCAGGGAGATAGAGGCCTTGCCCTGCTCCATGACAAACTGCACGGCTTCCGTATACACAGGGTCGTCCCTGTCCTCTGCGGAGCCACCAGCTGCGCCACCTTCATCAGAGCTTTTGCCCCATTCGCCAAAATCAAGCTGATAATCTGGCTTGCCCTTGGCCTTCCAGAAATCCGTCACGTCTTCGATTTCCTCATCAGTTACCAACGCACCATGAACACGGATGTGCTTGCCACCACCAGGCTTAAAGAGCATGTCGCCCTTACCCAGCAAATGGTTTGCACCAACCGCATCAAGAATAGTGCGGGAGTCCTGAGGCGAGGTCACGGTAAACGCGATACGGCTCGGGAAATTTGCCTTAATCAGGCCAGTCACAACGTCAACAGAAGGACGCTGCGTTGCCAGAATCATATGAATACCAGCAGCACGTGCAAGCTGAGCAAGCCGAACAATAGACGTTTCGACCTCTTTTCGTGCTGTCAGCATCAGGTCCGCAAGCTCATCAATAACGATGACAAGATAGGGCATACGCTCCATCTCTTCACAGCCTTCGGGCAGCTCATCGCCAAGCTTTTTCAGTTTGCGGTTAAAGCCTTCAATATTCCTGACACCAAGCTTTGCCATCGCGTCATAGCGCTTTTCCATCTCATACACAGCCCATTCAAGAGCATTCTTGGCCAGAGACATATCCGTCACAACCGGGTGCACGAGATGAGGCAGGTCTGCATACACAGACAGCTCAATACGCTTAGGGTCAACCAGAAGAAGTTTCAGATCATCTGGTGACGCCTTGTACAGGAAACTCATCAACAGGCAGTTAAGACACACACTTTTACCCTGACCCGTTGCACCAGCAACAAGCAGGTGAGGCATCTTGGCGAGGTCCGCAACATGCGGTCGGCCATAAATATCCTCACCAAGGGCAAGCGTCAGCATTGACTTGGAGTCTGCGAAGACATCCGAATCAATAATGTCTCGAATGTACACAACCTGCCTGTTTGGATTCGGGATTTCAATACCAACGGTATCTCGTCCCACAAGAGGAGCCTCAATGCGAACCGCACCCGCTTTAAGCGCAAGGGCAAGATCATCCGTCAAATTCGAAATGCGGCTTACCTTTACGCCCGGGGCAGGCTTGTATTCAAACATCGTGACAACAGGTCCAGGAACAGCACTCTTCACTTCGCCATGAATGCCGAAATCAAGCAGGCACTGCTCAAGGTCTGCGGATTTTTGCAGAAGCTCTTCCTGCGGAATGCCCAAAGCACCTTCTGGAGGCAAATTCAGGAAATCAATAGAGGGAGGTCCAGAAAAATCCTGAACTTTAGGAACAATCCGCTGAGGTTCTGCGGCAACCTGCGTCTGTGTTTCTGCTGGAGGAGTTGTCTGGACATGGGCCGCAACCTTTTCCAAATGCTCCTGAGCTGCAATAGCGTCAGCATCAGGCTGCTCTGCCCCACCCGCGGGAATATCCTGAGGATGCGACGCAAGCACATCCATAACATACGGATCATCCGCAGGAGCTTCGAGACGCTCCGTCTCTTCATGATGCTGAGGTTCAGGCTCTGATGCAGGCACAAAATCAGAATGATGCTCAGATTCATCAGCATAGGCAGAATGAGCCTCTTCAATTTCTGGCTCGCTATACGAGTCAAAACCGGACTCGATTGTTTCTTGACCTGCTGTAATCTCAGGAGCTTCTTCATGCTCTTGTTCAGCAAAATACGCCTGATTTTCCGCTTCTAATGTCGACGATTCCTCATCCTCAAGCTGCGCAAAAGACTGGTCCAAAGCATTTTGCTCAGACTGCTCCATGCGCTCAAGAGAATCAAAGACATCATCGCCACCTGCGTCGCCCTGCTCTGTCTGCATAAGCTGCTCAAGCGGCATGTCCAGAGGGACATCTTCCCCACTCACATCAACAGCATCAGTCGAAAACGTATATTCGTCATCGACTGCCGTCTGCTCATGATGAGGGGCCTCAACAGCATCTGCAAGATCAGGAGATGCGTCTTCGGATACAAAACCGGCACGCGCTTCAGCTTGTGCCTCAGCCACAGGCTGAAGCGAAACAGGAAGATCATCCTCCAGGGCCGGAGCCTCAGAAGCCTGTTTTTTCCGCTGCAAAAACGCAGGAAGACGGAGACGCTCAGAAAGCATCATTTTCTTTTTCAATGGGGCGTCAGAACCAGCCTCGACAGACTGGGAGGGCGCTGCCTCAGAATCAGCAGGAACAGGACTTTGCCCCTGCGCAGCTTCTTCACTGCTCTTTTTGCCAGCACGGACCCGGCGCGAACGAGCAATGCGTTCAGTAAACTTTGCCGACAGATCAATACACCGTGCGCGGAGCCGCTTGCAGCAGCCTGCCCAGGTGACGGCAAACATTAACTGAATCGAGACAATCAGTGTAAAGAGCCAGACAAGAGAGGCTCCCACGGGACGCAGATAGTACTGCGTCTGGACGTAAAGAATGGAGCCAAGGATACCACCACCAGAGATACCCCAGAGATGCACATGTTCACGCGCAAACTCTGCTGCACCAAAGGTCGTGAGGCAGATAAAGAAAAGATAGAATCCCAGCCAGCGCCACCAGGCTGGAAAGAGTTTTCGAACGAAATTACCACTGGCCAATGCTGCGAGCGCAACGGGAAAGATAAAGCTTGAAATACCAAAAAGCATCACCAGCAGATCCGACTGATAGGCCCCAATAAGGCCAGCCGCATTATGCACCGGAAGGCCGGGGCTGACGGCCTGATTAAAGCTCGGATCAAGCGGGCTATAGCTGATTAGCGAGATCAAAAGCAAAACAGCCCAAAACCCAAGGGCGAGGGCCATAATCTCTTTCAACAGTTTAGCGCCGTTTGTTTTTTGTTCCTCCATAGGCATGAGTATACGCGGCCGGGGGGTGGAATGCACCCCCCTTTTGCGCATAAATCTGCGATATGGTCTTTCTTATTCGCGACCGATGTATGCACCGGTGCGGGTGTCGACCTTAATCATGTCGCCTGTGTTCACAAAAAGCGGCACGTTCACAACAACGCCAGAGCTCAGAGTAGCAGGCTTGGTTGCGCCACTCACAGTGTCACCACGGACGCCCGGCTCAGTCTCTGCAATCTCCATAACAACAGATGCAGGCATATCAAGATCAATTGCGCGGCCTTTGTAGACCATGATCTTTACTTCCTGTCCGTCCACGAGGAACTTGGCATTAGGACCAAACTGGTCGATCTCAACTTCCATCTGCTCATAAGAGCTCATGTCCATGAAGACCAGAGTAGTTTCGCCCTGATGATACAGGAACTGCATACCACGGGTTTCCAGATCAGGCTTTTCGACCTTTTCACCGGAACGGAAGGTCTTGTCGATGACACGGCCTGTCAGCAGGTTACGCAGACGAGTACGCATAACAGCGGCGCCCTTGCCGGGCTTATGGTGCTGGTGCTCCAGAATTTCAAAAGGAGTGCCATCAAGTTCAATCTTCATTCCATTCTTAAAATCAGCTGTAGAGATCATTCATCCTCCGAATAAAACTAATGTAATAAAATTAAGCCCCTGCCATAAGCTTGCGAACGAGGGCCGCAACGCCAAGGGCATAGGATTCAATACCAAAACCAGCAATAACGCCCTCTGCATGCAGGGCAATAAAGCTTGTATGTCGAATTTTTTCTGGTCGTGCCCAAACATTGGAAATGTGAATTTCCACATAGGGAATCTTGACCCAGGCAAGGCAGTCACCAAGAGCAAGACTGGTATGGGTGTACGCTCCAGCGTTGAACACAACGCCGTCAACACCCTCTTCCCGTGCCTGCTCCAGACGATCAATCAGCTCGCCTTCACCATTCTTTTGATCAAAAACCAGTTCAACGTCTTTTGCGTCTTCGCCAAGAAGTGCGTTAACCTGATCTGGAACACAGTTCATGCCCTGCGATCCATAAATTTCTGGCTGCCGCTCGCCAAGATGCCCAAGATTAGGCCCGTTGAGCACAAGAATTGTCAGTTTCGCCATACGCTTATCCTTTTAAGTGAAAAGTGGGATACCACACGCAAAACACGCAGGCATACCAGATTCGCGGACACATCTATTATATTTTTCCCCGTTAGTTGGCAAACCCAGAGAATCCGGGCATACTCCCGGCGCTGGCACACAAGAAAAAACTTCCACCCCGTACTCGGGCAGGACAAAAATATGAATCCAATTCTTGAACTCGAAAAAACGATTTATCTCATGAACCAGCTGGAGGACATGCCTCTGCCACAGGTTGCTATGGCCGGGCGCTCCAACGTTGGTAAATCTTCTCTGGTCAATGCCCTTGCGGGTCGAAAAAGCCTTGCAAAAATCAGCTCCACCCCAGGCAAAACCCGAAGCCTGAACTTTTACCGGGTTGTTCCTGACAACTTCTACCTCGTGGACCTTCCCGGATATGGATATGCTCGCTGTTCCAAAACGGAGCGCGACAAATGGGCACGTCTCATTGAAGCATACCTGACCAAAAACGAATGGCTCAAAGCCGTTGCGGTCCTTTTGGACAGCCGCCTTCCTCCGCAGAAGATCGACATGGAACTTGTCAGTTACCTTCAGGCCCTGCGTATTCCCATGATTCCAATCATGACCAAAAGCGACAAGGTTAAGCAGAAGGACTGCGCCCAGCGCCAACGTCAGTGGAAAAACATCATTGGAGACAACACCAAAATTCTGGTCTCCTCTTCCAAGACAGGCTCCGGTCTGAATAAAATCTGGGCGACCATTCGCGACGCCTCAGGACTGGAACTTCCAGAAGACGCTTAGGCATCCGTTTTTTACAAACACACAAAAAATGCTGTCACGGTATACCGCGACAGCATTTTTTTATCATATTTTTTGCACAAGGTGCATCCGCCGGGGCTTATGCTTCGTGCTGTGCAGACAATGCTACCCACACAAGGCGCAAAGTTCCGAGCATGGAAAACACAATGTTTGCAAGCCATGCTCCCAAAATCGGATTAACAAGTCCCTTCTGCCCAAGCGTCGTGCCAATCATAAAGACAACGTAATACGCAAAGGTCACAATCAGAGACAAGCCAATATTCAGGTACATGTTCTCTGAGAAGGTCAGCATTGCCAGCGCCAGTATGCTCATTGTCACAATAGCAAAGGCATAGCCCCACTTCCCATGCCACTCGGTCCGCAGCCTTTCAACATTTGATCCGGCAGCATCCAGCTGTTCAATAAGCTGAGAAAGCTTCCACAAAGGCAACTGCCCGGGGTTTGAGTCCGAATCAGCAGCAAGAAAAGTCTCCATATTCTGCTCAAAAGGCATCATCAGGATCTTATGCTGCTCGCTCGTATACGCTCCGGGATTCAGCACCTTCACGTCAATAAGCTGCCAGTCTCCCGGCTCAGTATGTGCTCGTTTTGCGGTGTAAATTTTCATCAAAGAGCGCCTGTCTGCGCTCAATTCATACACCTTCACATTCTGGGCTGTTTTTTTTGCGGGCTGTGCGGACTTCACTTCAACAACAAAATTGCCTTCCTTGAACCACAAGTTTGTAAGCTCACGGGTTTCAACAATCTTGCCTCGCACCTGTTCTGCCCAGATTTTGCTCGAAAGCTGCTGGCCATACACACCAAGCCCCTGCGAAAACATGAGCTGAATAACGGCCCAAAGCACGCCATACAGCACAAAAAACCTCGCAAGATGCCCAAAAGAAATGCCCCCAGAACGAAGCGCAAGCAATTCCCTGTGCCGCGCCATCAGACATAGCTGAATAACCACCGACAACAGGAATACCGCAGGCAGAATCTGGGAAATAATCAATGGCAGCTTCACGACAAAATATGTCGCAACTGTCGAGGCTCCAAGTCCCGCAGACAGGAAATCATCAAGACGGTCAAAAATGTCCGTCATCAGATACAGCCCTGAGCCTACCGCAAGGCAGGTCAGAATATAAAACATATTCTGGCGGAAGAGATAACTAAATAACGTTCTACCGAACATCGGCTTTTTTCCGCCTGAAAAGGTTACGTACATTTAAATGCTGAGAAAGCTCAACAATTCGCACCGACCGCTCAAGAGCCGCCTGCCGGATGCCATACAGGCCCGCAACAGAAAAGAGCGCATTAGGTATCCATAAGCCAATTGCTGGCGGAACAACGCCTGTCTCGCCAAGAGAAAGGCCAAGAGAAAGCAACGTATAATAGAAAAGGAAGAAGCCCAGTGCGAGCAAAAGCCCCCAGTGTCTGTGCAGGCCTCCAAACATGGACGCCATAGGCACAGCAAAAAGCCCAAGCACAATACAGGCAAAGGGGAAAACCAGACGCTTCTGGATTTCGACTGCCACCTTGCGCAACTTGTACTCCCGGCTATGCACATCCTTTCCTGTTTTCAATTCGGTCTGGTATTCGTGCAACCTGTTCCAGGACATTTCCTTGGGGCGCACGCTTCCCAGCTTGTAGCCGCCAAGCATGCGAGACAGATCCATCCGCACCTGATAGGTACCGAACCCAATGACACTCGCGCCGTCTTTCTCTTCACGGTATATTTTCCCATCATAAAGTTGGAAAATAATTTCCCCCTCAGACGTATCTGTGTGAACATGTCCACGAGGGGCAAGAATCGTTGCAGGCTGTGACCCACGCGACGTATCTTTGACAAAAACTGTTTTTAATTCTCCAGAGCGACCATCTGCCTGCTGTGCAAACAGTGTCAGTTCTGGAAATTCTTTATTAAACACACCGGGCTGGAGCACGAGCTGTGTTTTGGACCGAGCAAGGTCCATAACTGTTGCCCGAAAATTCTCCATACCCCAGGACAGACCGCTAAAGGATATCCACCACGTAATTGCCGTACACAGCACGGCAAGCAGGATTGGCGCAGGTAAAAGCTGATACAGGCTCACACCAGACGCCCTAAGCGCCGTGGATTCCAGATCTGTATTCATGCGTAAGAGCGTCAAAAAGACTGCCAGCATGCAGGCAATGGGGATAAGCAAAAGCAGAAAAAATGGGCTGAGGAACGTGAACATTTTGATAATGTCAAAGAACCCAAGGCTCTGATTCAAAAAGAGATCCCTCAGCTGGAGAAGCCTGCCAATAAGCAGAAGTGTAAGAAGAGACCCGGCACACAAAAGAAAGAGGCCGAGTAGCTCCTTGAACATCTGCCGATGCAGGAGAGATGGTCGAAAAAAGCTATTCAGGGGACTTTTCCTGTTTTTTTGAGGTATCTTTGAAAAAAGCGTTCAGGAACATTTCGTCCTTCGGTCCAAGATTGAACCGTATGAGGGCTTCCTGAACAAGGGCGTTGGTGTTGTCCTTGCCGGAAAGACGCTGGTCATCTATCCATTCGAGAGCACGGCGAGCGAGTTCACTCTTTGGCATTATTGTTGTCACGCTATGACTCCTTTTCTGCAAAAAGGTTCGCCACCAGTATCCCTGACTGCGTTTACACCATTGGCAGCGGGCTTGCAACTTGGCGGACTTTCAAATAAACCGCCCCAAAGTACGAGAAATACTTATATAAAACAATATAATTTAAGAGGAAAACTGTGGACTCCATCATTCATGCGATCATACTTGGCATTGTCGAAGGGCTGACCGAGTTTCTGCCAGTTTCATCAACAGGCCACCTCATCCTCGCAGGCAATCTCCTTGGATTTGTTGGAGAAAAAGCCGCAACCTTTGAGGTCATCATTCAACTTGGTGCCATCCTCGCGGTTGTCGTGCTCTACTGGGAACGTTTCATCGGCCTGCTGCGGCCCAACCCAGAAATGCGTTTTTCCGGAATCCGCGGGCTTTGGCTCCTCTTCTTGACCTCGCTTCCAGCAAGTATTCTTGGCCTCCTGACGCATCACTATATCAAAACTTATCTTTTTAGTCCGTTCACAGTTGGGCTTGCCCTTCTGGTTGGCGCAATCGCCATCATCTGGGTCGAACGCAGACACTTTACTGTTAAGACTCAAACACTCGACGAAATTTCTCCAGCCCTTGCACTTGGCATTGGCTGCTTCCAGTGTCTTGCCCTTTGGCCCGGATTTTCCCGGTCCGCAGCAACCATCATGGGTGGCATGATCCTTGGTGCAAAACGAACCATTGCCGCAGAATATTCCTTCATTGCTGCGGTCCCGATTATGTTTGCGGCAACAGGCTACGACCTGCTCAAAAGCGCGAACCTTTTCACCAGTGCCGACATTCCCTTCATACTCACAGGCTTTGTCGTCAGCTTTCTCTCCGCCTGGCTTGCAATCAAAGGCTTCATCAAACTGCTCGGCAAGGTGACACTCGTCCCCTTTGCATGGTATCGTTTTGGCCTCTCAATACTCGTGCTCATTCTGGTCTTTTTTAACTTTTTTTAAAAAAATCGAAAAAAGTGCTTGCATTCCCGGTGGTCTCCTCCTATAAGCCTTTTCTCGACGGGGCGTGATTCACAAAACGCTTCGACGACATCACGGCGAGGTAGCTCAGTTGGTTAGAGCATGCGGCTCATATCCGCAGTGTCGGAGGTTCAAGTCCTCTCCTCGCTACCAACGAACTCAAAGCTCTCTTTCTTCGGAAAGAGAGCTTTTTTTATTTCTGCAAAAAACATCGCCTCAAAAAAAAGGGCACCCTCTCGGATGCCCCTACTTCTTCATATCGTCAAAAGCACTCAAGCTTACATGTACGGCTCAATAGCCTGAACAAGCTGGTCAGGGCAGGATGTGGCCTTTCTGCCACAGCGAATACCTTTCAGGCGGTTCGCAACGACATTCAAAGGCATACCTTCAATCAGCTTTCCAATTCCTTCCAGATTGCCAGGACAGCCACCAGTAAAATGGACATCATGCAGGCAACCATCTTTCACCTTAAACTGAATAAGCTTGGAGCAAACGCCCTGAGGAACAAACGTAATCGTATCGTCCTGAGGCTGCTGCGTTTTCATCGAATTCAAATCCAAGCTCTGAAGACCTTCTGACACTGTTTTCTCCAATTTCATTTTAATTCTCAAACACTTCAAGCAAATCTGAAAAAGCCAGAGCTGCCTTGCGGATTTCTTGACAAATCCACATGAGAAATAAGTCGATACATCCAGAGGTCAAGTTTCGTCAAAAGAGAATTTTCCCCTCATAAAAGACTTTTCTCTCAACCCATTGATTTATCCAGCAAAAGGCTTCACAGTGATGTCCATCCCGTTCGGAGACCTGTTGACACAGGGGACCGAAGGAGTATTTTTCCTTTTTTCATTATGGATAAAACTGGAGACGTGTTTTGAATTTCAAGAAGAAAGCCGAAATCGAGCTGATGCGAAAAGCAGGCGTCCTGCTCTGGCAGGCCCATCAGCTCGCAGGAGAAATGGCTGAAGCTGGGACCACAACCGAAGCAATTGATGCCGAAGTTGAAAAGTTTATCATCGGGCACAACGCAACCCCCCTCTTCAAGGGTGTTCCCGGAGAAGTTCCCTTCCCCGCCACCTGCTGCATCTCCGTCAACGAAGAGGTGGTGCACGGTATTCCTTCCGCTCGCGAACTCGCTAACGGCGACATCGTCAGCTTTGACATCGGCCTCAAGCTCAACGGCTGGTGCGCAGATTGTGCCTGCACACATGCCGTTGGCGACATCGACGACGAAAAGCGCCAGCTTATGGACGTCACAGAAGAATGCCTGCACATTGCAATCAAAGAAATCCACCCCAACATCAAGTGGAGCAAGATTGCAAAGAAAATGGCCAAGCACGCCCGCAATGCTGGTTTCTCCGTCGTAGAAACCCTCGTAGGCCACGGCATCGGCAAAGAAATGTGGGAACTCCCTCAGGTTCCTAACTATTTCTCCCGCGGCTGCACAGACTTCCGCCTCAAGCAGGGCATGGTCATCGCTGTTGAACCCATGATTAATGTCGGCACCAAGGAAGTTGAAACCCTCAGCGACCACTGGACCATCGTGACCAAAGACAGGAAACCCGCCTGCCACTTTGAGCACACTATCGCTGTTACAGCTTCCGGAGCCAAGGTCATGACCTGCGGTCCCAACGGCGAAGCTTGGGCTATGAAATAAAAAATTTTCACTTTTTTTAAAAAAGTGCTTGCATTTATCTGCGAAGTCCTTAAAACCCTTCTTCGCGGACGGGGAAAACGTCCCACACAAAAAATGGCGAGATAGCTCAGTTGGTTAGAGCATGCGGCTCATATCCGCAGTGTCGGAGGTTCAAGTCCTCTTCTCGCTACCACGAACGTAAAGCTCTCTTTCTTCGGAAAGGGAGCTTTTTTTCGTTTCTCACTTCTCCCCTCTTTTTTTCTCCCACCTTTTCCAATGTATGCTAGAATACTTATGTGGTGTCTTCTGCTCGCACCACAAGTCTCATCCCACTCCACAATCTTTTCCCGAGGGGGACGCGTATGTATATGAATCTTCGAGGCTCTTTTGACAGGTGCTATTACTGCCACATCACACGGTGTGGCGGAACAACCATTAATCGCACCTTTTTCAACGCCTTTGACGATGGAACAGGCTATCTTTACCGCGAAGCGACTCGCGACAACGCCGTTCTTCACAATGGCCTCGTCTTTACCGAGCGCACCTCAGAGCTTATCGAGGCCGGAGAGTTTACTTACGCATTCTCTCACACCCCCTATTACAAGTTGAAACTCCCAGATCGAACTTTTCGCATCACCTCTTTTCGCGACCCTGCAGCTCGTATCATCTCCCTCTATCGTAAGCTCAAGTATCAAAATCAAACGCCTCAGGGACGTGCTCGCTATGCAAAACAGCTCAGCTGGCTCGGAGACAGCTTTTCCGACTTTCTTGACGCCATCCCTGAACGCCACCTTCTCCGGCAGCTCTACACCTTCTCTCCGTCCTTAGATCCCGATGAAGCTTTTTCCGTGATTCGTTCCCTCAATGCGTATTTCTTCATTGAGGACATTGAACCTTCCCTTCAGCTCCTCTCAACGCTCTTTGACAAGACCTTTGTCTATTCGCCACCACTTCGGCACTTCTCCAAGCCGCTCCATGTTCATGAGAAGCAGATCCTTCACTCGCGGCTCAAAAAAGAATACGCCCTCACGCAGCAGCTCCGCAAAGCCTACAACTTTATCGGATTCCCCTTCTCGCGAATCGCTCAGGGAGCTGGGTATTAATGGGTGGGAGGGAGAGAGAGAACCGGGGCCAGCCCCGGACCCCGCGTAAGGGAATGATTCCCTTACGTATCCTCATCGAGTTTGAATTCCATCCACGCTTCGCGTGAATGAATTTCAAACTTGTTGGGCATAACGTCGAGAGCCTCTTTCTCTTTTGCGAGTTGCCACTCTTTTCTTTTTGAACGCTTGCGTTCATAAAGAAAGGGTTGGAGCAGAAAGAAAAAGAACACACGGGACGCCCATTAGCTCAAAAAAAAACAGGGCTGATGGAGAGGAAAGCATCGCTTTCATCCCATTCAGCCCTGTTTTTTTTGAGCGAAAGCGGGATTCCCAAGGGCCTCGTCCTTGGGCAGGGTCAAGGGGCAGCGCCCCTTGCAGAGGTGCGGGGACAGAGTCCCCGCCCACCCTAGCGCCCCTTGTGCCGCCTCTCCAAAGCAAAATAGAAAATTTATAAGAATAGTCTTGCCAAATGCGGAGAAGTCCTTATATTCCTTTTTGTTCTTTGACAAAGGGGGCGACCTGGTTTCGACGGGGATGGTTGAAGCTAAGGTTGCAGGCCGAGGCGCCGCTGGCCTCGTTAAAAGCGGCAAGGCATAATTGCCAACGATACTGAATACGCACTGGCAGCATAGCTTAGCCAGCACTGACCTAGACTGACGCCTGATATTCTAGCGACGTGAAAACCCCCATCGGGCTGGCTACAGATTTTCTGATTGTTGGAATCTGGGCGAGAACCTTAAGCGATCTGGTCGTGATGACGCCTGTTCATCGGCAGTTGAGCGACGAGAACTAATAGATGGACTAAGCCTGTAGATGCCTTAAGTGGAGCATTCTCGGACGGGGGTTCGATTCCCCCCGCCTCCACCAAAAGTATGCTACGACCCCTTTGGAAAAACGAAGCCCCTGAGCGATCAGGGGCTTTTTTTCTGTTCTTTGCTTCGTTGCAAAATGAGCTGCTGATGCAAGTGCTCTCCCACCATGAGCATCAAAGCAAAAGCAACCAAAAGGCTAAACAGCAGCTGCCAAAAAACAAAAATTTCAGAAGCATACTGCATCAATTCTGGAGCCAAAGGCTGAGTAAATCCCCAGAACTGCTCTAATTCACAGGCCGCAATCATGCAGCCATTCACGAGAAAAGCGCGTCCAAGGGCTTCCTGAACCAAAGCATCTTTTTGAGAGCGCAGAAGCACATAGCCCGTATAGAGGCTAAGTACGATGTACGCACAGGCCGGAACGAGCTGGCTCATCCGCCCTTCTCCAAGAAGCTCAAAGACTCCACCAAACACAAGGAATGCCGCTGCCAAACTCGCCATTCCCTCTCGCGTCCAGCCTCCTCCTGCTTTTTGTTCACCCAAAAAGCGCCGAACGCCCAATAAAAGCCACACGTATCCACCAAACGTTGCGGTGTAAGAAAAAACACTACTTACACCAGTTGGAATTTCTGACCTGAGCGCACGAAATACAAGTCCCGCCAGTAAAAGCGCGTAACTCGTCGCCCACTCGCGGGTGCCCCGGACTGCAAATCGACTCCGGTGAAGCCACAGCACGGCAAACGCCGTTACCGTCGTCGATACCGTCAGCGCAAGGCGTAAGGATTCAATGTCTATCAAATTTCCCCCTTGAGCTTGCTCCTATCCCAGTCGTCACGTGTAGAGGAATGAAAACCTAACGCTTGTGCATATTTTTCACAAGAACAAATATTGGACTGGGGCCAGCCCCAGACCCTGCGTAAGGGAATGATTCCCTTACGTATCCTCAACGAGTTTGAATTCCCTCCACGCTTCGCGTGAAGGGAATTCAAACTCGGGTGAGAATGGCGCAAAAACTCTTTCTCTTCTGCGAGTTGCCTCCCTTTTCTTTCTGAACGCTTGCGTTCAGAAAGAAAGGACTAGAGCGCAAAGAAAAGAACACACGCCCAGTTAATTAGGCCGAAAAAAAGGGGCCGGATGAAGGGGAAAGCCAAAGGCTTTCACTCATCCGGCCCCTTTTATTTCGGGCGAAAGCGGGATTCCCAAGGGCCTCGTCCTTGGGCGGGGTCAAGGGGCAGCGCCCCTTGCAGAGCACGAGACAGAGTCTCGTCTCCCCCCTACACTCCCTGCTCACGAATACCTTGCCTGTGGCGCTGATAAAACTCTTCAGCCTTTGCCTTGCCCATGTACCGACTCAGCGTTTTTTGCGGAGTTTTCGCCAAATCGACCACCATCAGGCCATCAATAGCGTCTCCAAAGTCGCGGTCCAGATTAAAGGTCAACACAGTCCCGCCAAGTTTAAGATACTGCCGAAGAAGAACAGGAATACCTTTCCCATCCGACTCAATATCCGAAATAGCCGTATTCAAATCATCCACTGAAGGGCACAGGGCCGCGACACTGCCCATTTTAAACCCTCCGGGAACTCGGGAGCGTATACGCGGCGGAGAAAGCGGCCGAGCTGCCTTTGTAAGACATTTTTGCGTAGAGTGATGAGCCTTGAGCACCTTCATAATCATTTTACGTGAGAAGGGCTGATAGTCGTTGGAAATAGAGACAGGACCAAAAAGAACCCGGTAGCGCCCCTCCCGATAAACAAAAGCGGCAATTCCTTTCCAAAGCAGCATCAACGGATTGTAACTCTTGCGGTAGGCGCTAGAAACAAAGGCTCGCCCTAACTCTAGGGAAGGCCCGAGCTGGGAGAGAAAATCTTTGGAAAATTTGAACAGGGTTGACGTGTAAAGACCTCTTAGCCCCCTGCTTTCAGCTATGCGATCAGCACAGCCAATGCGGTAGGCACCAACGATTTCTTTGCTTTTGACATTCCAGAGAACAAGGTGCTGATAATACTCGTCAAAAGAATCAAGATCGCGAGGTTCACCTGTTCCTTCTCCAACTTCGCGAAAACTAACTTCCCGAAGCCGACCAAGCTCAAGGAGAACCGAAGGTAATTCACGTCCCTCAAAACAAACCACACGATACTCCCCCTGCTCCACAAGCACGTTTCGAGAATCCAGACTCTCTATTTCACGCTCCAGGGCTTCTGGGGAAAACGCTTCTCCAATTGGCTTGGGATTCTGAAGCGTGGCAGGCAAGGGTTTGGATGCTGCCAGCTGAGACAAGTGCCTCCGCTTCTCAAGCAAATACGTCCGTAATCGCAAAAGGCTTGTGAGAGAATCATCGTCGCGGGCCGAAGATATTTTTCTGGCCGAGACAGGCTTGCCAAAACGAAGTTCAATTGACTTCTTCTGTTTATTTAAAAACTCTCTGGGCAAAAGCATCGTGCGCAAAATGGGATGAATCAGCCCCAACATGTGGAAAAGAGGACCATTGTGCCCTGGGAAATGTGCAGGAATGACGGGAGCTTTTGCAATACGAATAATTCTTCCTGCCGTCGAACTCCACTTGGGGTCCGTGACAACAGCCTTATGGAGCTGAATAGATGAGACTTCACCTGCGGGGAAAATCACGAGAAGGCCGCCCTGCCGAATCCAGCGCAAAGCCCGTTTGAGGCCCTGAATATTCTTCTGGGCAGAGCCTTTGCCCTCAAAAGGATCGACCTCAATAATATACTCACGCATCTCTGGAATTTGTCCAAGAAGATGATTTGCAAGCACTTTGACGTCAGGGCGGACCTGACGCAAAACGTGCAGAAGAATCACGCCTTCAATGCCACCATATGGATGGTTGGCCACGACAACGGCAGCGCCCTTCTCTGGTATATTTTCCAAATCCTTTTCTGCGACGTCTACAGAGACACCCAAGAGATCTAAAACATTTTGCAAAAAATCTATATCACCTCGAATTTGCGAATACATAGAATCAAACGTGGACAAACAAAAAACTTTCTCAATTGGAGCCTGAACCATTTTCTTGAATGGGGGCTTGATTGGGAGATCAAGTTGAAAAGGCGACCTTCCGGCTTGCTGCATAAAAGTCCTCCAAATGTCATTAGACTAGAGAAAAGCATACCACTTTTCCTAATTTTTTGCTCATTCGATATGCAGTGAATACCGCGCAGCTGTGACGCAAGAAGGAAGAGGAAATGCCAGTTTTATGACATTTTAGGCCAGAAGCAGACTACAACATAAAAAAAGGGCCGGAATCAGAGAAAAAATCTCAAATTCCGGCCCTAATCTATAAAAATGTAATTAATGCCCAGCGTTTGAAAACCCGTTAAGGATTACCACACCGACGATAATGCAACCGATCCCCAGCATACCAGCAAAATCAAGGTGCTGCTTGAAAAAGACCACACCAATCAGGGAGATTGCAGCAATGCCAACGCCAGACCAAATAGCGTAGGCAATACCGATCGGAACCGTCTTAAGGACGTGAGACAACAAATAAAATGACAACGCATAGCAGATAATGACCAAAACACTTGGTCCAAGCTTTGAAAACTGCTTCGACATATTCAAGGCGCTGGTACCAATAATTTCAGAGCAAATGGCAAAAGCCAAATATACGTAGCCCATTACAACTCCTTTTCTGCGGAAATGGCGTATTTTTTCACGCCAGCCGCTTCTCTCTCCACTCTGGAGGTGTAATCCTGCCCCCAGGGCCTCTTCAAAGTATCAGCTAAAAAACGAACTGATCCACGTTTTTAGCCGATATACTCCGTAAATCGACAAAAAATCCAGACTGGGGCTACATCTCTTTTTTATCTTTTGCAAGCACTTTAGAATAATAAACGCTAACCATTACAATGCATTACTTGTTATTGAGAGCACAAGGAGTTTGACCCCATTTTCACCTTCTCTTCACGAATAATATATTGGAATTTCAGCCTAATCATGAGCATTGGGCGACAATTACGGCATTCTTGTATAATCATTCAGAATCACGAACAGAAAAAATCCCAAACCATAATTTCTACGCACATACAGCTTCTTTTGTTCTCCTGACCCTGCTAAGCGAAAAATCGACACCCATATTTCCATTTTAAAAGCGTTTTACACAACTCCCTTTACGTAGACACCGCACAAGCGTTTAAATTCATTACACAGGGGAATTTTTCCATAAAGCTTATTGAACCTCTACGCATATCAAATTCTTGCTTATACCAAACCCCTTCTAGTGGAACTTCGCTATTTATTTTTCGCTTATTTCCACTTTTAAATCTTTTATTGCTTAACCAACCGCATAATCAGCTTAACTATTTAAAATCTTGCTTATTCCTTTTCCTGCCTACGGGGCTTTTCTTTTTTTCAGTGTCCAGCAATTAAATCTTCAATTTTGTTAATCCTTTTTTTTCAACTCTGTTCTGCTGGCACACATGAAAAATTTCTGTTATCTTGTCTTCTACGAACACGAATGTTCAGCACAGAAAGACATATTTTCCCATTGCCTCGCTCCCTGCGCAGGCAAGGGTTTTTTTTTGACACTTGGAGCAACGACTAGGCATTTCGGACTCATAATAATTACCTGATTTTATTAGGGAATATGCGTCGCGGCATGTTCTCTTTCTTTTTTCTGTGAGCACCCTGCTTAGTCGCACTCATGGCCTTGACCATTTTTTTTGTATAGATTAGCCACTATCTTTTGCAGAAAAAATAAGGTCATGATCGCGTATGACACTGATCTCTTGAGAATGTAAGGAAAAACAATGAGCAGCATTCCCATTTCAAAAGAAGGACTCGAAAGAGTAAAGAAAGATCTTGAGGAAATGAAGGCCGAACGGCCCGAAATTATTGAAGCTATCGCAAAAGCCCGAGAAGAAGGCGATCTGCGCGAGAATGCTGGCTACGACGCCGCTCGTGAGCGCCAGGGCATGCTCGAAGCTAAAATTAACTACCTCGAGTCCCGCATCCCGCAGTTTAATGTTATCGATCTCAACACCCTCGACGGTGACCGCGTTACCTTTGGCGCAACTGTCGAAATTGAAGACATCGATACCGGTGATGTAAAGAAGTACACCCTTCTCGGTCCCGATGAAACAGACACGGAAAAAGGCATTATTTCTATCCTTTCTCCTGTCGCAAAAGCTTTGCTCGGCAAAGAAGAAGGCGACGAAGTCGTTGTAAACGCCCCCAGAGGACGTATTGAATACGAAATCGTTTCCGTGACCTTTCCCAGCACCGCAGACTAATGCACAATAAAAGACCCGCGTTTTTCGCCGGGTCTTTTTTTTAGCCGCTCGGTTTTTCCACAAAATTATACCACCTGCTCCTTACCGGCACAGGTGGTTCTTTTTTCTGCCGCACAAAATAAAGGCCCAGCCTGTTTTCACAGACCGGGCCTCACTATGCCATAAAAAAGCGAAACAGTGACGTTACTCCCCTAGCACGCCTTACGCTGCTGTGCTGTACGGTACGTCACAATGTCTTCAACCGTCAAAACAGGCATGTTTCGCTCTTTCCCAAATTCAATAATGTCTTTCAGCCGTGCCATCGTGCCGTCAGGCTTGGTCACCTCACACAGCACACCACACGGATTGTCCAGACCTGCGAGCATCATAAGGTCAACAGCAGACTCTGTGTGTCCGCCACGTTCCAAAACGCCGCCCTTGCGCGCACGAAGTGGGAACACATGACCAGGACTATGCAGAGCCTCCGGGCCTGCGCCCTCAGCAATTGCAGCCTGAATCGTTCGCACTCTGTCCGCAGCAGAAACACCAGTCGTGACACCCTCTGCAGCTTCAATCGAAATTGTAAACGCAGTCTGGTATGCGCTGCTATTGTGCTCCACCATCATCGGAAGGCCCAGAGCCTCGACTCGATCTTCTGGCAGACACAGGCAGACAATGCCACTTCCCTCGCGAATCAAAAGCGCCATCTGCTCCTCCGTCAGCGAAGCAGCAGAAAAAATCATGTCACCCTCGTTCTCGCGGTTCTCGTCATCAGTGACCAGAACACCACGACCCTCACGAAGAGCTTCAAGGGCAATCTCAATACGTTCAATCGGAGAACCTAACAGCATGGAAGAATTCTGATTCATGGTAATATCCTTCTATAAGTAGATACCAGAATCAGGGCGTTGAGACAGGCAGCAGCACAGCACCTCTTGGCGCTGGCCTCGTTCTTCAAGATAACTCGAAAAGGCGGAAAGCTGGACTGTCTTACTCTCTTTTATCCGGACTATTACCGTCGGCTCTGGATTTCGACCAGATCTGCAACGTGTCTCCCAATGAGAACGCGCTCGCGGGCTTCCTGATGCTTTGTCAGGCTACCGCCGGTGGGGATTTCCACCCCGCCCTGAGAATAAGATGACCAAACCATGCGCCCCCTTCCCCGCCTTGTCAATGACTATTCCCCTCTTTTTTCATAAAAACTGAACCGTTATTGGGACTCCGTCCCAAACCCACGCGAAGAATGAACCGGGGCCAGCCCCGGACCCCGCGCAAGGGAATGATTCCCTTACGTATCCTCATCGAGTTTGAATTCCATCCACGCTTCGCGTGAATGAAATTCAAACTTGGGTGAGAATGCGATAAGAAATTCGTCCTCTTCTGCGAGTTGCCTCCATTTTCTTTCTGAACGCGAGCGTTCAGAAAGAAAATAAGTGCGGCAGAAAAAGGCAGAAGAACACGCGCTAGGGAAACGCCACTAGGCCGAAAAAAGGGGCCGGATGAAGGGGAAAGCCAAAGGCTTTCACTCATCCGACCCCTTTTATTTCGGGCGAAAGCGGGATTCCCAAGGGCCTCGTCCTTGGGCGGGGTCAAGGGGCAGCGCCCCTTGCAGAGGTGTGGGGACAGAGTCCCCGCCCACCCTTGCGCCCCTAGCAGAGCACGAGACAGAGTCTCGTACCCCCACCCAATCCCCCCCACGCCCACCTCGGCTTTATATTCCCCAAAGAAAAGAGTTCCCCATAAAAACGCAAAAGCTTCTTTACGCAAGAGGTGGGGAATGCTAGGTTTAATGCAGTGTCAACTTTCTCCGTAATAAAACGAGAAGAACAGCAACGAGGAGAACGCAAATGGCAAACATGGATTACCCAGGGCCATGCCCGAACTGCGGGCTTGTTGAGAGCTGCACCACGCAGGAACAACGTGAGGAAGGCATCAAGACATACTGCAAAGGTATGGAAATGGAGCTTAATGCATGGAAAGCGCGGCTGTTTGATGCCTTTGCGCAGGCGGAAGGACATAATGATCTTCAGGACAGCCTGAATCTGATCAAATCAATTGTCCGCGAAATTGAGATGCAAAAAGACAAGATGCTGGTTGAATGCCCGACGAGCATCAGTGACGTTGAGTCTGACGTTGGCAAAAAATTTGGCGAACTTCGCGGCCATTACACCAAACTTCTGGAACAGCTGAGTGCTGGATTCGTAGGAGGATAACGCCATACGCCACACTGTCCGTACATGAAGAGAAAGCCCCGGACGGGACCGGGGCTTTTTTATTCTGGGGAAGCGAGTTTGTACCGAAGGCGCAAGACACCGTCCTCATAACTGTGTGATGAAAGCGTAAAGGCGCCAATTTCTGCTGTATTGTCCACATGCTCCCCAATGCAGGGGCAGGCGTCATAATCGCCAATGTGCACAATGCGCAACTCTTCGCCAGCGCTTTCAGGAAGACGCGCCAGATTAAACTCTTCCTGCGCCTGAGCACGAGGCATCATTTCCATGTGAACAGAAAGCCTAGAAGAAATCGCCGTATTGATGCGCTCCTGAAGCTCCTGAACTTCTGCTTCTGTCAGATCTCTGTCAAAATGATAGTCACACTTTGATTTTTTCTTGTTGATGTGCGCGCTAAAAGATCTCTCACATCCAAACATGTTGACCATAGTCCGATTCAGCACATGCTCAGCAGAATGCATGCGCGGGGCATAATCTTTACTCATTTCATCTCCTTTTTCGGCCAGTCAGGATACTCATCTCCTGCCAGAGCGTAAAGGGACAAAGTGGCGTTGCTTTTCGCTTTATTTCTTTCACAAGGGTATGATATATTTCCTTGTGTTTTTCATTCACGCTTAACGGTCTCCAAAACCATTTTTATGGAGGAATCAATATGGCTGACGAAAAATGGGAATGCCCCTGTGGCTACGTATACGATCCTGAAGAAGGCGACCCGGAAAACGGCGTAGAGCCTGGGACTCCGTGGGAAAAAGTTCCTGGCACATGGGTATGCCCCCTGTGCGGAGCGGAAAAAGAATACTTCGAAAAAGTCTAGTCCATAAAAAAAGCCCCAGCAGATGCTGGGGCTTCCTGTTTTCTGTGGTCGCTTATGCGTTTTCCCGGCCGGGGCTGAGAACCAAAGAAAAATATTTCGGAGCCATCTCAGGCGTGAGGTCACGAACAACCTGCTCGCCTTCCATGCTACACCGGCTTACCAGCACAGCATTCTTCAACATGTTCTCTTCTTCGAGAGCCTTGGTAATATCGCCGAAGTGCCTGTACGCCTTCAGCACAACCAGAGTATCAGAATTATGTGCGGCACGACGTACACGGTCACCACCAAGAGCACCAGAAACAACAGTCAGGCTCTCCTCTGCTTCGACGAGAATGGTCTCAGAAGCAGCTGCGGCAGCGTTGTACGACGTAATGCCGGGAATGATTTCCACAGGCACATCAGAATTGAGCTTGCGCAACGTCTTGAGCAGGTAGCCAAAGGTGCTGTAGGTCAGAGGATCGCCAAGGGTCAAAAATGCAACATTCTCACCACGCTTCATCGCTGCGAGGACCTGCTCTGCATTTTTTGTCCATGCGTCAGCCAGCGTGTCCTTGTCCTTGGTCATGGGGAAAGACAGCGTCTCGACGACAACATCGTCCTTCAGGTGAGGACGAACAATATCATAAGAAACGGAGTAGGTGTTTTTGCTGGATGCTGCGGCAAAAATCCGATCAACATCACCAAGCACTCTTACAGCCTTGAGGGTCAACAGCTCCGGATCGCCGGGTCCAACACCAATACCGTACAAAGTTCCGTAGTTCACTCTTTTATCCTATTCTTTCGCATTTTCTCTGGGTAGAGGAAGCGTGCCAACTGCTCAACGGCTTCGACCAGACGGGGACCAGGTCTGGAAAACAGCCGTTCATCCACGAACAGCACCCGACCGTCCTGTACCGCACGAAGCGTTCTGTATAACGATCTTTCCTCCAGAGGCTGCGGCCGCGTATTCATTGGTCCACGCTGCACGACGTACACCTCTGGATTCAGTCCTACGAGAGCTTCCTCTCCCATGCGAACAATTTTTCTTTCGGACTGGACACAGTTTCTGCCACCAGCCCGGTTAATCACATCGTTCACGATGCCCCCCTGCCCTGCACAAAGCAGATTGGGAGACCGAATTTCAAAAAACACAGATGGACGATGCGGCACAGTTCCCAGCTGGGATTTAACGGCACTCAAACGTCCATCCATTTCCGCCACCAAGCGGGAAGCTGCGGCCTCTTCTCCTGTCAGCACACCGATTTTCTGAATAGCGTCAAACAGCTCTTCAAAGGATGAGGGATGAAACGCGGCAACGTGTATTCCCCGTTCTTCAAGCTGTCGAACCGTATCAGCGGCTGTTTTGCGACCGGCAAGCTGCAAAACAAGATCAGGAGCAAGACCTGTAATCAGCTCCAGATTAGGACGCATGTGTGTCCCAATCCCAGGCTTGTTCAAAATACACGGTGGAAAGGTCTCATTACTTGTGCGTGCGATAATGCGCTGCGCAATTCCCATCGCATCAAGAATTTCATTAAAGCCCCCATACAGTGCAATAACTCTCTGCGCTGCATGCTCCACCCGAACTGTACGACCAAGCCCGTCTACGATTTCCCGAGGCTCACCCTGCGCAACGCTTTGTGAGCTTGCTAGCCCCGGAAAAAAGAGCATCATTGCGAAAAGCCCGAGGCACAGCCTGAGCCTGAGGGACCTTCCCCAGTGCATGCGGCTGAACCCTGATGGGCGTTTCGTAAATTTCTGAAAGCCGTTCTTCTGTAAAGACATCTTCTGTTCTTCCATTTCCAACAATTTCACCATGCTTCAAAAAAATCAGCTCATCACAGTAAAGCGCGGCAAGGTTCAGGTCATGGACAGTGACAAAAACCAGCCCGCCATCGTCAGCAATTTCCCGAAGCATGTCGAACATGTTCACCGTTCCGGCCATGTCCAAACTGGCAGAAGGCTCGTCCAAAAACATAATGTTTGTTTTCTGAGCAAGAGCACGCGCAAAAAGAACACGCTGCAATTCACCACCAGAAATGGCATCAACAGAACGGTCCCACAAATGGGCAATGCCAGCCCGCTCCATTGCCTGCCGCGCACCAATAATGTCATCTTCGCTATAGTTGGCAAAAGAAGACAGATGCGGGTAGCGGCCCATCATTACAATGGTTGAGCAGCGTAACGGAAAGCTGGTCTGCACTTTCTGCGGAATAAAGGAGAGGACCTGTGCCCGCTGGCGGGCATCCATGCTCAAAAAATCGCGAGTTGTGCCGTCTTCATCCAAAAGCTGAACAGAGCCAGAGCGCACGGGAAGGACACCGCCCATTGCACCCATTAGCGTCGTTTTTCCGCTTCCGTTTGGGCCAAGCAAACCCGTCATTCGACCGGGTTTGACACTCAGGCTCACGTCCGACAAAACTCGCCGTCGGCCATAGCCAACGCTCAGATTCTGAACCTGAATCATATTTCCACCTCCCGGGTCCTTCGCCGCAAAAGCAGACAAAAAAACGGCCCGCCCATAAGTGCGGTAATCACACCAACAGGCAATTCCTGTCCATCAGACAGAATGGACCGGGCAAGGACATCTGACCACAGCAGAGAAATGCCGCCCAGCAAGACCGAGAACAACAGCAAGGGGCGATGCTCTCCGCCAAGACGCAGGCGAACCAGATGAGGAATAACAAGGCCAACAAAACCAATGACGCCAGAAACGCTTACAGCGGCTCCGGTCACAAGGCTTGCGGCGACAAGAAGAATCAGTCGAGTCCTTTCCGTGTCGACTCCGAGCATCCGGGCCTGAATATCTCCCATAGAGAGGACATCCATTTCCCGGGCGTAAGCAACCATAAAAACAGCACCGACGATGATGTATGGCAACGCGAACTGGACATGAGACCAGCTGCGTCCCTGAAAGCTTCCCATGACCCAAAAGACAATACTGGACATGGATTCTTCATCAAGACTCTTGAGAAGAGCGATCAGAGCCGAAAGGAAAGTCGCGACAACAATACCGGCGAGGACAACAGTTTCTTTCCGAAGCTGCCCCCCAACACGGCCCAGATAAATAACTGCGGCAAGAGCAACAAGTGCTCCGAGCATCGCAGCAAGAGGCAAAAGCCCCATTCCCCAAAACGCCCCGACACCGGCAAGACCAGCGTAGATGGCAAGGGAGGCTCCAAAGGCAGCGCCTGTTGACACGCCAATGGTAAAAGGATCTGCAAGCAGGTTCTGCAAAATTCCCTGAAAGACCACACCGGCAGCGGCGAGAGATGCCCCAACCATCCAGGCGAGACACACTCGCGAAAGGCGAATATCCAGCACGACAAGCGAATGTGACGGTTCAATTTCAGGTCCTGCCACAGAGAATCCGAGGCCGTGCGCAAAGATACGCAGGACCTCGGAAACAGGAATATCAAGGGGGCCAAAAAGGCAGCCACCAACAAGAGAACACAGCGACAGGACAAGCAAAACAAGAAATGCTCCTGTTCGCCTGCGCTGAATAGCTCGCTCTTTTGCAAGAATGTGTTCTGTTGCAGTCACGCTAAAAAGCCCCCTCGTGTTTTTCCTAGTTCAAAGCAGCAACTGCGGCCTTGACGTGCTTTACCCACAGAGCGGCAAAGGCGTCGTACTCAGCAGTGCCCTTAAGAATTGCATTGACTTTGATGCCGTTTGCTTCGAGCACGGACTTCCAGGAGTCGTCCTCTGCTCCAGCCATGTCGTTACGGGCGTGGTCGCCAGCAACGGACATCAGAGGCATAAGCCACACAGTCTTGGTGCCGCGCTTTTTCAGCTCAGACACAACGTAGTCGAGGGAAGGAGTTCCTTCGACAGTACCCACGATGATGTTTGCATCCTTCTGGGAGAGGTACCACTGAAGACCGGGATAGTAGATGTTCCCGGGGTGGTGAGTGCCGTGACCCATCAGCACAACAGCCTCATCTGCTTTGCGCTGCTTGGGAATGACAGTCTGAATTGCGTCCACAACAGCCTCAACGTCGTGAGGTGTTGCCATCATGGGCTGACCGATGACTATGGAGTTGAAACCACCGTGACCACCGCGGAAACGGTTCACAACATCAAGCACCTTCAGGTGGAACTCTTCACCGGGAATGGTGTGCAGGGACTGTACAGCGATGTCTGTAAAGCCCTCATCCAGCATGCCTGCAAGAGCGCTGGGGACAGAAGAGGTGTGCTGACCCTGCTTGTCCAGCTTGTGGCGAATGATGTTGGAGGTAAATGCCCAACGAACTGGGATGCCCGGGCAGGCTTTTTTGACCTGCTTTTCCATATTGTCAAAAGATTTCTGTGCTTCTTTGATGCTGGTGCCAAATGCAACCAGAAGAATCCCCTTCTTCTGGGCGTTAGTCTCTCCATGACCAGCGAAAGCAAGGGAGAAAGAACACAGGACAATAAACAAGCTCAGCGCAACAAAACGTGCGCTACGACGGGGAGAAAATCGCATAAGAGAAGACTCCGACAATTGCAGACGGGCGATCTGCGTGAAATAAGGAGTGCCTGAAAAGCTGAGCTTTTCAGTGTGCGTTCTCTGGCAACCCTGAACATCAGAGTATCCCAGAGAGGACAAAGGCCCTCGTTGTCCTTTCTGGCGAACACACGCTCGTGGGTAGGTCTTCTGGCTTCTTCCAAATGGTTCATCCTTCCCGCCAGCCTGCGCATTGCACGCATTCAGCAGTGGTTTTTTGAACCTTCACTGTGCCCATTTCATTATTTACATAGGCGAGGAAGTTACAGCGGCGAGTCCGCCCCGGTTTTTCACCGGGTTCCCTATTATCGTTCTGGCAAGAGAACGACCCACAGAGGATGGCGAATATACGCGGATTTTCAGCGATTGTCATTTTAAAAAAACCGACAAAACCATTTTTTTTCATAGATACCAGGCACAAATTCCGCCCTCTTCATTTTGCCTGCTTTTTTGCTAAAATCATGTTCTCACAAAAGCTTTTTCTGCATAGAAAATTTACAGCCGAGATTTTTTCCGGTAAAAAAGCTCCCCTACGCATTGGAAGTGGTACCACAAGGAACCGGGGAACCGCTGTCGCTGCTTGACTTCGACGGGAACTTGATTACCTTTGTGCTCTTTATCCTGCTATTTTAATTCCGTGGAGGACATATATATCCATGAGTAACTACAAAAAAACCTTGCACCTGCCTCGGACTAAGTTTCCGATGAAGGCAAACCTCACGCAAAATGAGCCAAAAATCCTAAAGTTCTGGCAGGACAACGATATTTATAGCGACATGGTGAAAGCTAATGAAGGCCATGACCGCTACACCCTGCACGATGGGCCTCCCTACGCGAATGCTCACATTCACCTGGGAACGGCTATGAACAAGGTGCTCAAGGATATTGTCGTCAAAAGCAAAAACATGAAGGGTCTCAAAGCCGAATACGTTCCCGGCTGGGACTGCCACGGTCTTCCGATTGAATACAAAGTCGGCCAGGAGCTGAAAGAAAAGGGTAAAACCGATCTTCCTCCGCTGACTATCCGTAAAATCTGCCGTGATTATGCTGCCAAATGGCAGAAGATCCAGAGCAAGGAATTTGAACGCCTTGGTGTTCTTGGCACGTGGGATAATCCCTACCTGACCATGAAGCCCGAATATGAAGCTGCCACAACTCGTGAGCTTGGTAACTTCATGGGTGAAGGTTCTGTTGTGCGTAATAAAAAGCCCATCTACTGGTGCAACAGCTGCAAAACTGCGCTGGCAGAAGCAGAAGTTGAATACGCTCCGCACACCTCCCCCTCCATCTTTGTTCGCTTTGCTCTTCGTGACGAAAAGGTCACCAAATTTTTGCCGGTCGATCCTGCCAAGACCTATGTCTGCATCTGGACCACCACACCGTGGACCCTGCCGTCAAACATGGCAATCGCCCTGCACAAGGACTACGACTACGCCTGTGTTAAGGTAAATGACGAGTTCTACATTCTCGCAGACAAGCTTCTGGAAGACTGTGCAGCCAAATTTGGCTGGGAAAGCTATGAAAAGCTGGCTGTTGTCAAAGGCTCTGAGTTTGAAGGCCTCAAGGCAACCCATTGCTTCTATGACCGCGATTCCCTCATGGTTCTGGCTGACTACGTCACTCTGGAAAGTGGTACAGGCTGCGTTCACACAGCTCCCGGCCACGGTCCCGATGACTACATGACCGGTTACCGCTATGGTCTCGAAATTTACTCCCCGCTCAACGACGAAGGCCGTTTCCTGCCTACCGTTGAGTTCTTTGGTGGCCTGACCGTTGACGACGCCAACCCCAAGGTTATCGAAAAGCTGGAAGAAGTTGGCAATCTCCTTGCTCAGCAGAAGATTTCCCACTCCTACCCGCACTGCTGGCGCTGCAAAAAGCCTGTCATCTATCGTGCAACCACCCAGTGGTTCATCTCGATGGAAAACAACGCCCTGCGCAAGAAATCCCTGAAAGCTATCGACGAAGATGTTCAGTGGATTCCTGCATGGGGTCGCGGCCGCATCCACAACATGGTGGAAATGCGTCCTGACTGGTGCATCTCCCGCCAGCGTACCTGGGGCGTGCCGATCACCGCTCTTCTGTGCGAAGACTGCGGCGAAGCATGGTTCAGCAAAGAATGGGTTCTTGGTCTGGCCGAAAAGATGGCTCAGCACCCCACTGGCTGTGACTACTGGTTCGAAGCTCCTCTTGAAGAGATTGTTCCTTCTGATCTCAAGTGCCCCCACTGCGGTGGTCAGCACTGGAAGAAAGAGAACAACATTCTCGACGTGTGGTTCGACTCCGGTACAAGCTTTAGCGCCGTTGTTGAGCAGCGTGACGAAACTGTGTTCCCGGCTGATCTGTACCTCGAAGGTTCTGACCAGCACCGCGGATGGTTCCACAGCTCCCTGCTCGCTTCCATGGGTACCCGTGGAAAGGCTCCGTACAAGTCCGTTCTGACTCACGGCTATGTTGTTGATGGCGAAGGCAAAAAAATGTCCAAGTCCGTTGGCAACGTTGTTGCTCCTCAGGAAATCATCGACAAGTACGGTGCAGACATCCTGCGCATGTGGGTTTCTTCCGAGAACTACCAGGCAGACGTCCGTGTTTCCGACGACATTCTGAAGCGCCTTGTTGACGCATACCGCCGTATTCGTAACACCATCCGCTTCATTCTCGGCAACATCAACGATTTCGACCCTGCACAGCATGCTGTGAAGGCTGCCGACATGCTGCCCGTTGACCGCTACGCCATGACGCTTATTAACGACATGCACGAGCAGATCAGCAAAGCATACGACGACTTTGAATTCCATCGTGTCTACCACACCGTGCACAACATGTGCATCACAGAGCTGTCCGCTTTCTATCTCGACATTCTAAAGGACCGCCTCTACGTGTCTGCTGCCAACAGCCATGAGCGCCGTTCCGCACAGACTGCCCTGTGGCAGATCATGCTTCAGTTCCTGAGTGACATCGCTCCGGTTGTCTCCTTCACCGCAGAAGAGACCTTCTCTCACCTGCCCGAAGCTGTCCGCCCCGATGTTCCCACTGTCTTTGCCATGCGCTTTGCCATGGACAAAGATTACCTCATGGACGAAGAAGAAAAGAACACGTGGGATACCATCACTGCTATCCGTTCTGAAATTCAGAAAGCCATTGAGCCTCAGCGTAAGGACGGTGTCGTTGGTCACAGCCTCGACACAGCCATCACTGTTTACGCTAACGAGGAACTCATCGACATCCTCAACACCACGGATCTCGACCTGCGCGAACTGTGCATCGTGTCTCAGATTCATGTGGCAAAGCTTGCCGAGGCTCCCGAAGATGCGTACACCAGTACCGAGGTTGAAGGCCTTCGAATTAGTGTTGCACAGGCCAAAGGCGAAAAATGCCAGCGTTGCTGGGTGTACTGCGAAGAGCTGGGCACCGATGCAGAACATCCTGATCTCTGCCCCCGCTGCGCAGCCGTGATGAAGACCGAAGCATAATACTTCGCCCAACACCACGACTTACAGAATATGCCATTAAGGCCCAGGTGCGGCGAAACGTCCGCCCTGGGCCTTTTTTACAGGAGCCAATCACGTAATGCGATTCCGCTATGTTGCAGCCAGCCTTCTCGCCCTTGTCGTGCTTTTTGCCGACCAGGTGAGTAAACTCTGGATTATCGACAATATCCCGGTATGGGGAGGATTTGAGGTCATCCCCGGATTCTTCAATATCGTCCACGTTCTCAACAAAGGCGCAGCCTTTGGTTTTCTGAACGACAACTCCATTACTTGGCAAACAACATTCTTTGTTTGCACGGCACTTGTCGCCATTGGCGTAATTTTTTATCTTCTGAAAGACACATGCACGGACCGCTGGTCTGTTGGTGCCCTTGGCTGCATCCTTGGTGGTGCGCTTGGCAACCTCACTGACCGCATCCGGTATGGCTTTGTGGTCGATTTCCTCGACGTATATTATAAGGACTGGCACTGGCCCGCGTTCAATATTGCAGATATTGCCATCTGCGCAGGCGTTGGCCTCCTCCTGTTCTTCTGGGTTATCTTCCCCAAAAGCCATCAGCACTAATCACCACCAAACGGAGCCGACGCACATGCTTGTTGATCTTTCTTCCTTTTCACCAGCACTTCTTGCTACCATTGGCGCCATTGTACTCATCGCTGTTCTTCTTAGCTTCTGGGCCATCTGGCATGCCTTTTGGCGGCAGTTTCCTTCACAGCAGGAAAAAATGATCTGGCTCGCTGTGGCTGTTTTTATTCCCTTTATCGGTGGGATTATTTATCTTCTTTTTGGTAAAAACCGAGGACGGAGACTCGAATCATGAAACATATTCTCCCCTGTGGACTACTCTGCATTTTGACTCTGACTGCCTGTGTAAACCCTGATGATATTCGAACTCTCGATAACCGGGTTTATCAGCAGAAACTGCGCATCGACAAAGTCGAGCAGAACATGAACTCTGTTTCGAGCACCAACTCGGAGCAGGCAGACTCCTGGTCACAGATGCAGTCCATGCGCCGTGATCTTGCCACTCTCCAGGGAGAAGTCGAGAGTCTGCGGAATACCGTCGAAAAGCAGCAGGCCCTGATTCAGGCAAACCAGGCAACTGCTGGCGACGTCGCCGACATCAAAACTGGCTGGCATCGTATGAATTCCCAGCTGGCTCTTGATATTGATCTGGACCAGATCAAGAAAAAACGTCTTGCACGTGAAGCAACACAGCGCCCCGCTTCATCGCTGACGCCTCAGGCTCTGCCCACGCAGCGAGTGAACTCCGAACCCAACCCGGACACACCGGCCAAGCTGGACACTCCCACAGCTAAAGCTTCTGCAGCTCCCGCACCTACTCCGGTGCCAGACGTCAAAAAAGCATCCGACCCGGCAAAGGCGCTGTACGATTCAGCCCGCAGCTCCTTTGAAGCAAGAAAATACGCTCAGGGCCAGCGCCAGTGGGAAGAGTTCGTCGAGAACTTCCCCAAGCACAAGCTCGTCCCCAATGCTCTTTTCTGGCAGGGTGAATGCTATTATCAGGAAAAGGATTATGCCCGCGCCGTTTTGAAATATCAGGACGTCTTGGACAAGTACAAAAAGAGCAGCAAATATCACACTGCCCTTTTTAAACAGGGACTTTCTTTCATGCGCCTTGGTAGGGTCAAGGCTGGACGCCTGCTTTTGCAGGATGTCGTGAACAAGTTCCCGAAAACACCTGAAGCAAAACGCGCACAGGCAATCCTCAAAAAGTAACCTTCTTCTCTGAAACTTTCGCATTTCAGACAAAATTATGGATTCGCAATGCAAGACGTCGTAAAAGCGTACAGAAAAATTGTTCACCTCTCTTTCCCCCCGGAAAGCTCTGGTAAACCTATTGTCTGTAACCTGACCAAGCTGTTTGACCTGACCTTCAACATTTTGCAGGCCAGCATCTCTTCCCGTCAGGAAGGCTCACTTATTCTGGAGCTGACCGGTAGCGAAGAGAATTATCACAAGGGTGTCGATTACCTCAAAGAGCACGACATTTCCGTGCAGGCCATCGCACAGAAAATTTCCCGCGATGACGACCTCTGCATCGACTGTGGTGTGTGCACGGCTCTGTGCCCCACCCATGCACTCTACATGGATCGTGAAAAGCGTACCTGTCTTTTTGATTCCGAAAAATGTACCGCCTGTGGCAAATGTACCCGCGTCTGTCCGGTCAATGCCATGAATATCCAGATTTCTGAAAGCGATATGTAACCACTCTACCAAGGAGGCCGAGCCATGGAGCACAGTGAATTTTCTCGCGTCGAAACCCGCATCCGAGGCTATGCCCGTCATATTGACTCGGCCTCCAGTCTTCCCATGCAGCACGATCAGGTCGGGCATGACACCCCAGACCTGAGTTCTGCAAACCTTCAGGAGGCACTCGTCGAGTATCTCCAGATGATTAACGCCAAGCTCGACGCCCTGCTCGGACTCATCGGACAGGAACACCTCGAAAACGAATTCGAAACCTCTATCGAAATTGTCGAGCTTTCTGGCTCCGGCCTCTCCTTTGTCTGCCCAGATAAAGAATTCAACCCCGGTGATATTTTGGAATTCGCCCTCATGATCGGGCAGTTCCCGCTTCACGTTGCTGCGGCTGTTGGCGTCGTTTCAGAACGCCGTATTCGCGACACTCAGACTGTGTGTGATGTCGACTTTACCAAAGTTCGGCAGAATGACAGAGAAGCTATTGTCCGCTTTGTCTTCAAGGAAGAACGAGAACGCATCCGACAGCAGAAGTGGACAGACTAAGCCCACACCAGAAGAGGAATCCCCCAATGACACCACAGATTGATAAGCAGCTCGACGCGCTCATAGAACAGGTCACTCAGAGCGTTGCAAAGGGCCTCGATATGACACTGCGCCAGACAATTGAAAAAGAAGTGACCGCTGCCCTCAGCAAAAGCCTCGCTCATCAGCTCAAAGACGGCGAATTTTTCCGCAAAGTCAACGACGACATGCGGCACGGCCTTGAACAAATTTACCTCGAAATCAAGCAGGCAAAACGGGAATCGTACTGCCCAACAAGCACCCACCCCGTCGAAACTGACGAACTTCTCTCAGAAGCCTCTGACCAGCTTGATGAAATATTAAAGTCCACCGAGGATGCTACCGTTCGCATTATGGATATCGTCGAGAAGCATCAGGAAATGATTGCAAAATCCGGCGAACTGCTTCGCGATTTCCGCTCCGGGGGCGCAAGCAAAACCAATGTGGACAAGCTCATTGAGCTTAATGATGCCCACACCTCCGACCTCATCGAAATTATGACAGCCCTCTCCTTTCAGGACCTCACAGGGCAACGCATCAAGCGCATCGTCACGGCACTTAAGCGCATCGAAGAAGTCGTCACAGATGTCTACATCTCCACGGGACTCATTGTAAAAAAACGCGACGAGAAACCAGAACTCAACACCGAGCAGCTTGAAAAAGAGACTCAGGAAACAGTCTCCAAGCTCAAAGGACCTCAGAACGGGACCTCGCAGAATGATGTCGACGACCTCCTGAAGCAACTCGGACTCGAGTAACAGGCTCGATTTTATTGGGGGGGGATGTTTTATTGGGGCGCTGCCCCAAACCCTGCAAGGGGCGCTGCCCCTTGACCCCGCCCAAGGACGAGGCCCTTGGGAATCCCGATTTCGCCCGAAATAAAAGGGGACCGAAATGTGATGAGAGCGTAGCTCTCCTCTCCATTTCGGTCCCCTTTTTTTCGGCCTAATTAACTGGACGTGTGTTCTTTTTCTTTGCGCTCCAACCCTTTCTTTCTGAACGCCCGCGTTCAGAAAGAAAATGGTGGCAACTCACGGGAAAGAG